>NZ_FNTD01000004.1:5765000-6107564 GCF_900104815.1 Streptomyces misionensis
CTCCGTGATAGCTGGTTCTCCCCGAAATGCATTTAGGTGCAGCGTCGTGTGTTTCTTGCCGGAGGTAGAGCACTGGATAGGCGATGGGCCCTACCGGGTTACTGACCTTAGCCAAACTCCGAATGCCGGTAAGTGAGAGCGCGGCAGTGAGACTGTGGGGGATAAGCTCCATGGTCGAGAGGGAAACAGCCCAGAGCATCGACTAAGGCCCCTAAGCGTACGCTAAGTGGGAAAGGATGTGGAGTCGCACAGACAACCAGGAGGTTGGCTTAGAAGCAGCCACCCTTGAAAGAGTGCGTAATAGCTCACTGGTCTAGTGATTCCGCGCCGACAATGTAGCGGGGCTCAAGCGTACCGCCGAAGTCGTGTCATTGCAGCATATAGCCCTAACGGGTGTTGTGATGGGTAGGGGAGCGTCGTCTGCCGGGTGAAGCAGCACCGGAAGGTAGTTGTGGACGGTTGACGAGTGAGAATGCAGGCATGAGTAGCGATTCACACGTGAGAAACGTGTGCGCCGATTGACTAAGGGTTCCTGGGTCAAGCTGATCTGCCCAGGGTAAGTCGGGACCTAAGGCGAGGCCGACAGGCGTAGTCGATGGATAACCGGTTGATATTCCGGTACCCGCTGTGAAGCGTCAAACATCGAGCATCGTGATGCTAAGGCCGTGAAGCCGCCCTGGAGCCTTCGGGCAAAGGGGAGTGGTGGAGCCGCTGAACCAAGCGGTTAGTAGGTGAGTGATGGGGTGACGCAGGAAGGTAGTCCATCCCGGGCGGTGGTTGTCCCGGGGTAAGGGTGTAGGCCGCAAGGTAGGTAAATCCGCCTTGCGTACGGCTGAGACCTGATGCCGAGCCGATTGTGGTGAAGTGGATGATCCTATGCTGTCGAGAAAAGCCTCTAGCGAGTTTCATGGCGGCCCGTACCCTAAACCGACTCAGGTGGTCAGGTAGAGAATACCGAGGCGTTCGGGTGAACTATGGTTAAGGAACTCGGCAAAATGCCCCCGTAACTTCGGGAGAAGGGGGGCCACACCTGGTGATGATCTTTACGGTCTGAGCTGGGGGTGGCCGCAGAGACCAGCGAGAAGCGACTGTTTACTAAAAACACAGGTCCGTGCGAAGCCGTAAGGCGATGTATACGGACTGACGCCTGCCCGGTGCTGGAACGTTAAGGGGACCGGTTAGCTTCACTTCGGTGGGGCGAAGCTGAGAACTTAAGCGCCAGTAAACGGCGGTGGTAACTATAACCATCCTAAGGTAGCGAAATTCCTTGTCGGGTAAGTTCCGACCTGCACGAATGGCGTAACGACTTCTCGACTGTCTCAACCATAGGCCCGGTGAAATTGCACTACGAGTAAAGATGCTCGTTTCGCGCAGCAGGACGGAAAGACCCCGGGACCTTTACTACAGTTTGATATTGGTGTTCGGTTCGGCTTGTGTAGGATAGCTGGGAGACTTTGAAGCGGCCACGCCAGTGGTTGTGGAGTCGTCGTTGAAATACCAGTCTGGTCGTGCTGGATGTCTAACCTGGGTCCGTGATCCGGATCAGGGACAGTGTCTGATGGGTAGTTTAACTGGGGCGGTTGCCTCCTAAAGGGTAACGGAGGCGCCCAAAGGTTCCCTCAGCCTGGTTGGCAATCAGGTGTTGAGTGTAAGTGCACAAGGGAGCTTGACTGTGAGACCGACGGGTCGAGCAGGGACGAAAGTCGGGACTAGTGATCCGGCGGTGGCTTGTGGAAGCGCCGTCGCTCAACGGATAAAAGGTACCCCGGGGATAACAGGCTGATCTTCCCCAAGAGTCCATATCGACGGGATGGTTTGGCACCTCGATGTCGGCTCGTCGCATCCTGGGGCTGGAGTCGGTCCCAAGGGTTGGGCTGTTCGCCCATTAAAGCGGTACGCGAGCTGGGTTTAGAACGTCGTGAGACAGTTCGGTCCCTATCCGCTGTGCGCGTAGGAGTCTTGAGAAGGGCTGTCCCTAGTACGAGAGGACCGGGACGGACGAACCTCTGGTGTGCCAGTTGTTCTGCCAAGGGCATGGCTGGTTGGCTACGTTCGGGAGGGATAACCGCTGAAAGCATCTAAGCGGGAAGCCTGCTTCGAGATGAGGACTCCCACCCACTTGATGGGGTAAGGCTCCCAGTAGACGACTGGGTTGATAGGCCGGATCTGGAAGCCAGGTAACTGGTGGAGGTGACCGGTACTAATAGGCCGAGGGCTTGTCCTCAGTTGCTCGCGTCCACTGTGTTGGTTCTGAAACCACGAACAACCATTGTGCTGGTTGTCAGTTTCATAGTGTTTCGGTGGTTATAGCGTGAGGGAAACGCCCGGTTACATTCCGAACCCGGAAGCTAAGCCTCACAGCGCCGATGGTACTGCAGGGGGGACCCTGTGGGAGAGTAGGACGCCGCCGAACTCCTTTTAGAAGAGGTCGGATCCTGAACTTCGGTTCGGGGTCCGGCCTTTTTCTGTTGTGCGTAACGTGTCGTTCACGTTGCGCGCTCAGCATCCCTCACATGGGAACCTCCGAAATGCTCAGGGCGGCCGGCGTCGGAGTCGGTGACGAGGTCGTCGTACCGGCCTTCGGGAACGTCGAGGTGGCCGAGGCCGTCACCCGGGCCGGCGCGCTCCCCGTGTTCGCCGACATAGACCCCGTCACCTACTGCCTCGATCCGGCGGCGGTGGAAGCGGTCCTGACCCGCCGCACCGCGGCCGTCGTCGTCGTCCACCGCTTCGGACGGCGGGCCGACATCGGACGGATGCACGCCCTCGGACAACGGCACCAGCTGCTGGTCCTGGAGCAGGGCGAATCCGAGGCGCCGTACGACGAGACGGCACAGCGCCGGGAGCGGGCCGCCTACCTCGACGCCAAGTTGAAGGGCGTACGCACCCCCGACGGCGGTGACGGACACACCTACCAGCAGTACGTCGTACGCGTCCCCGGCAACGGCCGGCCGGACCGGGACGCCTTCGCACGCGCCCTGCGGACCAAGGGCGTCGACTGCCGGGTACCGGTGAAGACACCCGTGCACCGGCTGCCGGAATTCCGCCGGTGCGTGTCCTTGCCGCAGACCGAGCTGGCCGCCGACGAAACCCTCGCACTGCCCGTCGAAGCCGCCCTGACGAAGCGTGAGATGCAGCGGATCGCCGCCGCCTGCAACGCCCTCGGCGGACTCCTCCAGCCCGCCTTCTGACCGCCCGCCGAACGAATTTGGGAAGTCAGGCCACTTCGGGGTACAGTTTTCTTGTCGCCGCGAGGGAAACCTCCGAAACGACAGGCCCCTATAGCTCAGTCGGCAGAGCGTCTCCATGGTAAGGAGAAGGTCAACGGTTCGATTCCGTTTGGGGGCTCCGCGAAAAAGACCCCGCCCATCCGGGCGGGGTCTTTTCGTATGCCCTCAGGCGTCCTTGTGGATTCCCGGGACCCGCATCGCCAGAATCGCCATGTCGTCCGACGGGGCATCCGACGCGAAACGCTCCACCGCGCGCATGATGCGGGCCGCGACCGCACCCGCCGTCAGACCCGTGCAGGTCGTGAGGACATCGGCGAGACCGTCGTCGCCCAGCATCCGCGTGCCCTCGCGGCGTTCGGTGACGCCGTCCGTGACACAGAGCAGCACATCACCGGGATCAAGGGTGACCGTCTCCTCGTACAGCTCCAGGTCCTCGATCACGCCCAGCAGCGGCTGGGGTTCGGCGGCCGGAGTCACCGTGCCGTCCTGGCGCAGCCGGAGCGGGAGCGGATGGCCGGCGCAGACCACCTTCAACTCGGCGCTGCCGTCCTCCTGCGGGCGCATCTCGCCGTACAGCAGCGTCAGGAAACGGCTGCGGTCGCCCTCGTCCAGAATGGCGGAGTTCAGCCGCTCCAGGACCGCCGGGCCGCTGAGACCCTCGCGGGCCAGCAGACGCAGGGCGTGCCGGGCCAGGCCGGTCACCGCCGCCGCGTTGGGACCCGTACCGCAGACGTCGCCGATGGCGAAGCCGTAGGCGCCGTTGCCGATGGGGAACAGGTCGTAGAAGTCGCCGCCCACCTCGTTGCCCTCGCCGGCCGCGCGGTAGATGACCTCCACCTCGACGCCCTCGATGTCCGGGGTGCCCGGCGGCAGCAGGCTGCGCTGGAGGGCCTGGCTGATGGCCGTGCGCTCCGAGTACAGACGGGCGTTGTCCAGGGCCAGGGCGGCCCGGCGGGACAAGTCCTCGGCCAGCTCCAGGATTTCCTGACGGAAGTGTTCGTCGGTGGGCTTGCCGAGCACCAGCATGCCGATGACCCGGTTGCGGGCGACCAGCGGCAGCACGACCGTTTCGCCGCCGACGGCGGAAGCCGTCGCCAGGGTCGGACCGATACCCGCGGCGACCCGGTGCGTGGGTCCGCCCGCCAGGCCCAGGGTGCGCATGGAGGTGCGCAGGGCGGCCTGGTGGGCGACCTCGCCCGGGACCGTCCAGACGCGGGCGCCGGGCGTCGGCACCGGATCCGGCGGGGCGACCTTGGCCAGCAACGACTTGATGCCGTCGATGAGTTCCTCGTCCTCGTGCAGGACGTACGACAGGTACGGCTCCGAGGCCTGGTCGGCGATGGTGTACACCGCGCACCAGGTGGCCAGCGTCGGAACCGTCATCTGGGCCATGAGGGCCAGCGTCTGGTCGCGGTCCAGGGTGCCGGCCAGCAGATCGGACGCCTCGACCAGGAAGCTCAGGGAACCGCGGCGCAGCCGCTCCAGCTCGCCCAGGCGGGCCGACTCCACGGCGAGGGCGATCCGGTCGGCGGCGAACTGAAGGCGCAGCGCCTCCTCGTTGGAGTAGCGGCCCGGTGCCTCGGCCGCGACACCGAGGGAGCCGGTGAGACGGCCCTCGACCTTGAGCGGAACCGTGACGACCGAGCGCATGCCGGTGCCGGTCAGCAGCGGGACGGCGCCGGGGACGGCGCTGAGGTCGTCGTGCACGGCGGGCATGCGCGCCGAGCCGTAGCGGCCGGGGCCCGCCTCCACGGGGACCCGGGCGAAACGCTGGCGGGCGGAGGGCAGCCCGGTGGACGCGCGGACCTCCAGCTCGGTCTCGTCGTCGGTCGCCAGCAGCAGGAACGCGGAGTCGCCGTCGAGCATGTCACGGGCGCGCTCCACGGTGCGCTGGAGCAGTCCGTCCAGGTCGTCCGGGGCGGGGGAGCCGATGAACACCTCGAAGGGGTCGGTGTTCTGGCCGTCCTGCGCGCTGCCCTGGTCACCGGCCGGGACCCGCGCGGGCGTCTGCAGCACGGCCCGCTCGTGGTCGCGCACCAGCAGGCAGACGGTGGAGGGCTCGCCGCCGGTGTCGCGGACCCTGAGGTGGGAGGCGTACACCTGGACGACCCGGCCGTCGGCGCCGCGGATGCCGTAACTGCCCTCCCAGCGGGAGAGCCGGAGGGCCTCGGCGACGCCGGTGCCGGTGCCCGGGGTGTGCGGCCAGGCGGCGAGTTCGGTGAGGGGCCTGCCGATGGCCTCGACGGCGGGGTGGCCGAAGAGCTCCTCGGCGTCCTCGTTCCAGGCGGTGATGGCGCCCTTGCGGTCGACCTGGAGGACGGCGACGCGGACCCGGCCGTCGGCCAGCGGGAGCAGGTCCGTGGGGAGCGCGGGGCCCGCGGTGCGGGTGCCGACCGGTCGCTCGGGCAGGTTCAGCTGGAACCAGACGTGCTTGTGCGTCGGGGTGTAGTCGACGCCCCAGCGGGTGGCGAGGGCCGCGCAGAGCTGGAGGCCGCGGCCGCCCTCGCGGTCGGGGCCCGCCATCGGGTGGGCGGAGGTCTGGAGCGGGACCTCGCGCTCGGGGTAGTGGTCGGAGACCTCGATGCGCACACCGTCCTCGGTGCGCAGGCAGAGCACCTCGGCGTGGGTACCGGCGTGCACGACCGCGTTGGTGACCAGTTCGCTGGTGAGGACGACGGCGTCGTCGACGATGTCGGCGAAGCCCCAGCCCTGGAGGGTGTCGCGGACGAAGGCCCGGGCGGTCGCCACGGATCGTCCGACGGGCTCGAAACTGGCGGCCGCGCGCGCGGTGATCACAGAACTCCTCGGCCGGTTGTCGTCGTGCGGGGCTGACCGGCCGGCCGGGTCGTGCCGCTGCTGCTGTGGCATCTGCGGGTCGGTCGGCCGCGGCTCCGGGGTCTGTCCCCCGGGAATCAGTCCGGTGGTCATGGTCTGCGGCCGCCCCTCCGATGCCCGCTCGTTCTCGTGCCACCGCCCAGGCCGGTCGGGACCGGTGCGGCTGGACAGCCGGATGCAAGGTTACTTACCTTCGCGGTCCGAGCGGATGCCGGTCGCCGGTGTTTACCCCCCAGGGTGTGCGGACGATGTGCGAAGCTGCCGAACTGTTATGGCCTGGTTCGGGCAGGGTGAAACACTGGGCAAGCTTCTGATGAAGGTCGGGTCGCATCGCGTGTGTTCCGTGTACGACGGGCAGCAGCCCTTGGTGTGGCCGGATCTCGTCTGGCAGAAATACGCAGCAGTAACCGGTACGCGGACGCATCCGGTACGCCGATGACCGGCGTGCCGGGCCGAAGCGGCCGCATACGGCAGTAAGGGTCGATCCCCCGGGAGGGACACAGTGGAGTCTGGCGCAGCGACGCGTGGCACGAAGACGCGCGCGAAGGGCGGACCGTCCCTGGGCAGGAGCGGCGGTGTCACCGAGGTGGACACCGCTGCCCTGAACCGCCTGCTGGCGGCTCTCGTGGCGATGCGCGACGGGAACTTCCGTAAACGGCTGACGGTGTCCGGGGACGGCGTGGTGTCGGAGATCGCGGCGGTCTTCAACGAGGTGGCCGATCGCAATCTGCATCTGACCGGCGAGCTGGCGCGGGTGCGGCGGATGGTGGGCCGCGAGGGCAAGCTCACGGAACGGCTCGAGACCGGGGCCTGCGAGGGCTCCTGGGCGACGGCGATCGACCACTCGAACGCGCTGGTCGACGATCTGGTGCGGCCCGTGTCGGAGGTCGGCCGGGTGCTCACGGCGGTCGCGGAGGGCGATCTGTCGCCGCGGATGGAGCTGCGGGCGCAGGCGCCGGACGGCGGCACCGGGCATCCGCTGCGGGGCGAGTTCCTGAAGGTCGGCCGCACGGTCAACAACCTGGTCGACCAGTTGTCGACGTTCACCGACGAGGTCACGCGGGTGGCCAGCGAGGTCGGCACCGAGGGCAAGCTGGGCGGTCAGGCCCGGGTGCGCGGGATGTCGGGTTCCTGGAAGGACCTGACCGAGTCCGTCAACACCATGGCGGACCGGCTCACCGCCCAGGTGCGGGACATCGCCCTGGTGACGACGGCGGTCGCCAAGGGCGATCTGTCGCGCAAGGTGACCGTGCACGTCGCGGGCGAGATGCTGGAGCTGAAGAACACCGTCAACACGATGGTGGACCAGCTGTCGGCCTTCTCCTCGGAGGTCACGCGGGTGGCCCGGGAAGTGGGCACCGAGGGCATCCTCGGCGGCCGGGCGCAGGTGCCCGAGGTGGCCGGCGTCTGGCAGGAGCTGACCGACTCCGTCAACACGATGGCGGGCAACCTCACCGCCCAGGTGCGCGGGATCTCGCAGGTGACCACGGCCGTCGCCAACGGCGACCTGTCGCAGAAGGTGACCGTCCAGGCGCGCGGCGAGGTGGCGCAGCTCGCCCAGACCATCAACCAGATGACCGAGACGCTGCGGATCTTCGCGGACGAGGTGACGCGCGTCGCCAACGAGGTCGGCGCGGAGGGCCGGCTCGGCGGCCAGGCGAACGTGCCGGGCGCGGCGGGAACCTGGAAGGACCTGACGGACTCGGTCAACACGGTGTTCCGGAACCTGACCACGCAGGTGCGGGACATCGCCGCCGTGACGACCGCGGTGGCCAGCGGTGATCTGTCGCAGAAGGTCACGGTGGACGTGGCCGGCGAGATGCTGGAACTGAAGAACACCGTCAACGGCATGGTGGACCAGCTGTCCGCGTTCGGTGCCGAGGTGACGCGGGTGGCGCGGGAGATCGGCGTCGAGGGCGAGCTGGGCGGCCAGGCGCAGGTACCGGGTGCGGCCGGTACGTGGAAGGACCTGACGGACTCCGTCAACACGGCGTTCCGCAACCTCACCGGGCAGGTGCGCAACATCGCCCAGGTGACCACGGCGGTGGCCAACGGCGATCTGTCGCAGAAGGTCACCGTGGACGTCTCCGGCGAGATGCTCAAGCTGAAGAACACCGTGAACACCATGGTGGACCAGCTGTCGAGCTTCGCCGACCAGGTGACGCGGATGGCGCGGGATGTGGGCACCGAGGGCCGGCTGGGCGGTCAGGCGCGGGTGGACGGCGTCTCGGGCACCTGGAAGGAGCTGACGGACTCCGTCAACTTCATGGCCGGCAACCTCACGTCGCAGGTGCGCAACATCGCCCAGGTGACCACGGCGGTGGCCAACGGCGATCTGTCGCAGAAGATCGACGTCGACGCGCGCGGCGAGATCCTGGAACTGAAGAACACGATCAACACGATGGTCGATCAGCTGTCCGCGTTCGCCGACCAGGTGACCCGGGTGGCGCGGGACGTGGGCACCGAGGGCCGGCTGGGCGGTCAGGCGCAGGTGCCCGGCGTCGCCGGCGTGTGGCGGGACCTGACGGACTCGGTGAACGGCATGGCCGGGAACCTGACGGCCCAGGTGCGCAACATCGCGCAGGTCGCCACCGCGGTGGCGCGCGGTGACCTCTCCCAGAAGATCACCGTGGACGCGCGCGGGGAGATCCTGGAGCTGAAGAACACCCTGAACACGATGGTGGACCAGCTGTCGTCGTTCGCCCAGGAGGTCACCAGGGTGGCCCGTGAGGTGGGTACGGAGGGCATCCTCGGCGGGCAGGCCGAGGTGCAGGGGGTCTCCGGCACCTGGAAGGACCTCACGCAGTCGGTGAACTTCATGGCGAACAACCTGACGATCCAGGTGCGCAACATCGCCGAGGTCACGACCGCGGTCGCCAAGGGCGATCTGTCGAAGAAGATCACCGTCGACGCCAAGGGCGAGATCCTGGAGCTGGTCACCACGGTGAACACCATGGTCGACCAGCTGTCCAGCTTCGCCGAGCAGGTGACCCGGGTGGCGCGCGAGGTGGGCACCGAGGGAATCCTCGGCGGGCAGGCGCACGTGCCGGGTGTCACGGGCATCTGGAAGGACCTGAGCAACAACGTCAACCTGATGGCCAACAACCTGACCATGCAGGTGCGGAACATCTCCCAGGTGGCGGCGGCGGTCGCCAACGGTGATCTGACGCGGCAGGTGACGATCGAGGCACGCGGTGAGGTCGCGCAGCTCGCCGACACCATCAACACCATGGTCAAGACGCTGAGTTCGTTCGCCGACCAGGTCACCAAGGTGGCCCGCGAGGTGGGCACGGACGGCATCCTGGGCGGCCAGGCGCACGTGCCGGGCGTGGCGGGCACCTGGAAGGACCTCACCGAGTCGGTGAACCAGATGGCGTCCAATCTGACCGGCCAGGTGCGCAACATCGCGATGGTCACCACGGCCATCGCCAAGGGCGACCTGACCAAGAAGATCGACATCGACGCGCGCGGCGAGATCCTCGAGCTGAAGACGACGATCAACACCATGGTGGACCAGCTGTCCAGCTTCGCCGAGGAGGTCACCCGGGTGGCCCGCGAGGTGGGCACCGAGGGCCAGCTCGGCGGGCAGGCGCGGGTGCGGGACGTGGACGGCACCTGGCGGGACCTGACCGAGTCGGTGAACGAGATGGCCGGGAACCTGACCCGGCAGGTGCGCGCCATCGCGCGGGTGGCGACCGCGGTGACCCGCGGCGACCTGAACCTGAAGATCGACGTCGACGCGTCCGGCGAGATCCAGGAACTCCAGGACTACATCAACAAGATGATCGCCAACCTGCGCGACACCACGATCGCGAACAAGGAGCAGGACTGGCTCAAGGGCAACCTGGCCCGCATCTCCGCGCTGATGCA
The DNA here is from genome assembly GCF_900104815.1 of Streptomyces misionensis. Taxonomy (NCBI): domain Bacteria; kingdom Bacillati; phylum Actinomycetota; class Actinomycetes; order Kitasatosporales; family Streptomycetaceae; genus Streptomyces; species Streptomyces misionensis. Next base: position 5,774,936 of record NZ_FNTD01000004.1, read on the forward strand.
GGGCCGCCGGGACCTCCAGGACGTGGCGTCGCTGATCATGAGCGAGCTGACGCCGGTGGTCTCCGCGCAGCACGGCGCGTTCTTCCTGGCGATGCCGCTCGTGGAGGGCAAGGCCGCCGGTGACGGCAAGAACGCCTACGAGCTGCGGATGCTCGGCTCCTACGGCTATTCGATGGGCTCCATGCCGACGTCGTTCCGGCCCGGTGAGGCGCTGGTCGGCACGGCTGCCCAGGAGAAGCGCACCATCCTGGTCTCGGACGCGCCCAGCGGCTACCTGAAGATCTCCTCCGGGCTCGGCGAGGCCCCGCCGGCCCAGGTGATCGTGTTGCCGGTGCTGTTCGAGGACAAGGTGCTCGGCGTGATCGAGCTGGCCTCGTTCACGAAGTTCACGCAGATCCAGAAGGACTTCCTCAACCAGATCGCCGAGGTCATCGCGACCAGCGTCAACACCATCTCGGTCAACACCAAGACCGAGCAGCTGCTCAAGCAGTCGCAGGAGCTGACCGAGCAACTGCGCGAGCGGTCGGCGGAGTTGGAGAACCGGCAGAAGGCGCTCCAGGCGTCCAACGCCGAACTGGAGGAGAAGGCCGAGCTGCTGGCCCGGCAGAACCGGGACATCGAGGTGAAGAACACCGAGATCGAGGAGGCCCGGCAGGTCCTGGAGGAGCGCGCCGAGCAGCTCGCGGTGTCGATGCGCTACAAGAGCGAGTTCCTGGCCAACATGTCGCACGAGTTGCGCACGCCGCTGAACTCGCTGCTGATCCTGGCCAAGCTGCTCGCCGACAACGCCGAGGGCAATCTCTCGCCCAAGCAGGTCGAGTTCGCCGAGACCATCCACGGTGCCGGGTCCGACCTGCTCCAGCTGATCAACGACATCCTGGACCTGGCCAAGGTCGAGGCGGGCAAGATGGACGTCTCGCCGACCCGGATCGCGCTCGTCCAGCTCGTGGACTACGTGGAGGCCACCTTCCGGCCGCTGACCGCGGAGAAGGGCCTGGACCTGTCGGTGCGGGTCTCCCCGGAGCTGCCCGCGACTCTGCACACCGACGAGCAGCGGCTGCTCCAGGTGCTGCGCAACCTGCTGTCCAACGCGGTGAAGTTCACCGACTCGGGGTCGGTGGAGCTGGTCATCCGGCCGGCGGGCGCGGACGTGCCGCGGAACATCCGGGAGCAGCTGCTGGAGGCCGGGTCGCTGACCGATCCGGAGGGCGAGCTGATCGCGTTCTCGGTGACGGACACGGGCATCGGCATCGCGGCCAGCAAGATGCGGGTGATCTTCGAGGCGTTCAAGCAGGCGGACGGCACCACCAGCCGCAAGTACGGCGGCACGGGGCTCGGCCTGTCCATCTCGCGGGAGATCGCGCAGCTGCTCGGCGGTGAGATCCACGCGCAGAGCGAACCGGGCCGCGGCTCCACGTTCACGCTGTACCTGCCGCTGTACCCGAGCGAGCTGCCGCCGCAGGGCTACCAGCAGTCCGTGGCCCCGCCGGAGGCCGGTGACCTGGCCGCCTCGGACGCGGAGCAGTCCTCGCAGCTGTCCGCTTCGGAGATCGAGACGCCGGCCGAGGTCAAGTCGTACATGGAGATGCAGAACGGCCCCGCGGCGCTGTTCCGGCGCCGCCGGCGGAGCCTGCCGCAGGGGGAGCAGCGCGCCGAGCAGTGGGCGGCGGTGCCCGAGCAGGACAGCGCGCCGTCCGCGCGCGGGGTGCGCTTCGGCGGCCAGAAGGTGCTGATCGTCGACGACGACATCCGCAATGTCTTCGCGCTCACCAGCGTCCTGGAGCAGCACGGCCTGTCGGTGCTGTACGCCGAGAACGGCCGTGAGGGCATCGAGGTCCTGGAGCAGCACGACGACGTGGCGGTCGTCCTGATGGACATCATGATGCCCGAGATGGACGGCTACGCGACGACGACGGCGATCCGCAGGATGCCGCAGTTCGCCGGGTTGCCGATCATCGCGCTGACCGCGAAGGCGATGAAGGGCGACCGGGAGAAGGCGATCGAGGCGGGCGCGTCCGACTACGTGACCAAGCCGGTCGACTCGGACCATCTGCTCGGCGTGCTCCAGGAGTGGATGCGGGGGAAGTGACGGGATCGGCCGACCGTGCTGTGAACACCGGGGAACCCTCGGCGGTCGCGGGGAGCCGCCCGCCTAAGGTGGGTGCGGACGTATGGGAACGTGGGGTTCCGGGAACCATCCGGGTTCCCGCCGCGTTTCCGCTACGTGCGCGGTGACATCGCGGTGACAGGGTGTGGCGACGAGCGGGGTGCGGCTACGATGACCGGCACAAGGACGGGCGGCGAAAGGGAGTCGTCCCCTGGGGCGGCGCCCGGTGTACCGCCGGGGCGAGGAGGGCGGGCCATGGTGCAGAAGGCCAAGATCCTCCTGGTCGATGACCGGCCGGAGAATCTGCTGGCGCTGGAGGCCATCCTCTCTGCGCTCGATCAGACGCTGGTGCGGGCATCGAGCGGGGAGGAAGCGCTCAAAGCGCTGCTCACTGACGATTTCGCGGTCATTCTGCTGGACGTCCAGATGCCGGGCATGGACGGGTTCGAGACCGCGGCGCACATCAAGCGGCGCGAGCGGACCCGCGACATCCCGATCATCTTCCTCACGGCGATCAACCATGGCCCGCACCACACCTTCCGGGGTTACGCGGCCGGCGCGGTGGACTACATCTCCAAGCCGTTCGACCCGTGGGTGCTGCGCGCGAAGGTCTCGGTCTTCGTCGAGCTGTACATGAAGAACTGCCAGCTGCGCGAGCAGGCGGCGCTGCTTCGGCTCCAGTTGGAGGGCGGCAAGGGCGCGGTCGGCGGCAAGGAGTCGGCCGGGCTGCTCGCCGAGCTGTCCGCGCGGCTCGCGGCCGTCGAGGAGCAGGCCGAGGCGCTGTCCAAGCAGTTGGACGACGACTCGGCGGACGCGGCCGCGGTGGCCACGGCGGCCCATCTGGAGCGCAAACTCACCGGGTTGCGCCGCGCCCTCGACGCACTGGAGCCCGGCACCGGGGCCGGTGGCTCGGCGTTGTCGTCGCCCAACTGATCCGCGCCGGTGCCCCGTTGCCCGTGAGTCCCCGTCAGTTCCGTGCCCCGGCCGGGGCGACACGAACGGGTGAAGCTGTGGGCACACGTGTCCGCTGTCGTCTCCCCCGGTAACCTCACTTCCATGGCCTCACGTCCCTCCGCAGCCAAGAAGCAGCCCGCGAAGAAGGCGGTCGCTCCCGCGAAGGCTCCGGCGCGGAAGGCCGTCGTGAAGAAGGCCCCGGCCAAGAAGGCGCCCGCCAAGAAGGCACCCGCCAGGAAGGCCGCGGCGAAGAAGGTCCCGCCGAGGCCGGCGCCGAGCCCCACCGGGGGGCTGTTCCGCCTGGTGCGTGCCCTCTGGCTCGGTCTCGCGCACGCGGTGGGCGCCGTCTTCCGCGGCATAGGACAGGGTGCGCGCAACCTCGACCCGGCCCATCGCAAGGACGGCGTCGCGCTGCTGCTGTTCGGCATCGCGCTGATCGTCGCCGCCGGCACCTGGGCCGACCTCAAGGGCCCGGTCGGCGACCTGGTGGAGGTCCTGGTCACCGGCGCCTTCGGCCGGCTCGACCTGCTGGTGCCGATACTGCTCGCGGTGATCGCCGTACGGCTGATCCGGCACCCGGAGAAACCCGAGGCCAACGGACGGATCGTGATCGGCCTGTCCGCGCTCGTCATCGGCGTGCTCGGCCAGGTGCACATCGCGTGCGGCTCGCCCGCCCGCGGCGACGGGATGCAGGCCATAAGGGACGCCGGCGGCCTCATCGGCTGGGCCGCGGCCACCCCGCTGACGTACGCCCTGACCGAGATGCTCGCCGTGCCCCTGCTGGTGCTGCTGACCGTCTTCGGGCTGCTCGTGGTCACCGCCACCCCGGTCAACGCCATCCCGCAGCGGCTGCGTGCCCTGGGCGTGCGGCTGGGCGTCCTGCACGACCACGAGACGGAGGAGTACACCGAGGACGACGAGCGCTACGAGGAGCAGTGGCGCGAGGCGCTGCCCGCCCGCTCCCGCAAGCGCTCGGCCGGGCCCGGGGCGTACGACCCGGACGGCGCCGAGGAAGAGGCCCTCACGCGCCGCCGCGGCCGCCCCAGGCGCTCCGCGGTGCCCCAGCCGGACCCGCAGCGGCCGATGGACGCCGTGGACGTGGCCGCCGCTGCCGCCGCCGCGCTCGACGGCGCCGTCCTGCACGGCATGCCGCCCTCCCCGCTGGTCGCCGACCTCACCCAGGGCGTCAGCGTCGGCGACCGCGAGGAGACCACCCCGGTGCCGGCGCCCGAGCCGCCCGCGAAGCCGGTCCCGGCCGCGCGCCCCGAGCAGCGGAAGACCGCGAGCGGGTCCGTCGTACCCGACCTCACCAAGAAGGCCCCCGACGAGCCCCGCGACCTGCCCTCCCGGGCCGAGCAGCTGCAACTGTCCGGGGACGTCACCTATGCGCTGCCCGCCCTGGACCTGCTCCGGCGCGGCGGCCCCGGCAAGGCCCGCAGCGCCGCCAACGACGCCATAGTCGCCGCGCTCACCCAGGTCTTCACCGAGTTCAAGGTCGACGCCGCCGTCACCGGCTTCACCCGGGGCCCGACGGTCACCCGCTACGAGGTGGAACTCGGCCCCGCCGTCAAGGTGGAGCGGATCACCGCGCTCACCAAGAACATCGCGTACGCCGTCGCCAGCCCCGACGTGCGGATCATCAGCCCCATCCCCGGCAAGTCCGCGGTGGGCATCGAGATCCCCAACACCGACCGGGAGATGGTCAACCTCGGCGACGTGCTGCGCCTCGCGGAGTCCGCCGAGGACGACGACCCGATGCTGGTCGCCTTCGGCAAGGACGTCGAGGGCGGCTACGTCATGCACTCGCTGGCGAAGATGCCGCACATGCTGGTCGCGGGCGCCACCGGCTCCGGCAAGTCGTCCTGCATCAACTGTCTGATCACCTCGATCATGATGCGGGCGACCCCGGAGGACGTGCGGATGATCCTGGTCGACCCCAAGCGGGTCGAGCTGACCGCCTACGAGGGCATCCCGCACCTGATCACGCCGATCATCACCAATCCCAAGCGGGCCGCCGAGGCGCTGCAGTGGGTGGTGCGCGAGATGGACCTGCGCTACGACGACCTCGCGGCCTACGGCTACCGGCACATCGACGACTTCAACCGGGCCGTGCGCGAGGGCAAGGTCAAGCCGCCGGAGGGCAGCGAGCGCGAGCTCCAGCCGTACCCCTATCTGCTGGTGATCGTGGACGAGCTGGCCGACCTGATGATGGTCGCCCCGCGCGACGTCGAGGACGCGATCGTGCGCATCACCCAGCTCGCCCGTGCGGCCGGCATCCACCTGGTGCTCGCCACCCAGCGCCCCTCCGTCGACGTGGTCACCGGTCTGATCAAGGCCAACGTGCCCTCCCGGCTCGCCTTCGCCACCTCCTCGCTGGCCGACTCCCGCGTCATCCTGGACCAGCCCGGCGCCGAGAAGCTGATCGGCAAGGGCGATGGCCTCTTCCTGCCGATGGGCGCCAACAAGCCGACCCGTATGCAGGGCGCCTTCGTGACCGAGGAGGAGGTCGCGGCCGTCGTCCGGCACTGCAAGGAGCAGATGACCCCGGTCTTCCGGGACGACGTCACGGTCGGCACCAAGCAGAAGAAGGAGATCGACGAGGACATCGGCGACGACCTCGACCTGCTGTGCCAGGCGGCCGAGCTGGTCGTCTCCACCCAGTTCGGCTCCACGTCCATGCTCCAGCGCAAGCTGCGCGTCGGCTTCGCCAAGGCCGGCCGGCTCATGGACCTCATGGAGTCCCGCAACATCGTGGGACCCAGCGAGGGCTCCAAGGCGCGTGACGTTCTGGTGAAACCGGATGAACTGGACGGCGTGCTCGCCCTGATCCGCGGTGAGACTGAGGGATAGTACGAAGAGCCGCCCGGTTCACGCGAGGTCTGCCGGGCGGCGGGCCCGCCGTGCTCGACCGTCGTCGTGATCCACCCGTTAGAGAGCGGCGGGCAACCGTTTCCCTTCGTCCCACGTCAAGTTGAGCGAGAGGACGGGTGAGCCTCCCGTTGCGGGGCACGCGCCTGTCCAGCCACCGGATTGTCGGGCCATTCCGATGGCGTAGAAAGTCGTACCGCCCGGTTGCCCCACCCTTTCGTACCCCCCCTAGACTGAGCTTCCAGCACAGGTGGCTACACGCTCGAAAGGCGCCCCCGTGTCCATCGGCAACTCCCCTGAAGACGAGCGTCCCTTCCCAGACGAGTCCCAGGAAGCCCGGATTTCCGTGGGCCGTGCCCTCCAGCAGGCGCGGATCGCGGCCGGGCTCACCGTGGACGACGTCAGCAGCGCCACTCGTGTCCGCCTCGCCATCGTGCACGCCATCGAGGCGGACGACTTCGGCCCCTGTGGCGGTGCCGTGTACGCGCGCGGCCACATCCGCACGCTGGCCAGGGCCGTCCACCTCGATCCCGAACCGCTCGTCGCCCAGTACGACGCGGAACACGGCGGCCGGCCCGCGCCCACTCCGGCCGCACCCCTGTTCGAGGCCGAGCGGATCCGGCCCGAGCGGCGCGGCCCGAACTGGACCGCGGCCATGGTCGCCGCGATCGTCGTCGTGATCGGTTTCGTCGGCTTCACCGCCGTCAAGGGCGGCGGCGGCAGCAGCGACGCGAAGTCCCAGCTGGCCGAGGGCTCCACGCCCGCCGCCGGCAAGTCGGCCTCGCCCGCGCCGACCAGGGACAAGCCCGCCGACCCGACCCCCGAGCCCACCGACAGCGCCATCGCGGCCGCCCCCCAGGACAAGGTGACCGTCCAGGTCAGCGCGCCCAACGGACGCAGCTGGATCTCGGCCAAGGACCACAACGGCCGGATGCTCTTCGACGGCCTGCTGGACAAGGGGCAGTCCAAGACGTTCCAGGACAACACCAAGATCAACCTCATCCTCGGGGACGCCGGCGCGATCGAGCTGTACGTCAACGGCAAGAAGATCGAGGACAACTTCCGGCCCGGCGCCGTGGAGCGCCTGACCTACACCAAGGGCGACCCGGTAGCGGGCTGACCGCCCTCGGCGGCACGTCGCCGACGGGGTCGGCCGGGTTCGGCCAACCCCGTCGACATGGGCTGTCGGTGAGACAAAGTACTCTTGAGCCCATGCCTGAACGCCGTACCGTCGCACTCGTCACTCTCGGCTGCGCTCGTAACGAGGTGGACTCCGAAGAGCTCGCAGGCCGTTTGGAGGCGGACGGCTGGCAGCTCGTCGAGGACGCCGCGGAAGCCGACGTCGCCGTGGTCAACACCTGCGGCTTCGTCGAAGCCGCCAAGAAGGACTCCGTCGACGCCCTCCTGGAGGCCAACGACCTCAAGGACCACGGCAGAACCCAGGCCGTCGTGGCGGTGGGCTGCATGGCCGAGCGGTACGGCAAGGAGCTCGCCGAGGCGCTGCCCGAGGCCGACGGCGTGCTCGGCTTCGACGACTACGCGGACATCTCCGATCGTCTGCAGACCATCCTGTCCGGCGGCATCCACGCCTCGCACACCCCGCGCGACCGCCGCAAGCTGCTGCCGATCAGCCCGGCCGAGCGCCAGGACTCGGCGGCCGCCGTCGCGCTGCCCGGCCACGGCCCGGCCGACCTCCCGGAGGGCGTGGCCCCCGCCTCCGGCCCCCGCGCGCCCCTGCGCCGCCGTCTGGACGGCTCCCCGGTGGCCTCGGTGAAGCTCGCCTCCGGCTGCGACCGGCGCTGCTCCTTCTGCGCCATCCCGTCCTTCCGCGGCTCCTTCATCTCCCGCCGCCCCAGTGATGTGCTCAACGAGTCGCGCTGGCTGGCCGAGCAGGGCGTGAAGGAGATCATGCTGGTCTCCGAGAACAACACCTCCTACGGCAAGGACCTGGGCGACATCCGCCTGCTGGAGTCCCTGCTGCCCGAACTGGCCGGCATCGACGGCATCGAGCGGATCCGGGTCAGCTACCTCCAGCCGGCCGAGATGCGCCCCGGGCTGATCGACGTGCTCACCTCGACGCCCAAGATCGCGCCGTACTTCGACCTGTCCTTCCAGCACTCCGCTCCCGGCGTGCTGCGCTCGATGCGCCGCTTCGGCGACACCGACCGCTTCCTCGAGCTGCTCGACACCATCCGTTCCAAGGCCCCCCAGGCCGGTGTGCGCTCCAACTTCATCGTCGGCTTCCCCGGCGAGAGCGAGGCGGACCTGGCGGAGCTGGAGCGGTTCCTGAACGGTGCCCGCCTGGACGCCATCGGCGTCTTCGGCTACTCCGACGAGGAGGGCACCGAGGCGGCCACCTACGACAACAAGCTGGACGAGGACGTCGTCGCCGAGCGCCTGGCCCACATCTCCCGGCTCGCCGAGGAACTGGTCTCGCAGCGCGCCGAGGAGCGCGTCGGCGAGAGTGTGCACGTCCTGGTGGAGTCGGTGGACGGCGAGGAGGGCGTGTACGGCCGCGCCGCGCACCAGGCGCCCGAGACCGACGGCCAGGTGCTGCTCACGAGCGGCGAGGGCCTTGCCGTCGGACGTATGGTCGAGGCGAAGGTGGTCGGTACGGAGGGTGTCGACCTGGTGGCCGAGCCGCTGACCGGCTCGCTCGCGTGTAGTGAGGAGGCGGGCAGATGACCGGAGTCCCGGCATCCGCCGCGGGCGGCTCCTCCGGCGCGCACGGCGCCCGGGGCGCCGCCGCTGCCGACGGCGTGGCTCCCGAGGTCTCCGGTCCCGCACCCGAATCCGCTCCCGGCGCCGGTCCGTCGGCCGACGGACGGCCCGCACGCGGCGGGAAGATCACCGCCGCGGCGGTCAACCAGGCGAGCGTGTGGAACGTCGCCAATCTGCTGACCATGCTCCGGCTGGTGCTGGTGCCGGGCTTCGTGGCGCTGATGCTGGCGGGCGGCGGATACGACCCGGCCTGGCGCTCCCTCGCCTGGGCGGCCTTCGCCATCGCCATGATCACCGACCTGTTCGACGGTCATCTGGCGCGCACCTACAACCTCGTCACCGACTTCGGAAAGATCGCCGACCCCATCGCCGACAAGGCGATCATGGGGGCGGCGCTGATCTGTCTGTCGTCCCTCGGCGATCTGCCGTGGTGGGTGACGATCGTGATCCTCGGCCGGGAACTCGGCATCACCCTGCTGCGTTTTCTGGTCATTCGCTATGGCGTGATCCCGGCCAGCCGCGGCGGCAAGCTCAAGACCCTCACTCAGGGCGTCGCGGTCGGGATGTATGTGCTGGCGCTGACGGGATGGCTGGCCACACTGCGGTTCTGGGTGATGGCCGCGGCGGTCGTCCTGACCGTTGCCACCGGTCTCGACTATGTAAGACAGGCCATTGTGCTGCGCCGGCGGGGAATCGCCGAGCGCGCGGCGGCGTTGGAGGAGAAGGAAGCGTGAGTTCTCCGGCCACCGACCTGGTGAGACTACTGACGGTGAGGGGCGAGACCCTCGCGGTCGCCGAGTCGCTCACGGGTGGACTGGTCGCGGCGGAGATCACCGCGGTGCCCGGGGCGTCCAAGGTGTTCCGGGGCTCGGTCACCGCCTACGCCACCGAGCTGAAGCACCGGCTGCTGGGCGTCGACGCCACCCTGCTGGAGCGGCAGGGAGCGGTGGACCCGCAGGTCGCGGAACAGATGGCGGCCGGGGTGCGAAAGGCTCTGGGGGCCGACTGGGGCATCGCGACCACCGGGGTCGCCGGCCCCGACCCACAGGACGGCCAACCGGTCGGTACGGTCTTCGTGGCCGTCGACGGACCGCTGACGGCAGCCGCTCGTTCCGCCGGTGGCGGAAAAGTGGAGGCCCTGCGGTTGAACGGCAGCCGTACGGAAATTCGTATGGAGAGTGTACGGAGCGTACTCGCACTGCTCCTGGAGCAGGTTGCGGGCGAACAGTATGGGAATGAGCGGGCACAGGATACGGAACGGAACGGGGGGTTTTGATGTTTGCAGCCCTGAGTGAACACGACATCGCTCCCCGCACGGCCGCAGCGCGAGGCGGTACGGTGGGGCGTGAAGGATGCGGCTACGCGGTCCGAGGAGGGAGCCACCGATGATTCTGCTCCGTCGCCTGCTGGGTGACGTGCTGCGTCGGCAGCGCCAACGCCAGGGCCGTACTCTGCGCGAAGTCTCCTCGTCCGCCCGAGTCTCACTCGGCTATCTCTCCGAGGTGGAGCGGGGGCAGAAGGAGGCTTCCTCCGAGCTGCTCTCCGCCATCTGCGACGCGCTGGACGTACGGATGTCGGAACTCATGCGAGAAGTGAGCGACGAGCTGGCGCTCGCCGAGCTGGCCCAGTCCGCCGCGGCCACCGAGCCCGTGCCCACGCCGGTCCGTCCGATGCTGGGTTCTGTCTCGGTGACCGGTGTGCCACCGGAACGGGTGACCATCAAGGCACCCGCGAAGGCGGTGGACGTGGTCGCCGCCTGAGTCTTCCGGCGGTCCGACCGACAGACACAGTGAGGCCCCGGCCGGGGCTCCCGGGATCCAACCCGGGGGCGCGGCCGGGGCCTTGTGCTGTGCCGGGTCGCCCACGTGGTGCACGTGATGCCCTGGGGACCGATGGTGCGTCGGTGACGCACGGTGCCTGCCCGGTATGCGTCCGTTTGCCGGTATCCGGCCGGGCGGTCATGGTGGAGGGACGTGACGGCCGTGAGGGCCGCCCGACCGCCGGAGGAAGCGGATGTACGTCGTGAAGAGCCCATTGGCCGACGCGGACCTGAAGACCGTGTCCGAGGCGTTGCAGGGCGCCCTGGTCGATCTGGTGGACCTGTCCCTGGCCGGCAAGCAGATCCACTGGAACATCGTCGGGCCCCGTTTCCGGTCGGTCCACCTCCAGCTGGACGAGGTCGTCGCCTCCGCCCGCACCCACTCCGACACGGTGGCCGAGCGCGCCTCGGCGCTGGGCATCCCGCCCGACGGCCGTGCCGCCACGGTCGCCTCCGGCAGCGGCATCAAGACCACCCCGTCGGGCTGGATCAAGGACGGGGACGCGGTGGGCACGATGGTGGACGCCCTCGGCGCGGTGATCGGCCGGATGCGGGAGCGGGTGCAGGCCACAGCGGAGCCGGACCCGGTCACCCAGGACCTCTTCATCGGGATCACCGCGGACCTGGAGAAGCACCACTGGATGTTCCAGGCGGAGAACGCGTAGCGATTGCCGGTGCGGCTCGGGGCCCGGTACGGGCCGGGCCGGCGGCCCGGCGCCGCGACCACGAGCCCGTGACGCGCCTGGCGCGCGGGGCGGGCACGACGGGGCGGCGTCCGGCGGGAGGTGGTGGCGGGCATGACCGGGCGTACGGTGCGCCGGACGGTGGCGCTGGGATGCGGCGCGGTGTGGTGGTGGGCCGTGCTGCGGCTCGCCCTGGGGCAGGGCGCGGGCGTCCTGGAAGCGGCCGTCGCGGCCGGCGGGTGGGGACTGAGCGTGCTGCCAGTGCACTGCGCGCCCAAGGGACGGGCGGCGGGGGCGCTGGACTCCGGGCGCTGGGCGGCGGCCTGGCGGGCGGGGGAGAGGGTGGCGGACGCGGGGGTGGAGGACGCGGGGGTGGCGGGGTCTCGTTCGGGTGAGATATCCGGGCCGTAGTGAAGGTGGTCCGGCTGTGCGGGCCGACTGGGGCTGGGGCTGGGGTTGGTGACCGCCGGTCGCCGGTCGCTGGTCGCCGGGCGGTCAGGTGGGAGTGCGGCGGTGGCGCTCGCGCCAGCGCTGGGGCGCGCCCGGTGCCGGGGCGGGGCCGGTCTGGCAGGTGGGGCACCAGTAGGTGGGGCGGTCCTGGGAACCGTCGCCCTGGTCGGCCACGCGGACCGAGGTGTGGCAGCGCAGACAGGGGCGAGGCGCGCGACCGTAGACGAACAGGTCGTGGTGGCGCAGCCCGGTGGTCCGGCGGACCGGGCGGTCGCGGTTGGCCTCCAGCAGCCGCTGGGCGAGGCCCGGCAGCTTCTCGGCGCGGTCCGCGGGCAGCGCGCCGACCGGCAGCCAGGGGGTGACGCCGAGCAGGAAACACAGTTCGCTCTTGTAGATGTTGCCGATTCCGGCCAGATTGCGCTGGTCCAGCAGGGCCTCGCCGAGCGGGCGGGCCGGGTCCGCGAGCAGCCGGTCCAGGGCACGCTCCGGGTCCCAGTCCGGGCCGAGCAGATCGGGTCCGAGATGACCGACGACCCGCTCCTCCTCGGTGGTGCGCAGCAATTCCAGGACCTGGAGGCGATAGCCGACGGCCGTGCGGTCGGCGGTGGCGAGGATCGCGCGGATCTGGTGCGCCGGTCCGCCCCGCCAGCGCTCGCCCGTGCCGTACACCTTCCAGGAGCCCTCCATCCGCAGATGCGTGTGCAGGGTCAGACCGCCCTCGAAGCGGGTGAGCAGGTGCTTGCCGCGCGGGACGGTGCTCAGCACCCGGCGGCCGGTGAGGTCGACCGTGGCGTACTTCGGCACCCGGAAGTCGCTGCGGGTCAGCGCCTTGCCCGCGAGGGCCTCGTGCAGCCGCCGCGCGGCCTGCCAGACCGTGTCACCTTCGGGCATGGGTCCAAGGGTGCCACGGCGGGGCGGCAGGGCGGCGGGCCGCGGGGACCGGGGTCACGCTCTCAGGCGCAGGCCGCGCGGCGTGGCCACGAAGCCCGCTCCTTCCAGGAGGGAGCCGGTCGGGGAGGTCAGGGCTGGGGTGCCGTTGATCCGCTCGACCGTGACCGTGCCGAGGGAGCCGGCGCGGGCGGCCTCGGCGAGGGCCTCGGCGGCCGTGCGCAGCCGGGGGTCGTCCGCGGCCGCAGTGTCGGGGGCGACGGGCCAGGCTAGGAGCGTCTTGCCGCCGCGCTCCATGTACAGGGTCAGCTCGCCCTCCACCAGGACGACCAGGGAGCCCGCCTTGCGGCCCGGCTTGTGCCCGGCCCCGGTCGGCGGCTCGGGCCAGGGCAGGGCCGCGCCGTAGGCGTTCGCCGGGTCGGCGGCGGCGAGCACCACGGCTCGCGGGACGGGGGAACGGCCCCGGGTGCGCTGCTCGCCGTACCCCCCGAGCGGGGCCGCGCCGTAACCGGTGGCCCCGCCGCCCCGGGGGCCGCCGTAGCCGGGGGCGGAGAAGGGGTCGGGGAGGTCGCGGGACGAGACGTACTCATTGGGCGCGGTGGGCGGGAGGCCGGCCGGGGGCCAGGCGAAGCCGTCGTCGGGACCCGGGTGGGCGAAGCCGCCCTCGGCGCCGGACGGCGTGTGGCCGTGGGGATCGCCGTCGGTACCGGGGAAGCCGTCCGGATCGGCGGGGGTGAAGCCGTGAGGCGGGGCCGGGGCGGGCAGCGCGGCCTCGCCCCGGTCGCGGGCGTTGGCCACCGCGCGCAGCCGGTCCACCGCGCCGTCCATGGCGAACTGGGCCGCGCCCAGCCCCTCGACCACGTAACCGCGCCTGGCCTGGCCGCTCTCCTCGAAGGCGGACAGCACCCGGTAGACCGCCGAGAAGCCACCCTCGACGCCCTCCGCGGCGACGGCTCCCCGGGTCACCACGCCGTGTCGGTCCAGCAGGGTGCGGGCCAGCGCGTGCGCGCGCACGGTGGCGTCGGGCTCGGCGACGGGCAGCAGCGACCAACGCCCCGCGACGGTCGGCGGGCCGGTACGGGAGGCGGTGCGGGCGGCGGCCGTCAGGGAGCCGTAACGCCCGCGCGGCACGGAGCGCTTGGCGCGGTGGGCGGTCGAACCCGCCGTACGGCCCGAGCCCAGCAGGGCGCGCATCGGCGCCAGTGTGTCGTTGGTGAGCCGGCCCGACCAGGCCAGGTCCCAGAGGGCGTCGGCGAGTTGGGGGTCCGTGGCGTCGGGGTGGGTGGTGGCGCGGACCTGGTCGGCGATCTGCCGGAAGAACAGGCCGTAGCCGCCGGACAGCGCGTCCAGGACGGACTGGTGGAGCGCGGTCAGCTCCAGCGGGTGCGGGGGCGGGAGCAACAGCGGTGCCGCGTCCGCCAGATAGAGGCAGACCCAGCCGTCCTTGCCGGGCAGCGCGCCCGCGCCGGCCCAGACCACCTCGCCGGCCGCGGTCAACTCGTCCAGCATCGACGGGGTGTAGTGGGCCACGCGGGACGGCAGGACCAGTTTCTCCAGCGCGGAGGCGGGCACGGAGGCGCCCTGCAACTGCTCGACGGCGCGGACCAGTCCGTCGATGCCCCGCAGGCCGTGCCCCTTGCCGATGTGCTGCCACTGGGGCAGGAACTGGGCGAGCGCGGCGGGCGGCACGGGTTCCAGCTCGTGCCGCAGGGCCGCCAGGGAGCGGCGGCGCAGCCGCCGCAGCACGGTCGCGTCACACCACTCCTGGCCGATGCCCGCGGGATGGAACTCGCCCTGCACCACCCGGCCGCTCGCGGCGAGCCGCTGGAGGGCGCCGTCGGTGATCGCCACGCCCAGGCCGAAACGGTCGGCCGCGGTGGCCGAGGTGAACGGGCCGTGCGTACGGGCGTAGCGCGCGAGGAGGTCGCCCAGGGGGTCCTTGACCGGCTCGGTGAAGGCCTCGGGGACGCCGACGGGCAGCGCGGTGCCGAGCGCGTCGCGCAGCCGGCCCGCGTCCTCGATCGCCGCCCAGTGGTCGGCGCCGGAGATCCGGACCTTGATCGCCCGGCGGGCCCCGGCCAGCTCCCGCACCCAGTGCGGATCGGCGCCGCGCGCGACCAGCTCGGCCTCGGTGAGCGGCCCGAGCAGCCGCAGCACGTCGGCGACGCCCTCCACGTCCTTGACCCGGCGGTCGTCGGTCAGCCACTGGAGTTCGCGCTCCAGCTCGGTCAGCACATCGGCGTCGAGCAGCTCGCGCAGCTCCGCCTGGCCCAGCAGCTCGGCCAGCAGCCGGGAGTCCAGGGACAACGCGGCGGCCCGGCGCTCGGCCAGCGGGGAGTCGCCCTCGTACAGGAACTGGGCGACGTAACCGAACAGCAGGGAGCGGGCGAACGGGGACGGCTCCGGGGTGGTGACCTCGACCAGGCGCACCTTGCGGGACTCGATGTCGCCCATCAGCTCGGCCAGCCCGGGGACGTCGAAGACGTCCTGGAGGCATTCGCGGACGGCCTCCAGCACGATCGGGAACGAGCCGAACTCGCTCGCCACCTGGAGCAGTTGGGCAGCCCGCTGGCGCTGCTGCCACAGCGGGGTGCGCTTGCCCGGGTTGCGGCGCGGTAGCAGCAGGGCGCGCGCGGCGCACTCGCGGAACCGGGAGGCGAACAGGGCCGAGCCGCCGACCTGGTCGGTGACGACCTGGTCGACCTCGCCCTTGTCGAAGGCGACGTCCGCCGCGCCCACGGGCGCCTGCTCGCTGTCGTACTCGCTGCCCGCCCTCATGGGGTCGTGGTCGAGCAGGTCCAGGCTCATCAGATCGGCGTCGGGCAGGCGCAGCACGATGCCGTCGTCGGCGTGCATGACCTGCGCGTCCATGCCGTACCGCTCGGACAGCCGGGCACCGAGCGCGAGGGCCCAGGGCGCGTGCACCTGGGCGCCGAAGGGGGAGTGGACGACCACCCGCCAGTCGCCCAGCTCGTCACGGAAGCGCTCCACCACGATCGTGCGGTCGTCCGGGACGTGGCCGCAGGCCTCGCGCTGCTCCTCCAGGTAGGACAGCACGTTGTCCGCCGCCCATGCGTCCAGGCCCGCGGTGAGCAGCCGCAGCCGGGCGTCGTCCTTGGGCAGCGAGCCGACCTCGCGCAGGAACGCGCCGACCGCGCGGCCCAGTTCGAGCGGGCGGCCCAGCTGGTCGCCCTTCCAGAACGGCAGCCGGCCCGGCACGCCCGGCGCGGGCGAGACCAGCACCCGGTCGCGGGTGATGTCCTCGATGCGCCAAGAGCTGGTGCCCAGTGTGAAGACGTCGCCCACACGGGACTCGTAGACCATCTCCTCGTCCAGCTCGCCGACCCGGCCGCCGCCCTTCTTGGGGTCGCTGCCGGCGAGGAAGACCCCGAACAGGCCCCGGTCCGGGATGATGCCGCCGGAGGTGACGGCCAGCCGTTGGGCGCCGGGCCGGCCGGTGATGGTGCCGGCCACCCGGTCCCACACCACCCGCGGGCGCAGTTCGGCGAACGCGTCCGACGGGTAGCGCCCGGCGAGCATGTCCAGGACCGCCGTGAACGCCGACTCGGGGAGGGAGGCGAAGGGAGCCGCGCGGCGCACCACGGCCAGCAGGTCGTCGAACTGCCAGGTGTCCAGCGCCGTCATCGCCACGAGCTGCTGGGCGAGCACGTCCAGCGGGTTCGCGGGCACCTTCAGGGACTCGATGGCGCCCGTGCGCATCCGCTCGGTGACCACCGCCGCCTGTACCAGGTCGCCCCGGTACTTGGGGAAGACCACACCGGTGGAGACGGCGCCCACCTGGTGCCCGGCGCGGCCCACGCGCTGGAGCCCGGAGGCGACCGAGGGCGGGGACTCCACCTGGACGACGAGATCGACCGCGCCCATGTCGATGCCCAGCTCCAGGCTGGAGGTGGCGACCACCGCGGGCAGCCGGCCCGCCTTCAGGTCCTCCTCGACCAGCGCGCGCTGCTCCTTGGACACCGAGCCGTGGTGGGCGCGGGCGATCACCGGGGGTGCGCCCTGGGCCGCGCCCGAGCCGCCCATCAGCTGGGCCGGCGCGTGGTGCTCGGCCAGCGGCTCGCCGGTCGCGCGCTCGTAGGCGATCTCGTTGAGCCGGTTGCACAGCCGCTCGGCCAGGCGCCGGGAGTTGGCGAAGACGATGGTGGAGCGGTGCGACTGCACCAGGTCGGCGATCCGCTCCTCGACCTGCGGCCAGATCGACGGCCGCTCGCCGCCCTCGGCCGCGTCGGTGGCGGGGGAGCCGCCCAGTTCGCCCATGTCCTCGACCGGGACGACCACCGAGAGGTCGAACTCCTTGCCGGACTCCGGCTGGACGATCTCCACCTTGCGGTGCGGCGAGAGGTAGCGCGCCACCTCGTCCACCGGGCGCACGGTCGCCGACAGGCCGATCCGCCGGGCGGGCTTCGGCAGCAGTTCGTCCAGGCGCTCCAGGGAGAGCGCGAGGTGCGCGCCGCGCTTGGTGCCCGCGACCGCGTGCACCTCGTCCAGGATCACCGTCTCCACGCCCGTGAGCGCGTCGCGGGTGGCCGAGGTGAGCATCAGGAAGAGCGATTCGGGGGTGGTGATCAGGATGTCCGGCGGGCGGGTGGACAGGGCGCGGCGCTCGGCGGCCGGGGTGTCGCCGGAGCGGATGCCGACCTTGATCTCGGGCTCGGGCAGCCCCAGCCGGACGGACTCCTGGCGGATACCGGTCAGCGGGCTGCGCAGATTGCGCTCGACGTCGACCGCGAGGGCCTTGAGCGGTGAGACGTACAGCACCCGGCAGCGCTTCCTGGGGTCGGCCGGGGGCGGGGTCGAGGCCAGCTGGTCCAGGGCGGCGAGGAATGCGGCCAGCGTCTTGCCGGAGCCGGTCGGCGCCACCACCAGCACATCCGAGCCGGCCTGGATGGCCTGCCACGCGCCCGCCTGGGCCGCGGTGGGCGCGGAGAACGCCCCCGTGAACCAGCCGCGGGTCGCGGGGGAGAAGCCGTCGAGGGCCCGATGTGCTGAGCTGACCATGCGTCCATCCTGCACCCGACCACTGACAATCGGGCTGACCTGGGCAAATGCCCCATCCCGCCGGGCGGGCGGGGAGTGGGGCGGCCGGCGGGACGGAAAACGGCCGTGGGGGCGGGACCGGCCGGACGGAGAATGGCCGCGGGCCGCGGGACGCGGAACGGGACCGGCCGGACGGAGAATGGCCGCGGGCCGCGGGACGCGGAACGGGAACGGCCGGACGGAGAATGGCCCCATGGCAGGAACGGCCGGAGCGCGGCATGACCGGCCGCCCCGCGAGCGGGAGCGGCAGGCGGTGGAGCGGGCGCGGCACTGGCGCTACGAGGAACTGCCCGGCGTGGACCTGCTGCGTGCTCGGTACGTCCACAAGACCTTCGTCCGGCACACCCACGAGAACTTCGTGATCGCCGCCATCGCCGACGGCGTCGAGGTGTTCCACCACGGCGGCTCCGACGTGTCCGCGGGCGCGGGGGCCCTCGCGCTGGTCAACCCGGACACCCCGCACACCGGCCGGGCCGGGGTGCCCGAGGGCTGGCGGTACGGCGCGGTCTACCCCTCGCCCGAGGTGGTGGCGGCGATAGCGGCGGAGACCACGACCCTGCGCGGCACCCCGGGCTTCGTCAGTCCCGTCCTCGACGACCCCGCCGCCGCCCGCCTCGTCCACCAGGTGCTGCGCGCCGCCGAGCAGGGCAACGCGCTGGCCGCCGACACCCTGCTGCGGATCGCTGTGACCCGGCTGCTGCGGCTGAACGGCGACCCGCTGCCCGAGCGGCGGCCGCGCACGGCAGGGGCCGGGATCGCGGCCCGCGCGCGTGCCGTGCTGGAGGAGCACATGGCCGGGCCGCCGACCTTGGAGCGGTTGGCCGCCGACCTCGGCACCAGCCCGTTCGCACTCCTGCGGGCATTTCGCGAGACCTACGGCATGCCGCCGCACACCTGGCTGACCGACGCCCGGGTGCGGCGCGCACGGCTGCTGCTGGACGAGGGGGTCCGGCCGGCCGAGGCGGCCGTCGCCGTCGGCTTCACCGACCAGCCGCACCTCAACCGGCACTTCGCCCGCATCGTCGGCGTCCCCCCGGGCGCCTACCAGCGCGAGCGCAAGAACGTACAAGACCGGGACTGACGTTCGAACATACGGTCCCCGTGTGGCACAGCAGACGGCAACAGTGGACATATCCGGCGGCTCGGCCAAGCCCGACGCCGCCGTCGTACGAGACGCCCTCGGCGTCGGCATCGCCGTGGGCCTGTCCGGGTTCGCCTTCGGGGTGACCTCGGCCGGCAGCGGACTAGGGCTCCTGCAGACCTGCGCGCTGAGCCTCCTGGTCTTCACCGGCGCCTCCCAGTTCGCCCTGGTCGGCGCCCTCGCCGCCGGAGGCAACCCCTACACCGCCGCGGCCGGGGCCTTCTTCCTGGGCGTCCGCAACGCCTTCTACGGGCTGCGCCTGTCCCAGTTGCTCGCGCTCCCGCGCGCGGTGCGGCCCCTCGCCGCCCAGTGGGTGATCGACGAGACCACGGCGGTCACCCTGGCGCAGCCCACCCGGCGGGCCGCCCGGATCGGCTTCACGGTCACCGGGCTCGCCCTGTACGTGCTGTGGAACCTCACCACCCTGCTCGGCGCCCTGGGCGCCAAGGCGATCGGCGACACGCGCGCGTGGGGGCTGGATGCGGCCGGACCGGCCGTGTTCCTGGCCCTGCTCGCGCCGATGCTGACGACGGCGACCGAGCGCGCGGTCGCGGGCCTCGCGGTGCTGCTCGGCCTCGGCCTGCTGCCCGTGCTGCCGGCCGGCGTACCGGTCCTGGTGGCGGCGCTGGCCGCGCCGCTCGCCCTGTTCGTGTCGGGACGGCGCGCGGGCCGCGGCCCCGGGGACGCGCCCGAGGAGGCGGAGGCCCGGTGAACACCTGGATCGCGATCGGCCTGACCGTGCTCGGCTGCTACGCCGTCAAGCTCGCGGGTCTGCTGGTGCCGGCCCATGTCATCGAACGGCCCCTCGTGCGGCGGCTCGCTGCCCTGCTGCCCGTCGCCCTCCTGGCCGCGCTCACCGCGCAGCAGACGTTCGCCCAGGGGCACGCGCTGGTGCTGGACGCCCGGGCCGCGGGGCTCGGGGCGGCCGCCGTGGCCCTGGTGCTGCGCGCGCCGTTCCTGGTGGTCGTCGCGGCGGCCGTACTCGTGACGGCGGGCGTACGGGCCCTCGGCGGCTGAGCGGCGTGCGGCCCCGAGAGGAGGGGTCAGGGGGGCAGCCGCGGTTCGGAGCGGATCAGCCCACGAAGCGGCCGTACGCCCTCAGGGTGCGCAGCGCCTCGATCGTCACCATGGGGCGTGCCTCGAGCGCGGGAACCGGTGCCCAGCGGCGCCAGCGGACGGGCCAGCCGCCGTCCGACCGCTGCTCGGCGGCCAGGTGGTCCAGGGAGCGCGCCATCTCCTCGTCGGTGAACCACGCGCGCGCGAGCGAGGCGGGGCTCCTGGCGAAGTCGTGCGGGAAGTGGTGCTCCCCCGGGGCGTAACCGGGGGCCACCGGGCAGGCGTCGAGCCGGTCCGGGTCCAGTGCGACGAGCCGCTGCTCGCGCACCAGGCGGCCCAGCCGGTCCGCGGCGGCCTGCGCCCGCGGGCGGTCGGGAACGCAGTCCAGGAAGGCCACGGCGGCCTGCACCTCGTAAGGATGCGACTTCTCCAGGTTCTCCACGGCCTGCCAGCAGAAGTCGGTGGCCCGGAACAGCCAGGCGTGCCAGACCTCGTTGCGGTGCAGCAGCCCCACCACCGGGCCGGTGGCCAGCAGATCGCTGGGCGGGTCGTCGACGACCGGGACGAACGGCGCCGCCGGATATCCGCGCTGGCTCGGGTGGACCGCGGGCAGCGCGCCGTCCGCCGTGGAGACGGAGGTCAGATAGCGGCACACACGCTCCACCCGCTGTCCGCCGCAGCGCCCGACGGCGTCCAGCACGCGCAGCGCGTGCGCGGTGTGCAGGGGCTGGCTCACGGGACCGCGCAGGTCGGGCTCCAGGGCGTGCCCGTACCCGCCGTCCTCGTTGCGATAGGCGTCCAGCGCCGCCTCCACCGCGTCCGGCGCGCCGCGCAGGAAGTGGTACGCGAACAACCGCTGCTCCAGCACGCGCGCGGTGAGCCACACGAACTGCTCGGCGCTGAAGAGCGGGGAGCGCGCCGGGGGCGCGGAGGGGAGTGGGGAAGCTCCGGTATCGGCCATGCGTCAGACCGTAGGGCGGAAAGCGGTCTTGGCAAGCGGTCCCGGGCGGGCCCCACTCTCAGGGGCGGGATACTGGATTCATGCGGTTGACGGTCTTCTGGCAGCGGATGGCGGAGCACTTCGGTCCCGGGTACGCCGACACGTTCGCGCGCGACCACGTGATGACGGAGCTGGGCGGGCGCACGGTGAACGAGGCTCTGGACGCCGGCTGGGCGGCCAAGGACGTGTGGCGAGTGGTGTGCACCGTGATGGACGTGCCGGCGGAGCGGCGCTGAGGGAACGGCACCGAGGGAACGGCACCGAAGCCGACCGATCTCGGGTGAAGTGTCTGGAAAGTCCGTTGTGAGGTCGACGCTACGGCACCGTACGGTCACGAAAACCGCAGGTGGGCGCCGTTTGTCGGCGGTGTGGGCGAGACTTGGCGGGTGGCACGCACTGACGAGGACATCGAGCAGCCGACCCGGCCCGCGATCCCGGCCGCTACGCCGGGGACCGACCGGCCACCGGCCCCCGGGGCCGGCGCGCGGGAGGGTCGCATGCCGCGCTGGCTGCCGCGCGCCATGGTGCTCGCGCTCGCGCTGATCGCCGCCTTCCAGCTGGGCACCTGGGCCTTCCACCAGCTCACCGGACTGCTGATCAACATCCTGATCGCGTTCTTCCTGGCCCTGGCGGTCGAACCCGCGGTGAGCCGGATGGCCGCCCGCGGCATGCGCAGAGGGCTCGCCACCTTCCTGGTCTTCTTCCTGCTGACCGTCGCCGCCGCGGGATTCGTCACCCTGCTCGGCTCGATGCTGGCCGGGCAGATCATCAAGATGATCGAGGGCTTCCCGGACTACCTGGACTCCCTCATCCACTGGACCAACGCGACCTTCCGCACCAACCTCAAGCGGGTCGACGTCCAGGAGGGGGTGCTGCGCTCCGACTGGCTGCGCAAGTACGCGCAGAACAGCGCGGCCGGTGTGCTCGACGTCTCCCAGCAGGTGCTCGGCGGGCTCTTCCAGATGCTGACCGTCGCGCTGTTCTCGTTCTACTTCGCCGCCGACGGGCCCCGGCTGCGCCGTGCGCTGTGCTCCGTGCTGCCGCCGGCCCGCCAGGCCGAGGTGCTGCGCGCCTGGGAGATAGCCGTCGACAAGACGGGCGGCTACCTCTACTCGCGCGGCCTGATGGCGCTCGTCTCCGGGATCGCGCACTACATCCTGCTCCAGGCCCTCGGCGTGCCGTACGCGCCCGTACTCGGCGTCTGGGTGGGACTGGTCTCGCAGTTCGTCCCCACCATCGGCACCTACCTCGCGGGCGCGCTGCCGATGCTGATCGCGTTCACCGTCGCGCCCTGGTACGCGGTGTGGGTGCTGGTCTTCGTCGTGATCTACCAGCAGTTCGAGAACTACATGCTCCAGCCCAAGCTGACCGCCAAGAGCGTCGACATCCATCCGGCCGTCGCCTTCGGCTCGGTCATCGTCGGCACGGCCCTGCTCGGCGCCGTCGGCGCGCTGATCGCCATCCCCGCGGTGGCCACCCTCCAGGCGTTCCTGGGCGCCTATGTGAAGCGGTACGACGTCACCGACGACCCCCGGGTGAACGGCCACCGCGTCCGCACCCCGGCCGGCCCCGGGATGCTCGCGCGGATCAGGGCGGCCCGCACGCGGCGGTGACGTCCCGCGCGTGGGTTCCCGTGCCGCCGAAGTCCGGGCGCCCCGACCTCCGGAACGCTGACGCTCAAGGGCGTCGACATGCGTCGACACGTTCCGGACCGACTGCCGTTTCGAGTCCGCCGTTGCATGGGCATCCGTCCGTCCGCGCCGTGTCTCGGGGGAGGCCGCGCGCTTCCGTCACCAGCGGTCCGCCGGGCGGTGTGTCGCTTGACACGAAAATCGAACATCCATTCTTATGAAGGCTCCGGCAGGACCGTGAGCGGGAGATTTGGTCATGGTTTGGGTGGATACGCACCCCAGTTATCCACAGGCCGGGCCGACGTCGGGGCGCGTTGTCAGTGGCAGGCGTTAGCGTCTTTGACGTGAAGCGATCGACTCAAGCAAACCGGGTGGAACCCATGGCAGGAACCGACCGCGAGAAGGCGCTCGACGCCGCGCTCGCACAGATTGAACGGCAATTCGGCAAGGGCGCGGTCATGCGCATGGGCGAGCGGTCGAAGGAGCCCATCGAGGTCATCTCGACCGGCTCGACCGCGCTGGACGTGGCGCTCGGCGTCGGCGGCCTGCCCCGCGGCCGTGTCGTCGAGATCTACGGACCGGAGTCCTCCGGTAAGACGACCCTGACCCTGCACGCCGTGGCGAACGCGCAGAAGGCGGGCGGCCAGGTCGCGTTCGTGGACGCGGAGCACGCCCTCGACCCCGAGTACGCGCGCAAGCTCGGCGTCGACATCGACAACCTGATCCTGTCCCAGCCGGACAACGGCGAGCAGGCGCTGGAGATCGTGGACATGCTGGTCCGCTCCGGCGCGCTCGATCTGATCGTCATCGACTCCGTCGCCGCGCTCGTGCCGCGCGCGGAGATCGAGGGCGAGATGGGCGACAGCCACGTGGGTCTCCAGGCCCGGCTGATGAGCCAGGCGCTGCGGAAGATCACCAGCGCGCTCAACCAGTCCAAGACCACCGCCATCTTCATCAACCAGCTCCGCGAGAAGATCGGTGTCATGTTCGGCTCGCCGGAGACCACGACCGGTGGCCGGGCGCTGAAGTTCTACGCCTCGGTGCGCATCGACATCCGCCGCATCGAGACCCTGAAGGACGGCACGGAGGCGGTCGGCAACCGCACCCGCTGCAAGGTCGTCAAGAACAAGGTCGCGCCGCCCTTCAAGCAGGCCGAGTTCGACATCCTCTACGGCCAGGGCATCAGCCGCGAGGGCGGCCTGATCGACATGGGCGTGGAGCACGGCTTCGTGCGCAAGGCCGGCGCCTGGTACACGTACGAGGGCGACCAGCTCGGCCAGGGCAAGGAGAACGCGCGCAACTTCCTCAAGGACAACCCCGACCTGGCCAACGAGATCGAGAAGAAGATCAAGGAGAAGCTGGGCGTGGGTGTCCGGCCGGAGGAGCCGTCGGCCGAGCCCGTCGCGGACGCCGCGGCCACCGTCCCGTCGGCCGAGGACACCGCCAAGACGGCCGCCAAGGCCGCCAAGCCCAAGGCCGCCGCTGCCAAGAGCTGACCGTGACACGACGAACCGACTGGGCCGAGTACGAGTACGCCACCCCCGGTGCCCCACGGGGGAGGGGCACCGGGGACCACCCGGCCTTCGCCCCGGGCGGTGACGACGACGCGTACGCGACCGGCGGACACGACGGACACGGGGACGGCACCCGGCCGGGCGACGGGAGCGGCGAGCCGCACGGGGGCGGCCCGACCGATCCCGGCTCCCGGGGCAGGCGGGGGCGCCGCCGGCGCGGCTTCGGGGACCCGCCCGGTGGTGAGGACGAAGGCGCCCCTTCCTCGTCGAGGGCCGAGCGGGGGGAGTCTTCCGGGGACCCGGCCGAGCGGGCACGGGCGATCTGCCTGCGCCTGCTCACCGGGACCCCGCGCACCCGTAAACAGCTCGCGGACGCCCTGCGCAAGCGGGAGATCCCCGAGGACGTGGCCGAGGAGGTGCTGTCGCGGTTCGAGGAGGTCGGGCTGATCGACGACGGCGCGTTCGCGGACGCCTGGGTGGAGTCCCGTCACCACGGCCGGGGGCTCGCCCGGCGCGCCCTCGCCCGGGAACTGCGCACCAAGGGGGTCGACTCGACGCTGATCGACGAGGCCGTCGGGCAGCTCGACTCCGACCAGGAGGAGGCGACCGCCCGGGAACTCGTCGCCCGCAAGCTGCGCGCCACCCGGGGCCTCGACCGCGACAAGCGCATCCGCCGCCTCGCCGGCATGCTCGCCCGCAAGGGATACCCGGAGGGGATGTCCCTGCGCATCGTCCGCCGGGCGCTGGAGGAAGAGGGCGAGGACACCGACTTCCTGGGCGAGCCCGACCTGTGACAAGGGCGGGCCGGGCGGACAGGGCGACCCGCCGGGGAGTTGACCCCCGGCCGGGGCACCGGGGCACCGCAGTGTCCCGGCGGTGACGGCGGCAACGGTGACGGAGCAGCGCTCAGACCCCCGCCGGCTCCACCGGCAGACCGGCCGCGCGCCAGGACTGGAAGCCGCCGACCAGGTCGGTGGCCCGATGGAGGCCGAGCTGGTGGAGGGAGGCGGCGGCGAGCGAGGAGGCGTAGCCCTCGTTGCAGACCAGCACGACGCGCAGATCGTGGCCGGTGGCCTCCGGGAGACGGTGACTGCCCCGGGGATCGAGGCGCCACTCCAGTTCGTTGCGCTCGATCACGAGGGCCCCGGGGATCAGACCGTCCCGCTCGCGCAGGGCCGCGTACCGGATGTCGACCAGCAGCGCCTCGCCGGCGCGCGCCGCGTCGTACGCCTCCCGCGCCTCGACGCGCCGGTAGCCGGTGCGCACCCGCTCCAGCAGCTCGTCGATGCCGAGCGGGTGCGGGGATGGGGTGGGGCTCACTGCCAGTCCTCCGGGCGTTCGACCTGCTCCAGGCGCAGCACCTGGCCGGAGCGACTGTAACGACGGATGCGGGGGAGGGGCGGGTAGTAGGCGTGCACGGAGACGGCGTGTCGGTCGGGGGACTCGTTGAGCACCTCGTGCACATGGTGGCGGCCGAAGGCGCGGCCCTGTCCGGCGGGCATCCGCCGTTCGCGGTCCACGCCCTCGGCGAGTTCCAGGGTCTTCCAGCCGTCGGTGGGCAGCCGGGCGGCGAGCGCGTTCTCCTTGAGCTCGCCCGAGGCGGTGAGGAAGGCGCCGACCGATTCGGCGTGGTCGTGCCAGCCGGTGCCGCTGCCGGGAGGCCAGCCGATCAGCCACGCCTCGCTGCCGCCGGGGCCCGCCAGCCGCACCCAGGTGCGGCCCTCGGGGTCGAGCGGGAGGGAGGCGAGCAGTTCGGCGTCGGCCGCCGTGCGTCGCACGAAGTCGAGGAGGTCCGCCTGCGTGGGCGCGGAGGCGGGCGCCGAAGCGGGGGCAGCGGACGCGGAAGGAGACGTCGAAGGAGACGGGAGGGACACGTGCACCGTCCTGAAGAGGGTTCGCGGAACGGGCGCACGACGGCGCCCGGAAGAAAAAAGGGGAGGCGAATTCAGCAGGACGGCCGACACACGCAGCCCGCATAGCGGACGAGGTCCATATGGACCCTCCGCCACAGGCGCACACAGGTGTCGGTCACGATCGGGAGTACAGCACGCCACCGGGGGCCGGTCAACCGACCGTCACCATGTGGACAGAGCGTGACGGGGCTCACGGAAGCGCGGCAGGGGGCCCGCGGTGCGGCGGGCCCCGGCGCAACACGGCCCGCACGCCCGGGAGTCGGTGCTCACCGCACCCCGGCCTCCGCCTGCGCCTCCTCCGCCATGGGCCCGCCCACCGTGGCCTCGGCCGCCGCGTACAGGTCGGCCGGGCGCACTCCGCTCAGCGCGGTGACCAGGTGGCCGTCGGGGCGCACCAGCAGGACGCTGTGGGCGGGGGCGCCCGGGTAGTTCTCGGCGACCAGGAGTTCCGCGGGGTGCGGAAGGGCGGTGACGGCCGCGGCGAGACGGGGCATCACCCCGGCGGACACCCAGTGTTTGCGGTCCCAGACGCCGGTGCCCGGGGCGACCAGGACGACGAGGAGGGCGCCGTGGCCGAGGCGGTCACGCAGCCGGACGAAGGAGCCGTCCTCCGCCGTGACCCGCACATCGGCCACCGGCGCGCCGCGTGGGGTGTCGACGGGGATCTCGCCCTCCAGGCCATGGGGCGTGAGCGGGGAGCCGGTGTACGCCCCCGGCGCGCCGAGCGTTCCCCGCCCCAAGTGGCCGTCGGCGAGCAGTGTGTCCTGGTTGCGGGCCTTCACCGGCACGATGTGGCGCAGCCCGCCACCGCCGCGCAGCGCCGGCAGCGCCTGGTCGGCGGCGCGCAGCCGGGCGGCGACCGCGGCGCGCCGCTCGGCCTGGTAGCTGTCGAGCAGCCTCTCGTGCGGCCCGTGGTGCCAGGCGGAAGCCAGCTTCCAGGCGAGGTTGTCGGCGTCCCGCAGCCCTTCGTCCAGGCCCTGGGTGCCCAGCGCGCCGAGCAGGTGCGCCGCGTCCCCGGTGAGGAAGACACGGCCGTCGCGCCACCGCCGGGCCAGCCGGTGGTGCACCGTGTGGACGCCGGTGTCGAGCAGGTCGTACGGCGGTGTGGAGCCGTCGGTCCAGCCCGCGAGGGTCTCGCGGATCCGGGTCACGAGGAGTTCGGGGGTGACCAGGTCCTTGCCCGCCGGCAGCAGCCAGTCCAGGCGCCACACTCCGTCGGGGAGGGGGCGGGCGGTCACCTCCCCGGCGAACGGCCCGGACGACCGCCAGGGCGGCGACCGGTGGAGCAACGCCTCGTGCTGCCACGGGAGTTCCGTGCGCAGCGCGGCGACCGCGTACCGCTCCACCGCCGTACGGCCGGGGAAGCGAATGTCCTGAAGTTTGCGCACGGTGGACCGGGTGCCGTCGCAGCCCACCAGGTAACTGCCGCGCCACCAGGTGCCCTTGGGGCCACGGGTGTGCGCGGTGACACCGGAGGGTTCCTGCTCGATCGAGTCCACGCGGCTGTCCGTGGCGATCTCCACCAGCGGTTCCCCGGCCGCGGCAGCCCGCAGCAGCTCGGTGATCACATGCTGGGCGATGTGCAGCGGCGCGGGCTCGTCCTCGGCGAAGGCGATCTCGCTCACCACCTGCTTGCGCCGCAGCGACCGCCAGCCGGTCCAGCGCACCCCGTGCAACGCGAGATCGGCACCGGTCAGCCGCGTCAGCAGGGCGGCCGTGTCCTCGAAGAGCACGGCGGTGCGCGCCGGGCGGGCCTCCTCCTTGCCCGGACCCTCGTCCAGGACGACGGACGGCACCTCCTGGCGGGCCAGCGCCAGGGCGAGCGTGAGCCCGACGGGCCCCGCTCCGACGATGATCACCGGGTCCACGGCGCGGCGCCCCCCGTCCGCGGCGATGCCTCGACGGCGGTGGGTGAACAGCAAGGTGAGGCCGGGTGCACGATCACAGAACGTATGCAACCCATTGGCAGAGTATGCGTCAAGTGACCCTCGGGGGCGGTGGCGATCATGCCACCGCCCCCGGCCGAATCAGGCGACTTGAATGATCGTCACTTCTTGGTGCCGACGATGTCACCGGCGCCGGAGGGGCCGCCGGCCGGATCGGCGCCCGTCGCGGCCGTACCCGCGGCGTCCGTGACGTCCTGGACGCCCAGCACCGCCCCGGTCGACTTCTTGCCGCGCCGCAGCCGGCCCTCCAGCCAGTGCGCGAAGGAGGTCAGCGAGAAGTTGATGACCACGTAGATCACGGCCACGACGGTGAGCGAGGCGATGATGTTGCCGTAGTAACCGCTCATGGTGTTGGCCGAGGCCAGCAGTTCGGGGAAGGTGAGGACCGCGCCGCCGAGGGCGGTGTCCTTCACGATGACCACCAGCTGGCTGACGATGGCCGGGAGCATCACGGTGACCGACTGCGGCAGCAGCACCAGCCGCATCATCTGCCCCTTGCGCAGACCGATCGCCTGCGCCGCCTCGGACTGGCCCTTGGGGAGCGAGAGGATGCCCGAGCGGACGATCTCCGCGAGCACCGACGCGTTGTAGAGCACCAGACCGGTGACGACCGCGTAGAAGGGCCGGTCGTCCGAACTCACGTCGGTGTACTGGGCGAAGAGCGCCAGCCCGAAGATCATCAGGACCAGCACGGGGATCGCGCGGAAGAACTCCACCACGACCGCGGCCACGACCCGCACCCAGACGTGGTCCGAGAGCCGGGCGATGCCGAGCACGGCACCCAGCGGAAGCGCGATGACCATCGCCAGCGCCGCGGCCTCCAGGGTGTTCTCCAGACCCGGCCAGATGTACGTCGTGTACGCCTCGGTGCCGGTGAAGAACGGCTTCCACAGGGACCAGGCCAGCTGTCCCTTCTCGTCCAGGGCGGAGTACACGAACCAGACGACGGCCGCGAGGACGACCAGGAAGCCCACCGTGTACAGGATGTTGCGCCGCTTGGCGCCGGGCCCCGGCGTGTCGAACAGGACCGAACTCATCGCTTCACCGCCACCTTCTTGCCCACCCAGCCGAGGATCAGCCCGGTCGGCAGGGTCAGGCAGACGAACCCGAAGGCGATGACCGCCGAGATCGCCAGCAACTGCGCCTCGTTCTCGATCATCGACTTCATCAGCAGGGCTGCCTCCGCCACGCCGATCGCGGCGGCCACCGTCGTGTTCTTCGTCAACGCGATCAGCACGTTGGTCAGCGGGCCCACGGCCGCGCGGAAGGCCTGCGGCAGTACGACCAGGCCCAGCACCTGGGAGAAGCCGAGACCGATGGCGCGGGCCGCCTCCGCCTGGCCGACCGGCACCGTGTTGATGCCGGCGCGGATCGCCTCGCACACGAAGGCCGAGGTGTAGACGATCAGACCGAGCACGGCAAGCCGGAAGTTGATCGTTTCGAAGCCCTTGGCGCCCAGGTTGACGCCCAGCGTCTGGTTCAGACCGAGCGAGGAGTAGAGGATGATCACCGTGAGCGGGATGTTCCGCACGATGTTCACGTAGGCGGTGCCGAAACCGCGCATCAGCGGTACCGGGCCCACCCGCATGGCGGCCAGCAGGGTGCCCCAGACCAGGGAGCCCACGGCGGCCAGCAGGGTGAGCTGCACCGTCTTCCAGAAGGCGCCCAGTACGTCGTAATGTCCTAGAAAATCGAACACGATCTCCCGCGCTTCCGCGTGTAGGGATGCCGCGGTGCGCCGCCGTCAGGGGCGGCGCACCGGCAGGGCGTTGCCTCAGCTCTTGATGTCGCCGATCTTCGGCGCGGGCTCGTAGTGGTAGTTGGCCGGGCCGAAGTTCTTCTTCACGGCCGCCTCCCAGGAACCGTCGGACACCATCGACTCCAGGGCCTTGTTGATCTTGGCCTTGAGGTCGCTGCCCTTCTTGACGCCGATGCCGTAGTTCTCGTTGGTCATCTTGAGGCCGCCGAGCTTGAACTTGCCCTTGAACTGGGTCTGGGCGGCGTAGCCGGCGAGGATCGAGTCGTCGGTGGTGAGGGCGTCGATGGCGCCGCTCTGCAGACCCGACAGGCAGGCGGAGTAGGTCGGGTAGGTCTGGAGGTTCGCCTTCGGGGCCAGCTTGGCCTTGAGGTTCTGCGCGGAGGTCGACCCGGAGACCGAGCACAGCTTCTTGCCGTTCAGGTCGCCCGCGGCCTTGATGCCCGACTCGTCGGCGCGCAGCAGCACGTCCTGGTGGGCCAGCAGGTAGGGGCCGGCGAAGTCGACCTTCTGCTCGCGCTCCGGGGTGATCGAGTAGGTGGCGGCGATGAACTGGACGTCACCGCGCTGCAGCATGGTCTCGCGGTCGGCGCTCTTCGACTCCTTCCACTCGATCTGGTCGGGGCCGTAACCGAGCTTCTTGGCGACATAGGTGGCCACGTCGACGTCGAAGCCCGAGTAGCCCTGCGGGGTCTTCTGGCCGAGGCCGGGCTGGTCGAACTTGATGCCGATGGCGATCTTCTTGCCGCCGGAGGAACCCTTGTCGTCCTTCTTGTCGCCGCCGCACGCGGTGGCGGACAGGGCGAGGGCGAGGACGACGGCCGAGGCGGCGGTGACCTTGCGAAGCTGCATGCTGAACATCCTTCGAAGTGGTGAGAACGAGGTCCGTCGGAAGGGGCGGCCGAGATCCGTCGGGAACCGGGCCCGGGCAGGTGCGGCGGCCACGGCCGCCCGCACCCTCAGTGGTGCAGGATCTTGGACAGGAAGTCCTTGGCCCGGTCGCTGCGCGGGTTGCTGAAGAACTGCTCGGGCGTGGCCTGTTCGAGGATCCGGCCGTCCGCCATGAAGACCACGCGGTTGGCGGCCGACCGCGCGAAGCCCATCTCGTGGGTGACGACGATCATCGTCATGCCCTCACGCGCCAGCTGCTGCATGACGTCCAGGACCTCGTTGATCATCTCGGGGTCGAGGGCCGAGGTCGGCTCGTCGAAGAGCATCACCTTCGGGTTCATCGCCAGCGCCCGGGCGATGGCGACACGCTGCTGCTGGCCGCCGGACAGCTGCGCGGGGTACTTGTCGGCCTGGGTGCCCACCCCGACCCGGTCCAGCAGGGCCCGCGCCTTCTCCTCGGCCGCCTTCTTGTCCGCCTTGCGGACCTTGATCTGGCCCAGCATCACGTTCTCGAGCACGGTCTTGTGCGCGAAGAGGTTGAAGGACTGGAAGACCATCCCGACGTCTGCGCGCAGCCGCGCCAGCTCCCGGCCCTCGTGCGGCAGGGGCTTGCCGTCGATCGTGATGGTGCCCGAGTCGATCGTCTCCAGGCGGTTGATGGTGCGGCACAAGGTCGACTTGCCGGACCCGGAGGGCCCGATGACCACCACCACCTCGCCGCGGTCGATCGTCAGGTCGATGTCCTGGAGCACGTGCAACGCGCCGAAGTGCTTGTTGACGCTCTTCAGGACGACCAGTTCGTCGGAAGCGGCCCTGTCCTCCTTGGCCACCTGTACTTCGGTCATCGCTTTCCGGCTCCGTCCTCCTCGGTTTCGGAGGACAGTAATGACGGGCTGTGACCTGCGTCATCACATCTGAGGGAGATCTGAGCATCACAATCGGACAACCGTCGGCGACATCTTGTAGCACCATGTGACCGGATGGATATCGGCCGGGTAACGGAAGCGGGCGGCGACCGGAACCCTCTTGACGGGGTCCCGCTCCATCGGCGTCACTGCCTTGGTGCACGCGCTCGTGCATTCGATCTACCAGGCGGACACGAACCGCGTCCGTACGACCGCTGAACCGGAGGGGGCCGGAATGAGACTGCTGCTCGTCGAGGACGACAACCACGTCGCCGCGGCCCTGTCCGCCGTGCTCAAGCGGCACGGATTCGACGTCACCCACGCGCGCAACGGCGAGGAGGCCCTCCAGGCGCTCGTCCCGGAGGGCGCCGGCTTCGGCGTGGTCCTGCTCGACCTCGGCCTGCCCGACCAGGACGGCTACGAGGTCTGCGGCAAGATCCGCAAGCGCACCAGCACCCCGGTCATCATGGTCACGGCCCGCTCCGACGTGCGCTCGCGCATCCACGGGCTCAACCTGGGCGCCGACGACTACGTGGTGAAGCCGTACGACACCGGGGAGCTGCTCGCCCGGATCCACGCCGTCAGCCGGCGCACCACCAACGAGGAGGGCGCGCAGGGCGGGGAGAGCAGCCTGCACCTCGGAGTGGTGCGCATCGAACTGCCCACCCGGCAGGTCAGCGTGGACGGTTCGGTCGTCCAGCTGACCCGCAAGGAGTTCGACCTGCTCGCGCTGCTCGCCCAGCGCCCCGGTGTGGTCTTCCGGCGGGAGCAGATAATCAGCGAGGTCTGGCGCACCAGCTGGGAGGGCACCGGCCGCACCCTGGAGGTGCACGTCGCCTCCCTGCGCGCCAAGCTGCGCATGCCCGCGCTGATCGAGACCGTACGCGGCGTCGGCTACCGGCTCGTCGCCCCGGCCGCCTAGCGAGGCCGGGTGCGCACACGGCTGCTGCCGCTGCTCATCGTCCTGATGGCGGCCGTACTCCTCGCCCTCGGCGTACCGCTGGCCGCCAGCATGGCCGCCGCCGAGCAGCAGAAGGTCGTCGTGGACCGGATCGACGACACGGCGCGCTTCGCCGCCCTCGCCCAGTTCGTCACCGACGGGCCGAGCGGCTCCCGGCGCACCAGCACGGACCAGCGCTGGGAGACCCTGCGCAGCGAACTGGACAGCTACCACGACGTCTACGGCATTCGCGCGGGCGTCTTCTACCGCAACGGCTCCGCCATGGCCAACGCGCCCGGCGACTGGTTCGTACCGCGGACGGGGGAGGTGCGCTCGGCCTTCGACGAGGCGCTGCTCAGCCGGCGCAGCCACGACCCGGAGCAGG
This sequence comes from Streptomyces misionensis, assembly GCF_900104815.1. NCBI lineage: Bacteria > Bacillati > Actinomycetota > Actinomycetes > Kitasatosporales > Streptomycetaceae > Streptomyces > Streptomyces misionensis. The sequence continues at coordinate 5,807,562 of NZ_FNTD01000004.1, forward strand.
TGTGGCCCTGGCGGCGCGGCCGGCTGGTCGTCGCCTCACCGGTGATCCGGGACGGTGACGTGATCGCGGTCGTCGTCACCGACTCGCCGACCGGGTCGCTGCGTTCGCGGACCCTGCACGACTGGCTGCTCATCGCGGCCGGCGAGTGCGCGGCCATGCTGCTGGCCGTCGGCGCGGCGCTGCGGCTGACCGGGTGGGTGCTCAGACCGGTCCGGGTCCTGGACGCCACCACCCACGACATCGCCACCGGGCGGCTGAAGTCGCGGGTGGCGGCGGCCGGCGGGCCGCCGGAACTGCGGCGCCTGGCCCGGTCGTTCAACGAGATGGCGGACCATGTCGAGGACGTGCTGGAGCAGCAGCGCGCCTTCGTCGCGGACGCCTCGCACCAGTTGCGCAACCCGCTGTCGGCGCTGCTGCTGCGCATCGAACTGCTGGCACTCGAACTCCCGGAGGACAACGAGGAGATCGCCTCGGTCCGCACCGAGGGCAAGCGCCTCGCCCAGGTGCTGGACGACCTGCTCGACCTGGCGCTCGCCGAGCACGCCGAGGCCGAGCTGTGCCTGACCGACATCGGCGAGCTGGCCGGGGAGCGGCTGGCCGCCTGGACACCGGCCGCCGAGGCCAAGGGCGTGCTGCTGACCGGCGACTGCCCGGCCACCACCGGCTGGGCCGATCCGATCGCCCTGTCCAGCGCGCTGGACGCGGTGATCGACAACGCGGTGAAGTTCACCCCCGGGGGCGGTCGGGTCGAGGTCGCCGTCTCCTTCGACGGCGACACCGCGAAGGTCGTCGTCACCGACACCGGACCCGGCCTCACCGACGAGGAACTCGCGCGCGTGGGCGACCGCTTCTGGCGCAGCGGCCGCCACCAGAACGTCAAGGGCTCCGGCCTCGGCCTGTCCATCACCCGCGCCCTCCTCGCGGCCGGTGGCGGCTCGATCGAGTACGGCCACCACGAACCTCGCGGGCTGCGGGTGACGGTGTCGGTGCCGAGGCACGCGGAAGGCGCCGGGGCGGACGAGCGGGCGGCGCGAACCCTCAGGGCTTGACCGAGCGGTAGTAGCGCCGCGCGCCCTCCTGGAGGGGGATCGGATCGGTGTAGATGGCGGTGCGCAGGTCGACCAGCTGGGCGGAGTGGACATGGGCGCCGATGCCGTCCCGGCTCTTGATCACCGTGCGGGTGACCCACTCGGTGAGCCGCGGGTCCATGTCCGCGCGGGTCATCAGCAGGTTGGACACCGCGATCGTCGGCACCTCCTCGCCCTGCTGGACGCCCGGGTACGCCGACTCGGGCATGTTGGTGGCCCGGTAGTAACGCGTCTCCTCCCCCTGCGCGTGCAGCTTGGCGACCAGGTCGGCCTCGATCGGGACGAACCGGAACGCGCCCTTCCCGGCCAGCGAGACCAGGCCCCTGGTGGGCAGGCCGCCCGACCAGAAGAACGCGTCGATGCGGCCCTGTTCGAGTTGGTCGGGCCCGATGTCGATGCCGTCGGCGGCCGGGGTGATGTCCTTGAGGGGATCGATGCCGGCGGCGCGCAGCACCCGGTCGGCGATCAGCTTCACCCCGGAGTCGGGCAGCCCGGTCGCCACCCGCTTGTGCCGCAGGTCGCGGACGCTCCGGATGCCCGAGTCGCTGCGCACTATGAGGTGCACGTAGTCGTCGTAGAGCCGGGCCACCCCGCGCAGCCGCCCGGCACCTCTGCCGTGCGCCACCTCGTACGTCTGCACCGCGTCGGCCGCCGCGATGGTGAAGTCGGCCTTCCCGGTCGCCACCCGCTGGACGTTCTCCTGGGAGCCCGCGCTCTTGAGCAGCTTCACCTTCAGCCCGGGCATGTCCTTGGCCAGCTCGCTGCGCAGCCGCTCGCCGTACTCCTGGTAGACGCCCTTGGAGGTGCCGGTGCTGAAGACGATCGTCCCGCTCGGCGGCTTCTCGCCCAGGGGCAGCAGCCACCACAGCAGCAGGCCGAGGGCGACGGCACCGGCGGCCGCGCCCGGCAGCGCCCGGCGCCTGCCGATCCGGGGGAACAGCTTGGACATGGCGGTGATCCTGCCAGGCGGGGTACGGCGCTGACCAGGGCCGGGGCGGTACGGCGGCCCGGGGCCGGGCGGCGGGCACTGTCGGTGGCCGCCGTTAGAGTCGTCGCATGAGCACTTCTCCCGCCGACCTCGTCCGAGAGTTCCACCGCGCCTTCGGCCTCGACGTCCGGGCCACGCCGGCCGAGGTGGCCCCCGAACTGGCCGCACACCGCTGGGACATGCTCGCCGAGGAGGCCGCGGAGGTCGAGGAGGTCTCCGTCGAGGGTCCGCTGGACAAGCTGGCGCACGAACTGGCCGACGTGGTCTACGTCGCGTACGGCACCGCCCTGGTCCACGGCATCGACCTGGACGAGGTGATCGCCGAGATCCACCGCGCCAACATGAGCAAGCTCGGCCCCGACGGCCAGGTCGCGCGCCGGGCCGACGGCAAGGTCCTCAAGGGCGAGTTCTACCGGGCCCCCGACGTGTCGTCCGTTCTGCGCCGCCAGGGCTGGGAGCCGGCGGCGCGGGAGGGTGCCACGGAGGTGGGCGCCTGAGCCCGCAGGGTACGGGCAGGCGCCCACCGTCCGCCGTGCGGCCGGGTCAGGGACGCAGGCCGGTGCCGCCGAGCCGGGACAGCAGGCCCGCGAACAGCGGGACGTCCCGCTCGTCCCAGACCGGGGCGGCGAACAGCTCGTCGGCCGTCTCCTCGGCCGTGGCCAGCATCTCCGTCAGCCGCTCGCGGCCCGTCCCGGTCAGCGACGCGTAGGCCACGCGCGCGTCCCGGGCGTCCGGTTCCCGGGTCACCAGGCCGATCCGCTCCAGGGGAGCCAGCGCCCGGGTGACCCCGGACGCGGTCAGTCCCAGCGCCTCGGCGAGGTCGACCCGGCGCATCCGGCCGCCGGGTGCCTGTCCCAGCCGGAGCAGCAGCGTGAAGTCCGCGAGGCTCACCCCGTGCAGCCCGCCCAGCCGGGCGTCGAACCGCCGCACCAGCGTCGCCTGGGCCCGCATCAGCCGCAGCGCCGCGTCCAGGGTGTCACTCATGCCCCGCCTCTTTCCTTGTGCACTCCTTGACTGCTCAAGTTTATGGGCGGAAGGTGTCGCGTTCTCATGCCTCCGCCGAACGGGCCGCGCGGCGCTGCCGCTTGCTCAGGGGCGCCTGGGAGAGGTCCTCGGCCGAGGAGCGGAGGTTCTTGAAACCGTAGCCGCGCTCGGTCAGCCAAGCCTCGGCCGCCGCCTCGGCCTGCTCGGTCGCCTCCAGGATGTCCTCCTCTTCCTCCCCGGTGGCGGAGAAGCGGAAGACGAAGGCGGGACGGGCGGCGATGTCGTAGGTCAGGGTCCCCTCGGGGGTGAAGGCGGCGCGCAGCACGTCATGGGCGGCGGCGTCCGCCAGCAGCGCGGCCCGCTGGTCCCCGGTGAGGCCGTCGAAGGCACCGCGCACGGTGATACGGAAGGTTCGCATGCTCATCCGGCGACCTTAGGCGGACCGGCGCCCGGTCCACCACCGGCTTTTTCCCGCCGGGCCGCGCCGTCCGGAGTCCCGGCCGGGGCGGGCCGGGGTTGTCCACAGGGCGGGCCGCGGCGCGTCCGGGACCGCCTACCCTTGACCCATGACCAGCAGCAGCGACCGGAGCCCCGCAGTGGACGTGCCCGCACCCAAGAGCTACGAGATCCGCACCTATGGGTGCCAGATGAACGTCCACGATTCCGAGCGATTGGCCGGTCTGCTGGAGGACGCCGGATACGTGCGGGCGCCGGAGGGCGCCGACGGCGACGCGGACGTGGTCGTCTTCAACACCTGCGCGGTGCGCGAGAACGCAGACAACCGGCTGTACGGCAACCTCGGCCGTCTCGCGCCCAAGAAGGCCTCCCGGCCCGGCATGCAGATCGCGGTCGGCGGCTGCCTCGCGCAGAAGGACCGCGACACCATCGTCAAGAAGGCGCCCTGGGTGGACGTCGTCTTCGGCACGCACAACATCGGCAAGCTGCCCGTCCTGCTGGAGCGCGCCCGCGTGCAGGAGGAGGCGCAGGTCGAGATCGCCGAGTCCCTGGAGGCGTTCCCCTCCACCCTGCCGACCCGGCGCGAGAGCGCCTACGCGGCCTGGGTGTCGATCTCCGTCGGCTGCAACAACACGTGCACCTTCTGCATCGTCCCGGCGCTGCGCGGCAAGGAGAAGGACCGCCGCCCCGGCGACATCCTCGCCGAGGTCGAGGCGCTGGTCGCCGAGGGCGTCTCCGAGATCACCCTGCTCGGCCAGAACGTCAACGCCTACGGTTCCGACATCGGCGACCGCGAGGCCTTCAGCAAGCTGCTGCGCGCCTGCGGCACGATCGACGGCCTGGAGCGCGTCCGCTTCACCTCCCCGCACCCGCGCGACTTCACCGACGACGTCATCGCCGCCATGGCCGAGACGCCGAACGTGATGCCGCAGCTGCACATGCCGCTCCAGTCCGGCTCGGACCCGGTCCTCAAGGCCATGCGCCGCTCGTACCGGCAGGAGCGCTACCTCGGCATCATCGAGAAGGTGCGCGCCGCCATCCCGCACGCGGCCATCACCACCGACATCATCGTGGGCTTCCCCGGCGAGACCGAGGAGGACTTCGAGCAGACCCTGCACGTGGTCCGCGAGGCGCGGTTCGCGCAGGCCTTCACCTTCCAGTACTCCAAGCGCCCCGGCACCCCGGCCGCGACCATGGAGAACCAGATCCCCAAGGAGGTCGTCCAGGCGCGCTACGAGCGGCTGGTCGCCCTCCAGGAGGAGATCTCCTGGGAGGAGAACAAGAAGCAGGTCGGCCGCACCCTCGAACTGATGGTGGCCGAGGGCGAGGGCCGCAAGGACGGCGCCACCCACCGGCTCTCCGGCCGCGCCCCGGACAACCGCCTGGTCCACTTCACCAAGCCGGAGCAGGAGGTCCGCCCCGGTGACGTGGTCACGGTCGAGGTGACGTACGCCGCCCCGCACCACCTGCTCGCCGAGGGCGCCGTGCTCGGCGTGCGCCGCACGCGCGCGGGCGACGCCTGGGAGAAGCGCACCGCCGAAGAGGCCGCCAAGCCCGCCGGCGTCATGCTCGGCCTGCCGAAGGTCGGCGTTCCGGCGCCGCTGCCGGCCGCCGCGAGCGGCTGCGGCTGCGACTGACCGCGGCGCCTGTCCGGGCGGTGACCGTCCGGACAGGCGGCCAGGAGAGGGAGCGGCCGGCCGGCCGCCCGCCGCTACCGGCAGACTTGTGTACGACAGCGCCTTCGCGTCGCGAAACCGACCCCTGCCGCCACACGCGCACCCCCTTGGGGGCTGCCCGCGCGCACCGGGCCCGCGTTACGCTGCCGATCATGCTTGTCGCCGCCGCCGTCTGCCCCTGCCCGCCGCTGCTCGTGCCCGAGGTCGCCGCGGGCGCCGCCCCCGAACTGGACGCCCTGCGCGCGGCGTGCACGGACGCGCTCGGCGTGCTCGCGGCCGCCCGCCCGGATCTGCTGGTGGTGGTCGGCCCCACCGGACAGGGCGAGGGCGGGGCGTTCCCGCAGGGCGCGCCGGGGTCGTTCCGCGGGTTCGGGGTGGAGCTGGACGTGCGGCTGGGCCAAGGAGCCGTCGACGGGCCCGCGTTGCCGTCGTCGCTGGCGGTCGGCGCCTGGCTGCTGGAGCGGACCGGCCGGTGGGACGTCCCGGTCGAGGGGCTCGGCGTCGAGGAGACGGTCGCGCCCGAGCGGTGCGCGGAGACCGGGCGGGAACTCGCGGCCCGGGCCGGGCGCGTGGCGCTGCTGGTCATGGGGGACGCCAGCGCCTGCCGCACGGTCAAGGCGCCGGGCTATCTGGACGAGCGGGCGGAGCCGTTCGACGCGGCGGTCGCCCGGGCACTGGGCGCGGCCGACCTCGCGGCCGTCCGGGCGCTGGACGCCGGGCTCGCCCGTGAATTGAAGGCGTCCGGCCGCGCCCCCTGGCAGATCCTCGCGGGCGCCGCCGAGGACGCGGACCTCGACGGCGCCCTGCTTCACGAGGACGCGCCCTACGGCGTCGGCTATCTGGTCGCCACCTGGTCCTAGGGACCCGGCCGCCGCCCGGCCCGGGGGTGAGCCCCCCGGTCAGGAGGCCGGCGGCGGGCCCTGCGGCGGGGTGGGCGGGTTCGGATGGGCGCCCGGTGCCGCGTCCGGGCCGCCGTCCTTCTGCGCGAGGCGGTCCACCGCGTCCTTGGCCTTGCCGGTGCCCGCCTGGATCTTGTCGCTGTACTTGCCCTTGGTCCGCTCGTCGACGGCCTTCGCGGCCTTGTCGATGCCGTGCTGCACCTTGTCCCCGTGCTGGCGCGCGAGGTCGGACACCTTGTCCTTGGCCGGGCCGAGCTTGGCCTTCATGTTGTCAAACAGACCCATGATCCACCTTCCCTTGCGGGACTGCCCGCGGGATTTCCTCGCGGAACGGTTACTTGCGGACGCCCTCGCCGGTCTCGCTGTCGGCCGCCTCCTCGGCCGACTGCTGCCGGGGGATCCCGGAGCCCTCGGACGCGTCCTCCGCGTCGGCGCCCTGCCGCGCCGCCACATCCGCACGTCCCTCGTCGGCATCCTGCCCGGAACCCTCCCTCTCACGCCCGGAGGAGTCCTGTGCCTGTGCCGCCCCGACTCCCTTCGCCCCCGGCCGCGCCGACCGCGATTCCTCCGCCTCGGCCCCCACCGGCTCCGTACCGGCCTTCGCCGCGGCGGCCGACGCCTCCCGAGTCGCCTTCGACCTGCCGAGGAGTCGTGCAAACACGCCCATAGTCACTCCATAAGGTACTCGCGCGGGGGAGTTCCCGCGTCACGCGGTGCGTACGCTCGCACCGCCCGGGTCACTGCCTCGGGCAGCCCGCGGACGGCACCTCACGTCGGGCAACGACCCGGCGACCGCCCCGTCACGTAACTCGTTCGAGACCTCGCCGCGGGGTTTGCGAGACTGGTGCCGTGAGCAGCGCACCCCTCGTTCCCCGCGTCATCGCCGTCGTCGGACCCACCGCGGCCGGAAAGTCCGATCTCGGCGTCTTCCTGGCCCAGCAACTCGGCGGCGAGGTCGTCAACGCCGACTCGATGCAGCTGTACCGCGGGATGGACATCGGCACCGCCAAGCTGACGCCCGAGGAGCGCGGCGGCGTCCCGCACCACCTGCTGGACATCTGGGACGTCACGGTCACCGCCTCGGTCGCCGAGTACCAGAAACTGGCCCGCGCCCGCATCGACGCGCTGCTCGCCGAGGGCCGCTGGCCGATCCTGGTCGGCGGCTCCGGCCTGTACGTCCGCGGGGCCGTCGACAACCTGGAGTTCCCCGGCACCGACCCCGAGGTGCGCGCCCGCCTGGAGGAGGAACTGGCGCTGCGCGGCTCCGGCGCGCTGCACGCCCGGCTCGCCGCCGCCGACCCCGAGGCCGGCCGCGCGATCCTGCCCAGCAACGGCCGCCGGATCGTCCGGGCCCTGGAGGTGATCGAGATCACCGGCCAGCCCTTCACCGCCAACCTCCCCGGCCACGACTCGGTGTACGACACCGTCCAGATCGGCGTCGACGTGGCCCGCCCGGAGCTGGACGACCGGATCACCCGGCGTGTCGACCGGATGTGGGAGGCCGGGCTGGTGGACGAGGTGCGCGCACTGGAGGCGCGCGGCCTGCGCGAGGGGCGCACGGCCTCGCGCGCGCTGGGCTACCAGCAGGTGCTCGCCGCGCTCGGCGGCGAGTGCACCGAAGCGGAGGCGCGCGCCGAGACCGTGCGGGCCACCAAGCGCTTCGCGCGCCGGCAGGATTCCTGGTTCCGGCGCGACCCCCGCGTGCACTGGCTGAGCGGGGCCGAGGCCGACCGCGGGGAACTTCCGCGGCAGGCCCTGACGTTGGTCGAACGACCGGTTACAGCCTGATCACGTGATGGCATCGGGATGCGTCGCCGGTCATCGGGGCCTTCGGCGCCGTGCCATCATCGAGCTTCGATCGACCAAGTGGAGTCCTAGTTGGGAGGGCGCGTGGCGATGGAGGCCGGCCCTCGTGACACCGCACCAAGTGCCGAGCACGTCACCACCGAGAGTGACGAACCGGACCAGGGCGAGGACCGCCCCGCCGAGGGCGTGACCGGGCTCGCCGAGGGCGGGGACCGGCTGCCCCGGCCGTACGACGGTGAGGACCGCCCGGCCGGGAACCCGTCCCGGCCGTCCGACGACCACGACGCTCTGGCCGACGACGGGCTCGACGAGACCACGGACGGCGTGACCGAGGACGGCCCGGCTCCCGAGGAGATGTACACCAGCGGCCCCGAGGTCGAGGTCGAACTGCGCCCGCAGCGCCGGCTGCGCATCTGGCAGCTCGCGCCGATCGTGGGCCTCTCCGCGCTCGGCTCCCTGATGTTCGCCTTCCCGCTCGCCTTCGACGGCGACAGCGGCGCGGTCATCGCCATGCTCGGCCTGCTGATCTGCAGCTGTGCCGCCGGCTGGGGCATGATGGCCGCCCGCCGGGTGGGCCACACCTGGCCGGGCCTGCCCCCGCGCGGCTCCGGCCGCCGCCCGGACTGGCGGGTCGTCCTCGGGTACGCGGTGCTGGTCGCCGTCGTGGCCGTACTCGCCGTGTGGCGCGTGGCCCGGCTGCGCTGACCGCCGCCGGGGCCCGGGCCGGGCCCCCTTGCCGCACCCACCCCGTACGATCGAGGAATGAGCACGCGGATCGCCTTCCTCAAGGGTCACGGCACCGAGAACGACTTCGTGATCGTCCCTGACCCCGACAACGCCATCGAGCTGTCCCCGGCCGCCGTGACCGCCCTGTGCGACCGCCGGGCCGGCATCGGCGGGGACGGCGTGCTGCACGTCGTGCGCTCCGCCGCGCACCCGGACGCCCGGGCGATGGCCGGCGAGGCCGAGTGGTTCATGGACTACCGCAACAGCGACGGCTCGGTCGCGGAGATGTGCGGCAACGGCGTCCGGGTGTTCGCCCGCTACCTCCAGCGCGCCGGGCACGTCACCGAGGGCGACCTCGCGATCGCCACCCGTGGCGGCGTCAAGAGCGTCCACATCGCCAAGGACGGGGACGTGACCGTGGGCATGGGCAGCGCCCGCCTGCCCGAAGGGGACGTCACGGTGCGGGTCGGCGAGCGCAGCTGGCCCGCGCGGAACGTGAACATGGGCAACCCGCACGCGGTCGCCTTCGTGTCCGACCTCGGGCACGCCGGGGACCTGTACGGCGCGCCGCCGGTGAGCCCCGAGGGTGCCTACCCGGACGGGGTCAACGTCGAGTTCGTGGTCGACCGCGGGCCCCGGCACGTCGCCATGCGGGTGCACGAGCGCGGCTCCGGCGAGACCCGCTCCTGCGGCACCGGCGCCTGCGCCGTCGCCGTGGCCGCCGCCCGCCGTGACGGCGCCGATCCGGCCGTCACCGGCACCCCCGTGACGTACACCGTGGACCTGCCCGGTGGCCGGCTCGTCATCACCGAACGGCCGGACGGACAGATCGAGATGACCGGCCCCGCCGTGATCGTCGCCGAGGGCGAGATCGATGCCGAGTGGCTGGAAAGCGCGCTCCGCTGACCTGCCGAAACCGTCGTCCGGGCGGCTCCGGGCGCCCGGAACAGCGGTTCCGCGGCGCCCGCCCGGATCGAATCCACGGACGATCCCAGGCCAGGTGGCGCAAACCTTAAACCTCTTTTCCGTCGCTCGAATGGGTGATCCGTTTCACGCTCGGCGAGAGGCGGTCGGTCGCACGTGTCCGGCTCGATAGCATCAAGCACCGGCACGGACGGGGGAACGCGCCACCCTGAGCCGCGCATGCCCTGGGGCTCCGTCCGCCGGTCCACGAGCCGGAGGTGCCCATGAGTGCGGAGGCCACGAACCCCCCGACCCCCATCCCGGTAGTGCCCACGGTCCCGACGGCCGCAGTGGCACCCGCGGCGGCCCGCCGCAAGTCCCGGCCCAGGATCGACCTGCGCCGGCTCGGCCGGGCCGCACTGCTGGGGCCCGCCGCCCGGGACAGACTGCCCGACGCGATCGGCCATGTGGTGGAGGCGCACCGCGCCCACCACCCCGACGCCGATCTCGAACCCCTGCGCCGCGCCTACGTGCTGGCTGAGTCCTCGCACCGCGGCCAGACGCGCAAGAGCGGCGAGCCGTACATCACCCACCCGCTCGCCGTGACCCTCATCCTCGCCGAACTCGGCGCCGAGACCACGACGCTGACCGCCTCCCTGCTCCACGACACCGTCGAGGACACCGACGTCACGCTGGAGCAGGTGCGCGAGCAGTTCGGGGAGGAGGTGCGGTACCTGGTCGACGGCGTCACCAAGCTGGAGAAGGTCGACTACGGCGCCGCCGCCGAACCCGAGACGTTCCGCAAGATGCTCGTCGCCACCGGCAGCGACGTGCGCGTGATGTCGATCAAACTCGCCGACCGGCTGCACAACATGCGCACCCTCGGCGTGATGCGCCCGGAGAAGCAGGCGCGGATCGCCGGGGTCACCCGGGACGTCCTCATCCCGCTCGCCGAACGACTCGGCGTGCAGGCGCTGAAGACCGAACTGGAGGACCTGGTCTTCGCCATCCTCCACCCCGAGGAGTACGCGCACACCAGGGAACTCATCGCGGAGAACGCGGCCCGCCCGGACGACCCCCTCGCTGAGGTCGCCGACGAGATGCGCGCGGTGCTGCGCGAGGCCGACATCAGCGCCGAAGTCCTCATCCGCCCCCGGCACTTCGTCTCCGTGCACCGAGTGGCCCGCAAACGCGGGCGGTTGCGCGGCGCCGACTTCGGCCGGCTGCTGGTGCTGGTGGGGGAGGACGCCGACTGCTACGGCGTGCTCGGCGAACTGCACACCTGTATGACGCCGGTGGTCTCGGAGTTCAAGGACTTCATCGCCGTACCGAAGTTCAACCTGTACCAGTCGCTGCACACCGCCGTCGCGCGCCCGGACGGCCAGGTGGTCGAAGTCCTCATCCGCACCCACCAGATGCACCAGGTCGCCGAGGCCGGTGTCGTCGCGCTCGGCAACCCCTACGCGCCCGGCGCCGACGACCCCGCCGACGGCGAGCGCGCCGACCCCACCCGCCCCGGCTGGCTCTCCCGCCTCCTGGAGTGGCAGCAGGCCGCGCCCGACCCCGACACCTTCTGGTCCACGCTGCGCGAGGACCTCGCCCAGGACCGCGAGATCACCGTCTTCCGCCCCGACGGCGGCACATTGGGCCTGCCCGAGGGCGCCACCTGCGTGGACGCGGCGTACGGGCAGTACGGCGAGGACGCGCACGCCTGCATCGGCGCCCGCGTCAACGGCCGCCTGGCGACCCTCAGCACCGTCCTCAAGGACGGTGACACCGTCGAACTCCTCATGGGCCAGGACCCCGCCTCGGAGCCGTCCCGCGAGTGGCTGGAGCACGCCCACACCCCGGCCGCCCGCATCGCCATCCAGCGGTGGCTGGCCACGCATCCCGACGGAGGAGCCCCGGCCGAGGAGCCGGGCGGCTACCGCGCTGCCGCCGGCCTCCCCGAGCGGCGCGCCGGCGGCACCGGCCCCGCCGGGCCCCCGCGGGGCGCCGACGTGCGCACCGACCTGCCCGGGGCCGCCGTCCGCCTCGCCGGGTGCTGTACGCCCGTGCCGCCGGACGAGATCACCGGTTTCCCGGTCCGCGGGGGAGTGGTGACCGTGCACCGCGTGGAGTGCGCGGCGGTGGCACACATGAAGAGCAAGGGGCGCGCGGAGACCGGGGTGCGCTGGGGGGACTCCACCGCGTGCCGGGTCACGCTGGTCGCCGAATCGTTCGGCCGCCCGCACCTGCTCGCCGACCTCACCGAGGCCATCGCCCTGGCGGGCGGCGACATCGTCTCCGCCACCGTGGAACCCCCGAGCCAGCAACGGGTGCGGCACACCTACACCCTGCAACTCCCCGACGCCGCGGGCCTGCCGGCCCTCATGCGCGCCATGCGCGACGTCCCCGGCGTCTACGACGTGGACCGCGCCCGGCACCAGTCACAGGGCTGGTGAGAAGCGCCCGGCGCCGGGGCGGGCGCACGGGGGCGGATCTGCGGAGAACGGCGGCCCGGGGACCATCCGTTCGGGTGGGACGGGTGCGCGTCGGCCCGGGGACGGGGGCGGGCGCTGGTAGCGGTGGTCCATGCTGCTCAACCCCCGCCGCCGGGGCGTCCCCGGCCCTGTCGCCCGGCGCCGGAAGGCCGCCCTGCTCGCCTCCGCCGCCACCTTGTGCTCCGTCTGCCTGGTCGCCGCCGCGGCGCCGCCCGTGCCGCTCGGCATCGGCGACCGGCTCTACCCGACCCTCGGCAACCCCGGCTACGACGTCACGTCGTACGACGTGAACCTCACCTATCCCGGCACCAACGACAAGCCGCTCCAGGCCGTCACCACCATCGACGCCTGGGTCACCGCCGACCTCGACCGGATCAACCTGGACTTCGCGCACGGCACCGTGCGGTCCGTGCAGGTCGACGGGGTACCCGCGGAGTTCGCCGGTGCGGGCGAGGACCTGGTCGTCACCCCCGCCGAGCGCCTGCACCGGGGCGACTGGGTGCGGATCACCGTGCGGCACACCAGCGACCCCGTGCCCGGCGAGGACCACAAGGGCGACGGCGGCTGGGTCCGCACCACCGACGGCCTCGTCATGGCGAACCAGGCCGACGCCGCCCACATGGTCTTCCCGTGCAACGACCACCCGTCCGACAAGGCGATGTTCACCTTCCGGGTCACCGCGCCGAACGCCTACACCGTGGTGGCCAACGGCCTGCCCGGCGGCATCCGGCGCGCGGGCGGGGAGACCACCTGGACGTACCGCACCCAGCACCCCATGGCCACCGAGCTGGCCCAGGTCTCCATCGGCCGCTCCGCCGTACCGCGCCGCGAGGGCCCCCACGGGCTGCCCCTGCGCGACGTGGTGCCCAGCGCCGACCGCGAGGCCCTCGAACCCTGGCTCGCCAGGACGCCCGACCAGATCGCCTGGATGGAGAGCAAGGTCGGCCGGTACCCGTTCGAGAACTACGGCGTGATCATGGCGAACGCCACCACCGGATTCGAACTGGAGACACAGACCCTCTCCCTGTTCGAGAAGAAGCTGTTCACCGAGCCCGCCTACCCCGCCTGGTACGTCGAGTCGGTCATGGTGCACGAGCTGTCCCACCAGTGGTTCGGCGACAGCGTCAGCCCCCGCACCTGGTCCGACGTCTGGCTGAACGAGGGGCACGCGACCTGGTACGAGGCGCTGTACGCCGAGGAGAAGGCGCACCGCCCGATGGCCGACCGGATGAAGGCCGCCTATGCCGCCTCCGACGGCTGGCGCGCCTCCGGCGGCCCGCCCGCCCGGCCCAAGCCGCCGGTGCCCGGCCAGAAGATCAGCATCTTCCGGCCCAGCGTCTACGACGGCGCCGCCCTGGCCCTCTACGCCCTGCGACAGGAGATCGGCCGCCCCGCCTTCGAGCGCCTGGAGCGGCTCTGGGTCCGCGACCACCGCGACTCCGACGCCTCCACCGGCGATTTCATCGAGCTGGCCTCCGCCGTCGCCGGCCGCGACCTCGGCGGCTTCCTGCACGCCTGGCTCTACGACGAGAAGACCCCGCCGATGCCCGGCCACCCGGACTGGAAGCAGGACCCGAGCGTGAAGGCGGCGCAGCGGCCGGCCCACAAATGACCGCGAGGGGCCGCGCCGGGACCCCGCGATAACACGGTGACGGGACGCGCCGGGACCCCGCGATAACACGGTGACGGGACGCGCCGGCTCGTGCGACCATCTTCGGGTCGGCGCGGCACGGGACACGGGAATCTCCCGGGGTACCCGTGCGTTGTCCCTCATGAGCGGCACGCCGTGACCGTCGTGCCGACGCCGTAACGACTCCCATCGACGTAAGGATCCAATGACCTCCTCTTCTTCCCCTTCCCAGGACGCCAAGCGCCTCGCGCACGCCTACCCCGAGGGTCTTCGGGCCGATGCCCTGATGGAAGAGGACGTCGCCTGGAGCCACGAGATCGACGGCGAGCGGGACGGAGACCAGTTCGACCGGTCCGAGCGCGCGGCCCTGCGCCGCGTGGTGGGCCTGTCCACCGAGCTGGAGGACGTCACCGAGGTCGAGTACCGGCAGCTCCGCCTGGAGCGGGTCGTGCTCGTCGGCGTGTGGACCACCGGCACCGCACAGGACGCGGACAACTCCCTCGCGGAGCTGGCCGCCCTCGCGGAGACCGCGGGCGCGCTCGTGCTCGACGGCGTCATCCAGCGCCGCGACAAGCCCGACGCGGCCACCTACATCGGTTCCGGCAAGGCCGCCGAGCTGCGCGACATCGTCCTCGAGACCGGCGCGGACACCGTGATCTGCGACGGTGAGCTGAGCCCCGGCCAGCTGATCCAGCTGGAGGACGTCGTCAAGGTCAAGGTCATCGACCGTACGGCCCTGATCCTCGACATCTTCGCCCAGCACGCCAAGTCCCGCGAGGGCAAGGCGCAGGTCGCGCTCGCCCAGATGCAGTACATGCTGCCGAGGCTGCGCGGCTGGGGCCAGTCGCTGTCCCGGCAGATGGGCGGCGGCCGCGGTGGCCTCGCCACGCGTGGTCCCGGCGAGACCAAGATCGAGACGGACCGGCGCCGGATCCGCGAGAAGATGGCGAAGATGCGCCGGGAGATCGCGGACATGAAGACCGGCCGCGAGATCAAGCGCCAGGAGCGCCGCCGCAACAAGGTGCCCTCCGTCGCCATCGCGGGCTACACCAACGCCGGCAAGTCCTCCCTGCTCAACCGGCTCACCGGCGCGGGCGTCCTGGTCGAGAACGCGCTGTTCGCGACCCTGGACCCGACCGTGCGCCGCGCGGAGACCCCGAGCGGGCGGCTGTACACCCTGGCGGACACCGTCGGCTTCGTCCGGCACCTGCCCCACCACCTGGTCGAGGCGTTCCGCTCCACCATGGAGGAGGTCGGCGACTCCGACCTGATCCTGCACGTGGTGGACGGCTCGCACCCCGTCCCGGAGGAGCAGCTGGCCGCCGTGCGCGAGGTCATCCGGGACGTCGGCGCCACCGACGTGCCCGAGATCGTCGTGATCAACAAGGCGGACGCCGCCGACCCGCTGGTCCTCCAGCGGCTGCTCAGGGTCGAGAAGCGCGCCATCGCGGTCTCGGCCCGCACCGGCCAGGGCATCGCCGAACTGCTCGCCCTGATCGACGACGAGCTGCCCCGCCCCTCGGTCGAGATCGAGGCGCTGGTGCCGTACACCCACGGCAAGCTCGTCGCCCGCGCCCACACCGAGGGCGAGGTGATCTCCGAGGAGCACACCGCGGAGGGCACCCTGCTCAAGGTCCGGGTGCACGAGGAGCTGGCCTCGGACCTGGCGCCGTACACGCCCATCTCCGCGGGCTGACCCACCGCGACACCAAGGCCCGCCACCCCTCGGGGTGGCGGGCCTTCGTCATGGTGCGGCCGTGGCCGGCGCCGCCTCGGCGTTCGACCGGGCTACCGCCCGGCGAACTTCTCGCTCACCGACTGGTACACGCCCTTGGCGACGTCGCCCAGCCGGGGACCCGCCAGCCAGCCCGCGGTCACCGGGCCGATCGAGGTGTTGGACACCAGCTTCGGCTTGCCGTCCGCACCGGTCTCCACCCAGCCGCCGCCGGAGGCGCCACCCGTCATCGAGCAGCCGATCCGGTACATCGTCGGGGCGGACCGGTCGATCGACAGCCGGCCCGGCCTGTCCTCGCACCGGTACAGCAGCTGACCGTCGTACGGCGGCGCCGCCGGGTACCCCGACGCCGTCATGGTCCGCACCTTCGGCACGGCCGGCGCGTCGAAGTCCACCGGGAGCGCCCCGCCGACCGTCTCCTCCAGAGACTTGCCGCCGCTGCCCTGCTCCGGCGTCACATGGATGACCGCGAAGTCGTACGGGGCACCGTTGCCGCCCGTCTCGCCGCCCTGGTCGATCCACTGCTGGGAGGTCTGCGCGGCATCCGCCCACCAGACGCCGTACGGGGCGATGTCGGACCGGGCGGCGTTCTGCAGCTGGTCGACGGACTTGGCCGCGTTGTTGTACGACGGCACGAAGGCGAGGTTGCGGTACCAGCCGCCGCTCCTGCCCGCGTGCACGCAGTGGCCCGCCGTCCAGACGAGGTTGGACTTGCCCGGGTGCGCCGGGTCCTCGACGACCGTGCCCGAGCACACCATGTGGCCCTCGGGGGAGTCGAAGAACACCTTGCCCGAGGTGGCCGCGTTCACGTGGTACGGCGCCGCGACCTGCCGCGCCCGCACCGGCGCCGGCGTCGGGTCGGTCACGCCCTGGTCACCGGAGATGTCGTTGTCGTCGACGCCCTTGTCCGGGTCGCCCGCGTGCCGCATCCGGTTCGGGTCCCACAGGCCCTTGATGATCGGGTTGATGAAGTCGTTGGCCTCGCGCAGCCAGTCCTTCCTGTTCCAGTCCTTCCAGGCGCCGTTCTTCCACTTGTCGACGTCGATCCCGTGCTCCTTCAGCTTCTGCCTCAGGTCGTCCGGGATCCTGACCTTGCCGTCGCCGCTGCCCGCCGCGGCGGCGGAGGCGGACGGGTTGCCGTCGGCTTGGTCGTCGCCACCGCAGGCGGTGGCGGTCAGCGCCAGCGCCGAGGCGAGGGCGACCGCCGCCAGCGAGGACGAGGCGCGGCGGGTGCGACGGCCCCTCCCCTGCCGGGCGGTGGACGACGGCCGTATGGATCGCATGCTCTTGACTCCCCGTGTGAAGACGGAACTCGGCGCTCGGCCGTGACACCCGCCGCCCGCCGACGGCGAGTTCGGACCGGTGCCACGACCTTCGGAACGGCATCACACCCTATGCGTTCGCCATGGGCGACTCCCGCCGGAACGGCAACGGTTTCGCTACGAGCGCGCCCCGCCGACGCGCATCGATCCGGAGGAAAGCCGTAACCCGGCGCGCGATGAACGGTTGTAGGCGATGGGTGCACAGCGGGAGGGCAGCGAGTCGTGGCCGTTACGGAGTCGAGGGCGGAAGACGCGCACGAGGGGATCCTGCGGCGCCAGTCGGCGCGCGAGTCCTCGGCGCGCACCTATGCGCGGGCCCTGCCCATCGTGCCGGTGCGGGCGCGGGGGCTCACCATCGAGGGCGCCGACGGCCGCCGCTACCTGGACTGCCTCTCCGGTGCCGGCACCCTCGCCCTCGGCCACAACCACCCGGTGGTGTTGCAGGCCATCCGCCAAGTCCTGGACTCCGGCGCCCCGTTGACCGTCCTGGACCTCGCGACACCGGTCAAGGACGCCTTCGTCACCGAACTGTTCCGAACCCTGCCGCCGGGCCTCGCGGACCGGGCCCGCGTGCAGTTCTGCGGACCGGCCGGCACGGACGCCGTGGAGGCCGCGCTCAAACTGGTGCGGACCGCGACCGGGCGCGGCGCGATCCTCGCCTTCACCGGCGCGTACCACGGCATGACCGCCGGCGCCCTCGCCGTCTCCGGCGGTGCGCGGGAGGCCCGGGCCGTCCGGCTGCCCTACCCGCAGGACTACCGCTGCCCGTTCGGCGTCGGCGGCCCGCGCGGCGCCGAACTCGGCGCCCGCTGGATGGAGTCGCTCCTGGACGACCCCAAGTCCGGTGTGCCGCTGCCCGCCGGGATGATCCTCGAACCGGTGCAGGGCGAGGGCGGGGTGCTCCCGGCCCCGGACGACTGGCTGCGCCGGATGCGCCGGATCACCGCGGACCGGGGCGTCCCGCTGATCGCCGACGAGGTGCAGACCGGCGTGGGCCGCACCGGCGCCTTCTGGGCCGTCGACCACAGCGGGATCACCCCCGACGTCATGGTGCTGTCCAAGGCCATCGGCGGCAGCCTCCCGCTGGCCGTGCTCGTCTACCGCGACGACCTCGACGTCTGGGAACCCGGCGCCCACGCGGGCACCTTCCGCGGCAACCAGCTGGCCATGGCCGCGGGGACCGCGACGCTGTCGTACGTCCGGGAGAACGGGCTCGCCGAGCGGGCGGGGCGGCTGGGCGCCCGGATGCTGGCGCGACTCCGGTCGGACATCGGCGCGTTGGCGTGCGTGGGCGAGGTGCGGGGGCGGGGGCTGATGATCGGGGTGGAGATGGTGGAGCCGGCTGCCGACGGGCCGGCCCGCGGGGCGGGCGACGCCTTGGGCACGGAAACCGGGCCGCGCGGCGGGGACTTCGCCGCGCACGGCCCGTACCCGCCGCCACCCGGACCGGAGCCCGCCCGGAACCCGTGCCCCGCCGCGCCCGAACTCGCCGCGGCCGTACGGCGGGAGTGCCTGCGGCGCGGGCTCATCGTGGAACTCGGCGGCCGGCACGGCGCCGTGGTCCGGCTGCTGCCCCCGCTCACGATCAGCGACGAACAGGCGACGGCCGTACTGGACCGGCTGACCGACGCGGTGGCGACGGTGGCCCGCGACCACGAGACCTGCGGCCCGCCCGGGCCCAGACGAGGGGACGCGGCGCCGTGCCGGGGGTGACGGCGCCCGGCCGGCCCGGCACGACCGCGCCCGGCGGGTCCGGGGCGACCGTGCCGCGCCGTGCCGGGACACCCGGTCCGCCGCGGGACGCGGTCACCCCGGCCCCGCCCCGCGGCTCCGACGGCCACGGTGCGCCGGCCCGTCGAGGCGGTCCGGCGCCGCGCGCGGCCTGAGGGGCGCGACCGGCACGCTCGACCGCCCGAGGACGGGACCCGCGGCGCGTCCCGGAGCCCCGCGAGGGCAACCCGCCGCCCGCGCCGTCCGACCGCTCCGGGCCGAGCCCCGCCCCGGACCGCGCGGGGCCACCCTCCGAAGCCGCCCGTCCGACCCGCCCTCCAGACCGCTCCGTCATCCGCCCCGCCCCAAGGAACCCCATGAACGCCACCCCCGCCCCCGAGGAACACGGAGCGTCCGGCTCCCGTGCCCCCGTCGCCGAGTCGGTTCCGCAGCAGCGCAGACGGCACGCGGACCCCGCCCGGCGGACCGAACCCGGCGCCGACGCGCTGGACGATCGCGAACCGGGTGCCGCGGCGCAGTCCGCCGCCCTGGAGAACCTGCTGCGCTGCTGGGTCCGCGAGACCGGTCTGCGCGCCCCCGCCGACGGCACCCTGCGCATCCCGCTCCCCGCCAGCGGTGCCGGTCTGCTCGTCCCGGTCCGCTACTGGTCCCCGACCGGCTGGCACCGCTTCGGACCGCCCCGGCTCGCCGAGGCGCCCGAGGCCGCCCCGCCCGTCGACGCCGTCACCCTCGCGGCGCTGCTCACCAGGGAGGGCCCCGCCGCCGACGACGGCGACCTCGTGGCCCGGGTCGCCGACAGCCTGCGCCGCACCGCCACCTTCATCCGCGACCGGCGCGAGCACCCCGCCGACGGCCCCGACCTCTTCCTCAGCGCCGAACAGGCCCTCCTCCTCGGCCACCCCCTGCACCCGACGCCCAAGAGCCGGGAGGGACTGACCGAGGGGGAGGCCGCACTGTACTCACCGGAGTCGCGCGGAGCCTTTCCGCTGCACTGGATGGCCGTGGCCCCCGCCCTGCTCGCCACCGACTCGGCCTGGACCGAGCGCGGGCGCCCCGTCCCCGCCGACCGCCTCACCCGGCACCTCGCGGGCATCGCGCTGCCCCTGCCCGACGGCGACACCGCCCTGCCCCTGCACCCCTGGCAGGCCCGCGAGGTACGGCACCGCCCGGCCGTCGCCGCCCTGCTCGACTCGGGACTGCTCAGGGACCTCGGACCGCACGGACCCGCCTGGCACCCCACCTCCTCCGTCCGCACCGTCCACCGCTGCGGCGCCCCCGCGATGCTCAAGCTGTCGCTCGGCCTGCGGATCACCAACTCCCGCCGGGAGAACCTGCGCAAGGAACTGCGCCGCGGCGTCGAGGTGCACCGGCTGCTGCGCACCGGACTGTCCAGGCAGTGGGCCGCCGCGCACCCCGGTTTCGACATCGTGCGCGACCCGGCGTGGCTCGCCGTGGACGACCCGGACGGCCGGCCCGTGCCCGGACTGGACGTCGTGATCCGGCACAACCCGTTCACCCCGGCCGACGACGCCGGCTGCCTCGCCGGGCTCGTCTCGCCCCGGCCGCTCGCCGAACCGGCCCCCGGCACCGCGGCCGGCGGGCCTCCGCCGGCCATGCGGTCCCGGCTGTCCGTGCTGGTGGCGCGGCTCGCCGTGCGCACCGGCCGGCCCCCGACCGCCGTCGCCGCCGAGTGGTTCCTGCGCTATCTGGAACAGGTCGTCCGCCCGGTGTTCTGGCTGGACGCGGAGGCCGGCGTCGCCCTCGAAGCCCACCAGCAGAACACCCTGGTCCTGCTCGACGGCGACGGCTGGCCCGCGGGCGGCCGCTACCGCGACAACCAGGGCTACTACTTCCGCGAGTCCCGGCGCGCCGAACTCGCCGCCCGGCTGCCCGGCATCGGCGAGCACAGCGACACCTTCGTGGCGGACGAGGTCGCCGACGAACGCCTCGCCTACTACCTCGCCGTCAACAACGTCCTCGGCCTGATCGGCGCCTTCGGCTCCCAGCACCTCGCCGACGAGCGGCTGCTCCTCGCCGCCTTCCGCCGCTTCCTGGCCGGCCTCGCCACCGGACCCGCGGCCCTGCGCACCCCCGTGCCCGGCCGGCTGCTCGACTCGCCCACCCTGCGCTGCAAGGCCAATCTGCTGACGCGGCTGCACGGCATGGACGAACTCGTCGGCCCGGTCGACACCCAGTCCGTCTACGTCACCATCGACAACCCCCTGCACCCTTGAGCCACTTCGTCAGCGCAGAGCGGAGCGCACCGTGTCTCCCACCCTCGCGGCCACCGATCTCCTCGACCGCCTCCACGACTGGGGTCCCGTGCACACCCCCGTCGGCGTCTTCCGGTTGACGCCCGTCCTGCTCGACCGGGACCTGCCCCTGGTGCACGGCTGGATGTGCGACCCCGCCGTCGCCGAGTTCTGGGAACTGGCCGGGCCCCGCCGCCTGACCGAGGAGCACGTGCGGGCCCAACTCGACGGCGAAGGACGCAGCGTGCCCTGCCTGGGCGTGCTGGACGGCACCCCGATGAGCTACTGGGAGATCTACCGCGCGGACCTGGACCCGCTCGCCCGCCACTGCCCGGTCGGGCCGCACGACACCGGGATCCACCTGCTCCTCGGCGGCGCCGGGGACCGGGGCCGGGGACTGGGCTCCGCCCTGCTCCGGGCCGTGGCCGACCTCGTCCTGGACCGGCGGCCGCACTGCGCGCGGGTCGTGGCGGAACCGGACCTGCGCAACACCCCGTCCGTCGCCGCGTTCCTGCGGGCCGGCTTCCGGTACGCGGCCGAGGCCGACCTGCCCGGCAAGCGGGCCGCGTTGATGATCAGGGACCGGGAGCTGCGCGATGTGCTGTAGCGACACGTGATCGGGGGGTCACCACGGGTGGGAACGGCATCCGTTTGTCGGTGCCGGGCCGTAGGGTTGGTCGGGCTATGACGAAGCCCTCACTCTCCGAACTCCTGCATGCCGCCGTCACCGCCGTCGGCGGCACGGAGCGCCCCGGCCAGGTGACCATGGCCGAATCGGTCGCCGAGGCGATCGACGACGGATCCCATCTGCTGGTCCAGGCCGGCACCGGCACCGGAAAGTCGCTGGGCTACCTCGTGCCCGCGCTCGCGCACGGAGAACGGGTGGTCGTGGCGACGGCCACCCTCGCGCTCCAGCGCCAGCTGGTCGAGCGCGACCTGCCGCGCACCGTGGACGCCCTGCACCCGCTGCTGCGCCGCCGCCCGGAGTTCGCGATGCTCAAGGGCCGCTCCAACTACCTCTGCCTGCACCGGCTGCACGAGGGCATGCCCCAGGACGAGGAGGACGGCCTCTTCGACCAGTTCGAGGCCGCCGCGCCCACCAGCAAGCTGGGCCAGGACCTGCTGCGGCTGCGGGACTGGTCGGACGAGACGGAGACCGGCGACCGCGACGACCTCACCCCGGGCGTCTCGGACCGCGCCTGGGCGCAGGTGTCGGTGTCCTCGCGGGAGTGCCTCGGCGCCACGAAGTGCGCGTACGGCGCCGAGTGCTTCGCCGAGGCGGCCCGGGAGCGCGCCAAGCTCGCCGAGGTGGTGGTCACCAATCACGCGCTGCTGGCCATCGACGCCATCGAGGGCGCCCCGGTGCTGCCCCAGCACGAGGTGCTGATCGTGGACGAGGCGCACGAACTGGTCTCCCGGGTCACCGGCGTCGCCACCGGCGAGCTGACCCCGGGCCAGGTCAACCGTGCCGTGCGCCGCGCCGCGAAACTCGTCAACGAGAAGGCCGCCGACCAGTTGCAGACCGCCGCCGAGGGCTTCGAGCGGCTGATGGAGCTGGCGCTGCCCGGACGGCTGGAGGAGATCCCGGAGGACCTGGGGTACGCCCTGATGACGCTGCGGGACGCCGCCCGTACGGTGATCTCCGCGATCGGCGCCACCCGCGACAAGTCGGTCCAGGACGAGGACGCCGTCCGCAAGCAGGCCCTGGCCTCGGTCGAGTCGGTCCACGACGTGGCGGAACGGGTGCTGAACGGCTCCGAGTGGGACGTCGTCTGGTACGAACGCCACGACCGCTTCGGCGCCTCCCTGCGCGTCGCCCCCATGTCGGTCTCGGGCTTGCTCCGGGAGAAGCTGTTCGCCGACCGCGCCGTGATCCTCACCTCCGCCACGCTCAAGCTGGGCGGCGACTTCAACGGCGTCGGCGCCTCGCTGGGGCTCGGCCCGGAGGGCATGGAGGGCGACGACCTGCCGCAGTGGAAGGGCGTCGACGTCGGCTCGCCGTTCGACTACCGCAAGCAGGGCATCCTGTACGTCGCCAAGCACCTGGCCCGGCCCGCGCGGGACGGCGAGCGGGGCGACATGCTCGACGAGCTGACGGAGCTGATCCAGGCGGCCGGGGGCCGCACCCTCGGGCTGTTCTCGTCCATGCGGGCGGCCCAGCTCGCCGCCGAGGAGCTGCGTTCGCGCATTCCCGAGTACCCGATCCTGCTCCAGGGCGAGGAGACGCTCGGCGAGCTGATCAAGAACTTCGCGGCCGACCCCGGGACCTGTCTGTTCGGCACGCTGTCGCTGTGGCAGGGCGTCGATGTGCCCGGACCCAGCTGCCAGCTGGTCGTCATGGACAAGATCCCGTTCCCGCGTCCCGACGATCCGCTGATGAGCGCCCGGCAGAAGGCGGTGGAGGACGCGGGCGGCAACGGCTTCATGGCGGTGGCCGCCACGCATGCCGCCCTGCTGATGGCGCAGGGCGCCGGCCGGCTGGTGCGCGCCTCGGGGGACCGGGGTGTGGTCGCCGTACTGGACCAGCGCCTCGCCACGGCGCGGTACGGCTCCTATCTCAAGGCCTCGCTGCCGGACTTCTGGTACACCACGGACCGCGACCAGGTGCGCAGGTCGCTCGCGGCGATCGACGCGGCGGCGAAGCAGACGGAGGCCGCGGGAGCCGAGTGAGCGGGGCCCGCGGCACAAGGCAGGACCCCGGAACCGGCGCAGGGGTTCCGGGGCCCGGTCAGGGAGGGCGAGCGGGGTCCGCTCGCCGCGGGCGTCACACGCGCCGCAGTACGGCGACCACCTTGCCCAGGATGGTGGCGTCGTCGCCGGGGATGGGCTCGTAGGCCGCGTTGTGCGGGAGGAGCCAGACGTGGCCGTCCTCGCGCTTGAAGCGCTTCACGGTGGCCTCGCCGTCGAGCATGGCGGCCACGATGTCGCCGTTCTCGGCGACCGGCTGGCGGCGCACGGTGACCCAGTCGCCGTCACAGATCGCCGCCTCGATCATGGAGTCGCCGACGACCTTGAGGACGAACAGCTCGCCGTCGCCGACGAGCTGGCGGGGGAGGGGGAAGACGTCCTCGACGGACTCCTCCGCGAGGATCGGGCCACCGGCGGCGATCCGGCCGACCAGCGGGACGTACGACGCGGCGGGCTTGCCGCTGGTGTCCGTGGGCTGCACGGACACGGCCTGGTCGGAGCCGCGCACCTCGTACGCACGCGGGCGGTGCGGGTCGCGGCGCAGGAAGCCCTTGCGCTCCAGTGCCATCAGCTGGTGTGCCACGGAGGAGGTGCTGGAGAGGCCGACGGCCTGGCCGATCTCCCGCATCGACGGCGGGTAGCCCCGCCGCTGCACCGAGTCCCGGATGACCTCGATCACCCGGCGCTGCCGGTCCGTGAGCCCCGAGCTGTCGGCCCGGATGCCTGGAGGTCGGCCCGGCAGGGAGCGCTTGTGTCCCTCGGGATTCGCGGCTTCGTTCATCGCGTGTACCGGCTCGACCCGGCCCTGGGAGCGGTCCTGGGCGGTGATGGTGGCACTGTCTGCGGTGGTGGTCACGTCGGCCCCTCTCGATGGTCTCCCTGCTGGACAACGGTAGTTGCTTTCGAAAGGTTGCGCCAAACACACGTTCGAGTGAAAAAGAGCGATTCACCTGTTGCGATCGTGTGTTTCGGTGTATGGGCTGACGCGGCATCGGGCGGGCAAAAGCGTTCTCTGTTGTACGTTGATGGTCTGCCCCGCCGGGGTTGCCGACCTCGTGGGTGCTTCCCCAGTCTGCCATCCGGAGCCCGGCCCGCCGGGACCAGGGGGCCGTTCTGCGCCGGAGTCCTACGCATCCTCCGTGCGGCGCCCACCGTATCTCCGTAAGCGTCACAGCGGTACGGACGCGCGCCCGCGTGTCCTTCCGGCCGCCCTTACGCGGCCGTTCCCGTGCGACACGCGATCCGGCCTCGAAGAATGAGTCGATCCCCACATGTAGTGGTTGGATGGCTACAGCAGCCCACAAGTTGTGGTCCCCCCGGTCCGGGGCGGCTCCACGATCGCCTATGCTTAGGGCTGCTTCGCGGGTCCCGTGGGACTCGTGAGGCCATCGAGTCTGCTGTGAGGAGGGTTGGAGATCATGCACTGCCCCTTCTGCAGGCACCCCGACAGCCGCGTGGTCGACAGCCGTACGACCGACGACGGCACGTCGATCCGCAGGCGCCGCCAGTGCCCCGACTGCTCCCGTCGTTTCACGACCGTGGAGACGTGCTCGCTCATGGTGGTGAAGCGGTCCGGAGTCACCGAGCCCTTCAGTCGTACGAAGGTCATCAACGGTGTGCGCAAGGCGTGCCAGGGGCGGCCTGTCACCGAGGACGCGCTGGCCCAGCTCGGCCAGCGGGTCGAGGAGGCGGTGCGGGCCACCGGCAGTGCCGAGCTGACCACCCATGACGTGGGTCTGGCCATACTCGGCCCGTTGCAGGAGCTCGACCTCGTCGCCTTTCTGCGGTTCGCCTCGGTCTACCGGGCGTTCGACTCGCTCGAGGACTTCGAGGCCGCGATCGCGGAGCTGAGGCAGACGGCGCAGGGTCCCGCGGCGGACGGGGACGGCGAGACGGACACGGCGGCGGGATGCCGGGAGGACAAGCGCGGGACGGGCGGGGCCGGCCAGGTCCCCGAACCCGCGCACGCCGCCGACTGAGCGGTGCGGAGACCGGGAGAGGGCCCGGACTCCTGCCGCGAGGCGGCGACCAGGACCTGTTGCGGGCGGCAGCTGAGGGTGCCCGCGACACATGACAGAACACCGTGCCACGGGAACAAACGGGGCACTTCAGGGCGTTTTTGCCCGTACAGGGAGGCGGCATGACAGAGACGGCGAGCGGTCCGGCACGAGGTTCCCGCGCCAAGGGCGGCAAGGCGGGAAACAAGGGACTGCACATCGAGCGCATCCACACCACGCCCGGCGTACACCCGTACGACGAGGTCGAGTGGGTGAGCCGTGACGTCGTCATGACCAACTGGCGCGACGGCTCGGTCAACTTCGAGCAGCGTGGCGTCGAGTTCCCCGAATTCTGGTCGGTGAACGCGGTCAACATCGTCACCAGCAAGTACTTCCGGGGCGCCGTCGGCACCCCGCAGCGCGAGACCAGCCTCAAGCAGCTGATCGACCGCATCGTGAAGACGTACCGGAAGGCCGGCGAGGACCACAAGTACTTCGCCTCGCCCGCCGACGCCGAGATCTTCGAGCACGAGCTGGCCTATGCCCTCCTGCACCAGATCTTCAGCTTCAACAGCCCCGTGTGGTTCAACGTGGGCACGGCGCAGCCGCAGCAGGTCTCGGCCTGCTTCATCCTGTCCGTCGACGACTCCATGGAGTCGATCCTCGACTGGTACAAGGAAGAGGGGATGATCTTCAAGGGCGGCTCCGGTGCCGGCCTGAACCTCTCCCGCATCCGCTCCTCCAAGGAGCTGCTGTCCTCCGGCGGCAACGCCTCCGGCCCGGTCTCCTTCATGCGCGGCGCCGACGCCTCCGCCGGCACCATCAAGTCCGGTGGCGCCACCCGCCGCGCGGCCAAGATGGTCGTGCTCGACGTCGACCACCCCGACATCGAGGACTTCATCGAGACCAAGGTCAAGGAGGAGGAGAAGATCCGCGTCCTGCGCGACGCGGGCTTCGACATGGACCTGGGCGGGGACGACATCACCTCCGTCCAGTACCAGAACGCCAACAACTCGGTCCGGGTGAACGACGAGTTCATGAAGGCGGTCGAGGACGGCGGCAACTTCGGGCTGCGCGCCCGGATGACCGGTGAGGTCATCGAGGAGGTCGACGCCAAGGCGCTCTTCCGCAAGATCGCCGAGGCCGCCTGGGCCTGCGCCGACCCGGGCATCCAGTACGACGACACGATCAACAACTGGCACACCTGCCCCGAGTCCGGCCGGATCACCGCGTCGAACCCGTGCAGCGAGTACATGCACCTGGACAACACGTCCTGCAACCTGGCCTCGCTGAACCTGATGAAGTTCCTCAAGGACGACGGCCAGGGCCACCAGTCCTTCCAGACCGAGCGGTTCCAGAAGGTCGTCGAGCTGGTCATCACCGCGATGGACATCTCGATCTGCTTCGCGGACTTCCCGACCCAGAAGATCGGCGAGAACACCCGCGCCTTCCGCCAGCTCGGCATCGGCTACGCCAACCTCGGCGCCCTGCTGATGGCCACCGGTCACGCGTACGACTCCGACGGCGGCCGCGCCCTGGCCGGCGCCATCACCTCCCTGATGACCGGCACGGCCTACCGCCGCTCCGCCGAACTGGCCGCGGTCGTCGGCACCTACGACGGCTACGCCCGCAACGCCGACGCCCACAAGCGCGTCATGAAGCAGCACGCCGACGCCAACGGCACCGCCGTGCGCATGGACGACCTGGACACCCCGGTGTGGGCCGCCGCCACGGAGGCCTGGCAGGACGTGCTGCGCCTCGGCGAGAAGAACGGCTTCCGCAACTCCCAGGCGTCCGTCCTCGCCCCGACCGGCACCATCGGTCTGGCGATGTCCTGCGACACCACCGGTGTCGAGCCCGACCTCGCGCTGGTGAAGTTCAAGAAGCTGGTCGGCGGCGGCTCGATGCAGATCGTCAACGGCACCGTCCCGCAGGCCCTGCGCCGCCTGGGCTACCAGGAGGAGCAGATCGAGGCGATCGTCGCCCACATCGCCGAGAACGGCAATGTGATCGACGCCCCCGGTCTCAAGCAGGAGCACTACGAGGTGTTCGACTGCGCCATGGGCGAGCGCGCCATCTCCCCGATGGGCCACGTCCGCATGATGGCCGCGATCCAGCCGTGGATCTCCGGCGCCATCTCCAAGACGGTCAACATGCCGGAGACGGCGACCGTCGAGGAGGTCGAGGAGATCTACTTCGAGGCGTGGAAGCTCGGCGTCAAGGCGCTCGCGATCTACCGCGACAACTGCAAGGTCGGCCAGCCGCTGTCCGCCAAGAAGAAGGACGAGAAGGCCGAGATCGCCGAGAAGGCCGAGGACACGATCCGCACGGCGGTCGAGAAGGTCGTCGAGTACCGTCCGGTCCGCAAGCGCCTCCCGAAGGGTCGTCCCGGCATCACCACGTCCTTCACCGTCGGCGGTGCCGAGGGCTACATGACGGCCAACTCGTACCCGGACGACGGCCTCGGCGAGGTCTTCCTGAAGATGTCGAAGCAGGGCTCCACCCTCGCCGGCATGATGGACGCCTTCTCCATCGCCGTCTCCGTCGGCCTCCAGTACGGCGTGCCGCTGGAGACCTACGTCTCGAAGTTCACCAACATGCGCTTCGAGCCGGCCGGTATGACGGACGACCCGGACGTGCGGATGGCGCAGTCCATCGTGGACTACATCTTCCGCCGCCTGGCGCTGGACTTTCTGCCCTTCGAGACCCGCTCCGCGCTCGGCATCCACTCCGCCGAGGAGCGCCAGCGTCACCTGGAGACCGGTTCGTACGAGCCGGCCGACGACGAGGTCGACGTGGAGGGCCTGGCCCAGTCCGCGCCGCGTGCCCAGGAGCTGAAGGCCGTCGCCGCGCCCAAGGCCGAGACCGAGGCGGCCAAGCCCGCCCCGAAGCAGGCCCACACCAGTGCCGAGCTGGTCGAGATGCAGCTGGGCATCCAGGCCGACGCCCCGCTGTGCTTCTCCTGCGGTACGAAGATGCAGCGCGCCGGTTCCTGCTACATCTGCGAGGGCTGCGGCTCCACCAGCGGTTGCAGCTGACGGCCTGCCGCTGAGGCGCTGAAACGCTGAAGTGAGGGGCGCCGACCATCGGTCGGCGCCCCTCATCCGTGCCCGAGGTGTCGTTCAGGACTGGTGGGCCCGCCCCATGACATGGGTGAACGTGTCCGGGTCCTCGTCGAAGCCGTGGACGCCGGGCCGGAAGTTCCACTCGCCCGCCTCGTTGCGCACGAACTCCGCGAGGGTGGCCGCCGTGGCGTCGCGGACCGAGGTGAAGTCGTCCTCGGACAGCACCGTGTAGCCCTCCCGGACGCGCATGGCCGGGTTCAGCACCTCGCCGAACGTACGGCGCACGGGCTGCTGCTGGATGACGGCGCCCACCACCACGCGCGTGTACCGCTCGCTGAGCCGGTCCAGCTCCAGGGTCATGACCTCGTCCCAGCCGAAGCCGCGGCCGTCGGTGCTGTCCCGGTTGAGGAAGATGGTGCCGTCCGGCGAACGGCTGTCGAAGTGCACCAGATACGCCGGAGCACCGTAGGCGTCGCCCGACTCGAAGGTCGCGGCGATGATGTCGAGATCGGTGGGCGCCTGTCCGGTGGGACTGGGGTCCCACTTGAGCGCGACCTCGACCTTGTGCAGTCCCTTGCTGAATCCGGTCACCGGGCCTCCCCTTCCCTGTGGGCACGTCGTCCCCAACTCCCGTGAGGTCGGGGATGCTTGCCCATCGTGCCATGCACACGGGGGTGTGTGCGCGGGCGAACTCCCGCGGAGCGTGACCGGCGCCACGTCCGGTGGCCTTACGATGGCGCGGTGCTGGTCAAGTGGATTCGCTGCACCGTGGTGGACCGCCGGGGGTTCGAGCGGGGGCAGCGGAAATGGGCGGGGCTTCTGGGTGAGCCGGGATTCCGGGGACAGGGCGGAGGATGGAGCCGGCATCGGCCGGGGGTGGCGCACGTCGTCGCCTTCTGGGAGAGCCGCGCCTTCTACGACTCCTTCATGGCCCGCTCCCACGACCGGCTGGCGGCGGCCCAGTCCGGCACGTTCAAGGACGCCCAGGTCAAGCTGTTCGAGTACCGCTTCGACGTGAAGACGGGCTTCGAGCCGCGGTTCACCGACGCCGACCTGCTCAGGCTGGCCCACTGCCGGGTCCACGAGGAGCGGGTGGAGCACTTCACGCTGATGCAGGAGAAGGTCTGGAACCCGGCCGTCGCGGGCTCGCCCGGGATGATCCGCGGGATGTTCGGCGAGGCGCCCGGGCAGGAGTTCCTGATCCTTTCGATGTGGCGGGCGGCGGCCGAGCACGGCAAGTACCGCACCGAACGGGTGGAACGGCTCGCGCTGCGCGCCCAGACCGAGGCGGACATCGCGGCGCTCACCGGGGACATCGTGGACATGGAGCCGTCCTGGACGGTGTGAGCGAGCCGCTCCGTCTTACCGGCCTTGTCGGCCCGGGCCGGATTTCCCACCGAGCCGGTTGGAAAATCAAACTTGTGACCTACGTTGTATGGGCCCGGTCCGAGTGCCCGCCCGCGCGCCGCTCGATCTAGGGTTTTGGCATGGCACGACCACGGCGCATCGTTCTTGTCCGGCACGGCGAGTCGACGGGCAACATCGACGACTCCGTGTACGAGCGGGAGCCGGACCACGCCCTGGCGCTGACCGAGCGCGGCCGGCGGCAGGCCGAGGAGACCGGCAAACGGCTCCGGGAGCTGTTCGGCCCGGAGCGCGTGAGCGTGTACGTCTCGCCGTACCGCCGTACCCACGAGACACTGCGCGCCTTCCAGCTCGACCCCGACCTCATACGCGTGCGCGAGGAACCCCGGCTGCGCGAGCAGGACTGGGGCAACTGGCAGGACCGCGACGACGTGCGGCTGCAGAAGACCTACCGCGACGCCTACGGCCACTTCTTCTTCCGGTTCCCGCAGGGCGAGTCCGGGGCCGACGTCTACGACCGGGTCGGCGGCTTCCTGGAGAGCCTCTTCCGCAGCTTCGAGGCGCCGGACCACCCGCCCAACGTGCTGCTGGTGACCCATGGGCTCGCGATGCGGCTGTTCTGCATGCGCTGGTTCCACTGGACGGTCGCCGAGTTCGAGTCGCTGTCCAATCCCGGGAACGCCGAGATGCGGATGCTGCTGCTCGGCGACGACGACAAGTACACCCTCGACCGGCCCTTCGAGCGCTGGCGCGAGCCGGTGCCGGACTGGGCCACCGGATAGAGTGGCAGAGCCATGACCGCACCTCTCTCACCCCGTGGACGCCATGAACGCGCCCTGGCGAGCCTGCGCGGACTGGCCGTCGGGGACGCCCTGGGTGCCCAGTTCTTCGTGCCCGCCCATCACGCCCTGCTGAAGCGGCGCGAGCTGCCGCCGGCGCCCTGGCGGTGGACCGACGACACCGAGATGGCCTGTTCCGTCCTCGCCGTGCTCGCCGCCCACCAGCGCGTCGACCAGGACGCCCTGGCCCGTTCCTTCGCCGATCACCACGACCCGGACCGGGGCTACGGCGCCACGGCGAGCCGGCTGCTGGCACTCGTGCGCGCGGGCGAGGACTGGCGCGGGCCCGCCGCGGCGCTCTTCCACGGGCGGGGCTCCTGGGGCAGCGGCGCGGCGATGCGGACCGCGCCCCTGGGTGCCTGGTACGCGGACGATCCGGAGCAGGCCACCCATCAGGCGGAGATCTCCGCCTATCCCACGCACCAGCACCGGGAGGCGGTGGTCGGTGCCATGGCGGTGGCGGCGGCCGCGGCGCTGGCCGGTGCGCCGGACGGTCCGCCCGGACCCGGGGAGCTGCTCGACGGCGTCATCGCGCTCGTGCCGAAGAGCGCGGTCGGGCAGGGGCTGCGCCGTGCCCGGGACATGCTCGACTACGGTGACGCGACCACCGTCGCCGCCGTACTGGGGTGCGGGCGCCGCAGGACGGCCCATGACACCGTGCCCTTCGCGCTGTGGTCCGCCGCGCGGTGCCTCGGCGACTTCGAGGCGGCGTTCTGGACGACGGCCCGGGTCGGCGGCGATGTGGACACCACCTGCGCCATCGTGGGCGGAGTGCTCGCGGCGGGGAAGGCGGCGCCGCCCGCCGAGTGGACGCGGCGGACCGAGGCACTGCCCGACTGGGTGCCGCGGGAGCTGTGACGGAAGGCGGCCGGGAGGGGCCGGAGTGGGGGGTCCGGCTCGGTCGCGGCGGCCCGGGCTCCCCGGGTACGGCGGGGATCTCACCGGCTGCCGCGCGCCCGTCCTGTCAGACGTGGTGGGCGTGCTCCACGGTGGCGATGCCGTGCAGAAGCACCTTCAGCACCGCCTGCAACTCGTCGTCCAGCTCTCCGGGCCGCTCGTTGTGGGCGTGCTGGGACCAGCGGTACAGGGCGCCGAAGTAGACGTCGCGCAGCAGATTGCCGACGCGCTCGGGCACGAGGTCGGGGGCGAGTTCACCGGAGCGGGCGCCGGAGGCGACGATGTCGGCGAATATCTCGGCGACGTACGGTTCCTCGCTCAGCGGCCGGCCCGCCTTCACCCAGGCGGAGAGCATGGCCGCGGTGACCTCCTGCTCCTCCTCGTTGATCCGGGCCAGCACCGACATACATCGCACCAGCTGGGCGACGGCGTGCGAACCGTGGACGTCTTCCTGTTCCAGATAGGTGAGCAATTTGGTTCGCCGCTCCTCCCCCCAGGCACTGATGACGTCTTCCTTGCGCTGGAAGTAGTTGAAGAACGTCCCCCGGGCGACATCGGCGCGTTCCGCGATCTCGTCCACCGAGGTGCGGTCGTAGCCCTGCTCGGTGAACAGGGACAACGCGGATGAGTAGAGGCGTTCTTTGACGCGCTGTTTGTTGCGTTCGCGTCGACCGGGCGACTGCGTCCCGCCTGACGGACCAGGAGCCATGTTCATCTCCGCTTCACGGGGCTGACAACGCTGAGTAGCGTCTAGGCTTTGCCATTGATTTTTATACCACAGTCTAACTATGGGGGCGAGTATCATTTCCGGATAAGTACCGGGGCCGTCACGCCAGTTGGACGTGACGGCCCCGGAGCCTGCTGTCGGACGGGTCACACGGGCGTGGGCGCCGCCGCGAGATCTCGGACGATCCGCTCCAGACTCTCCGCGCCCAGCAGCCGGCCCGCGGTGATCTCCACACCGCAGCCGGTCTGGAGCCGCTTGCGCAGCTGGAGTGCCATGAGCGAGTCGAGCCCGAGATCGCGCAGCGACCGGCGCGGGTCCAGATCGGCCCGGGCCATCCCGAGCACCTCGGACGCCGCCGTGAGGATCGCGTCCGCCGGGTCCACGCGCACGGTCACCGCGTCCGGCGCGACCGCCGCCTCCGTCCCCCCGGCCACCGGCACCGCGGCCGGGGCCGGGGCCGCGGCGCGGTGGTCCGCCCGGACCGGCGCGGCCGGCCGGGCCGGGGCCTCGCCGAGCCGCAGCGCCCGCCGGGTGGCCGGCGGCCGGATCATGGTGGCGAACCGGGACAGCAGAGGACGCGCGGGGCCGCGCCGGGGCGCGCCCAGCCGGGCCGGCAGCGCGCGCACCAGGGAGGCCGCCGGGCCGGCCGGCCGCCCCGGGCGCCGCAGGGCGATCCCCCGGAACTCCGCCAGTACCCGCCCGTCCCCGTCGAGCACCAGCACGTCGCCGCGCGCCTGCCGGGCGTCGGACCCGGGGGCGACGACGGCCAGGCTCCACAGGTCGTCCGTCAGCTCGCCGTACAGCTGCACACTGTCGAAGCCGGTCGGCACGAAGCCCCGGTCCTCCTCGCCGCGGCGCGCCTGCGGCCAGGCCGCGACCAACGGCAGCAGCGCCGCCTCCCACAGCCCCGGCGCCGGTTTGGCGAGCCTGATCCGGGCCACCGCCTCACCGCGCCGGTGCCACACCTGCTCCACCGCGCCGGACGTCTCGCCGATCTCCAGCCCGTGGCTCCCGGCCAGTTCCCGGAACCCGGCGGCGGACAGGTAGGTGTGGCAGCGGGCCAGGGCGCCGTCCAGCTCGCGGGGCGCCCGGCGGCCGTCGCTGTCGTCCACCGGGGTGAGCGACGCGGTGGCGCAGAAGGTCCGCTCGGTGCTGTCCGGCCGCTCCAGTTCGACGACCGCCCGCCAGCCGTCCCCGCCCCGTTCCAGGGCGACGGCCAGCACGGCGGCCGAGGGGTCCGGGAGGAGGACCGGAGCGGGGGCGAGCCGGACGTCGCGCACCGCGTACATCGTGCCGGGCAGCTTCTCGGCGGCCGTGTCGAGCACGGCGGCGATCTGCACGGCGGGCGGCAGTACGGTCAGCCCGGCCACGCTCAGCTGCTCCGCCCACGCGGCGAAGCCCCACCGGCCCAGCTCCACCCGGCCCTCCAGGACGGTCCGCGCCGGGTGCGGGGCGGCCGAAACCTGCCGGAACTCGGTGCGCTCCCACGGGTAGTGGGGCAGCGGCACCGGCCGCACCGGATGGCCGTACCACCGCGTCCAGTCGATCCGGCCGCCCGCGGCGAAGAACCGGCCCGCCGCGCGCACCAGTTCGGCCGTCTCGTCGGTGTCGCGGCGCAGCGAGGGCACGGCGGTGCCGGGCGCGCCGTCGTGGGCCAGGGTCTCGGCGACCGAGGCGGTGAGCACCGGGTGGGGGCTGATCTCCAGGAAGACGTTCTCCACCGTGCCGGTGGCGGCCAGGTCGGAGACCACCTCCCGGAAGCGCACCGGCTCGCACAGGTTGTCCGCCCAGTAGCCGGGGTCCAGTTCCGGTCCGGCCAGCTCGGCGCGGCGGACCGTGGAGAACAGTCCGGTGGCGGCCGCGCGGGGCGCCAACCCGGCCAGTTCGGAGGCCAGTTCGGAGTGCAGCGGGCGCATCTGGGGGGAGTGCGAGGCGACGTCGACGTTCACCGGCCGGCACAGCACCCCGTCGGCCTCCAGCCGGGCCGTCAGCTCCGCGAGGGCCTCCGGGTCGCCGGCGAGCACCGTGCAGGTGGGGGAGTTCTCCGCGGCCACGCACACCGACGGGATCCGGGAGACGGCCTCGCGGGCCCGGTCCGCGGACAACTCCACGACGAGCATGGCGCCTCCGCCCGCCACGCGTCGCATCAGCCGGCTGCGTCGGCAGATCACCGCCGCCGCGTCCCGCAGCGACAGCGCCCCGCTGACACAGGCCGCCGCCACCTCTCCCATGCTGTGCCCGACGCACATCTCCGGCGCCACGCCGAGGTCCCGCCAGGCCGCCGCCAGCGCCACCTGCACCGCCCACAGCGCGGGCTGCACGATCTCCACCCCGCCGGGGAAGCGATCGGCGTCCGCGGTCAGCAACTCCTCGACCGACCAGCCGAGTTCCTCGCGGATGGCCTGGTCGCAGGCGCGCAGGGTGGTCCGGAACGCCTCGTTGGAGGCGAGCAGGTCCCGACCCATGCCGAGCCACTGCGAGCCCTGTCCGGAGAAGACGAAGACGGCGCGCCGCGGACCGCTGAACCCCGCCTCGCCGACACCGCCGTGCGGGCTCTGCTCGCCCGCCGCCAACGCCCGCAACACGGAGGCGAGTTCGTCATGCGAGGTGCCGGTGGCCCAGAGCCGGTGCGGGCCCGCGTCACGGCGCGTCGCCGCGGTCGCGCAGATGTCCGCGAGTGCCTGGTCGCGGCCCGCGCCGCCCGGGCCGAGGTGGTCCGCGTAGGCCCCGGCCAGGCGGCGCAGGGCCGCGGCCGAGCGGGCGGAGAGCACCAGCAGGCGGGGGCCGGGGACCGCGGGCACCACGGGCTCGGCCGGCCGCCGGTCGTCGACGAACTCGCCGACCACGACGTGGGCGTTGGTGCCGGACAGCCCGAAGGAGCTGACGCCCAGCAGGGCCTGGGGACCGGCCTTGTCGAGCGGGGTGTTCTCGGTGACGACGGAGACGGCCGGCCGCTCGCCGGTGAGCAGCGGGTGCGGGTCGGTCAGGTGCAGCGAGGCGGGGATGACGCCGTGGCGGGCGATCAGCACCGCCTTGATCAGCCCGGCGATGCCGGCGGCGGCCTCGGCGTGCCCGATGTTCGTCTTCACCGAGCCGCAGC
Source organism: Streptomyces misionensis (assembly GCF_900104815.1). Lineage (NCBI taxonomy): Bacteria > Bacillati > Actinomycetota > Actinomycetes > Kitasatosporales > Streptomycetaceae > Streptomyces > Streptomyces misionensis. Next base: position 5,842,919 of record NZ_FNTD01000004.1, read on the forward strand.
GCAGGGTCCGTTCACCGCCCGTCGCCTCCCCCAGCGCGCGCAGCTCCACGGTGTCGCCGGTCGGCGTCCCGGTGCCGTGCGCCTCGACGTAGTCCAGCTGGGCGGGCTCGATCCCCGCGCTGTGGCAGGCGTCGCGCAGCATCTGGGCCTGCCCGGACACCGAGGGCTTCAGCAACAGCCCGCTGCCCTGGCCGTCGTTGGTGACCGCGCTGCCGAGCAGCAGGGCGAGCACCGGATCGCCGTCGCGCAGCGCGTCGGGCAGCGGCTTGAGGACGACCGCGCCGACGCCCTCGCTGCGCACGAACCCGTCGGCCGAGGCGTCCCCGAACCGGCACCGCCCGTCCGGCGACAGCATGCCGCCCTGCGAGTAGGCGATGGAGTCCTGCGGGGACACGATGATGTTGACGCCGGCCGCGATCGCGAGGCCGCTCTCGCCGGTCAGCAGGCTCTGCCGGGCGGTGTGCACGGCGACCAGCGAGGAGGAGCACGCGGTGTCCAGCACCAGGCTCGGTCCGCGCAGGTCGAGCGCGTAGGAGACCCGGCCGGCGGTGACCGCGCGCAGCCGTCCGCCCACGGTGTCGCGGACGCCGGGCCCGTCGGCCGGCTGCCCGGATTCACCGTATTCCGCGGTAGCCTGGCCCACGAAGACGCCGGTACGGGAACCGGCCAGACTGGACGGCGCGATTCCCGCCGATTCGAGGGCCTCCCATACGACGTGCAGCAGGATGCGCTGCTGGGGGTCCATGCTTTTGGCCTCGACCGGGGATATCCCGAAGAATCCCGCATCGAAGGAGAACGCGTCGTCGAGGAAACCGCCGTCGCGGGAGACGGTCTTGCCGGGGCTGGGCGCCCGGCCGGAGTAATGGTCGTCGATGTTGAAACGGTCCTCGGGAATCCGGGTCACGGCCTCGGAGTTGGCCATGAGGAGATCCCAGAATTCGCCGGTGCTGTTGGCGCGGGGGAAACGGCATCCCATACCGATGACGGCAATGGGAGTGCCACCTGCGCATGAGAAGCGCTCCACGTACGTTCACCTTCGATCAGAGCCGATTGAGAACAAACACGACCGCCTCGCCCGGAAGCGGACAAGGCGGGTTGAGGTGCGCGGTGCAAGTGCGATGCAAAGTTACACCCCCAACCAAGATTGACCCAGAGGCTCATAACTGCGTCTCAGACTCTGTCCCGAATCGTGAGACGGTGTGGGCCGGTTGGTAGGTGTCTGTCCGGATTTCTTCCTTCTTGACTGTGACCCAGGTCACCGAATACTTGTACTTGCGTCTTCTTATGCATGTCAGTCTACTCTTGTGTTGTCGTTCATAAATGATCACCAGGGCACGACGGGGGAGCAGTGATGTCCGACGCACCGTCAAGGTCCAGAGCCGTCGCGTACGCCGACGACGGCACCGATCCCATCGACGCACTGCCGGACTGGTCCGAGGCGCTGGCCGGGGTCGTCCACCTGTCGGTGCGCGAGCGCCAGGTGTTCCTGATGCTCGGCGCCGGCCATTCCAACCGCAGCATCGCCACCCGGCTCCGGGTGACCGAACGCACCGTCAAGGCGCATGTCGCCCAAGTGCTGAGCAAACTCCGGGTTGAATCCAGGCTGCAGGCGGGTCTCGTCGCCCACGCCTACCGCGTCATGAACGAAAGTCCAATTCACAGCCCGGGCCGCACGGGATAGAAAAGTCCCCGGCGCACCGCTCCGGATCGCGTCGGAGAGGCTGAGCCGTCCCCGTGGCGGCCAGGGGGTTCACCATGCCCTGCTGGCCTCCGCTTTGCCGCGGCATCGTGTGCAGCACGCCGTCGGCGAAGTTCACTTTCCCATTCCCTCGCGGAATTCCGCAGCCATTTCGTCCTGCGCTGCCTGAACGCCCACTCCCCGAACAAGGAGATGACGCGTGTCCCTCACCGATGTCGAGACAAGAAGCGCCCGTGCCGAGGGCGCACCCGACCCCGCCGATCCGCGGGAAACCATGCGGGCCCTGCCCGGTTTCCTCCAGTACCCGCTCACCGTCTTCACCGGCAAACCGCTGTCCGAGCAGACCGGGCTGCCGTGGACCCCGACCTTCCACCTGGCCGCGGCGGTGTTCGCGATGCTCGCCGGCACCGCCGTCGGCTCGGCCGCCTGGGCGCTCGGCGGCTGGTGGCTCCTCGCCCTGCTCCCCGGCTGGGCGCTCACCCTGCACGGCCTGCGCAACCTGCGCATGATGGTCTACCACCAGTGCTCGCACCGGAACATGTACCGGCGCCGCCGCCTGGACACCGTCATCGGACGGGCCATCTCCAGCCTGCTCGTCATCCAGAACTTCGAGCGCTACAGCCGCGAGCACGTCAGCGACCACCACGCCGCCCACCACATGACGCTGCGGGACCCCACCGTGCAGGCGTTCCTCGTCAGCCTCGAACTGAGCCCCGGGATGACGCGCCGTCAGATGTGGCGCCGGGTCGTCGGCAAGCTCCTCTCCCCGCGCTTCCACCTGGCCTTCTCCGTCTCCCGCGTGCGCTCCTTCTGGAGCACCGCCGCCCGCAGCGAGCGCGTCGCCGCGGTCGTGCTCTACACCGCCCTGGCCGCCGCCACCATCGCCACCGGCACCTGGCCGGCCCTGCTGCTCGTGTGGTTCGTGCCGCTGCTGCCGCTGTTCCAGGTCAGCAACACCCTGCGGCTGTGCGTCAAGCACACCTTCCCGGTGGCCGGCACCGAAGTCCGGCGCGGCCGCGACTACTTCGCCGGCCTCACCAACGCCATCTTCATCGGTGAACCCGCCCCCTCGGCCACGCTGCCGGCCGGCCGCCGCGCCCTCGCCTGGGTCCGCTGGGCGCTGCGCATGCTGTTCGTGCACGCCCCGACCCGCTACCTCGTGCTCACCGGCGACACCGTGGTCCACGACTACCACCACCGCTACCCCTCCAGCCGGGAGTGGGCCGACTACCTCTTCGCCCGCAAGCGCGACATCGAGGCCGGCCACAAGGGCTGGCCCGAGTACCACGAGGTGTGGGGCCTGGTCCCCGCCATCAACTACGTCTTCGACTCCCTGGCCGTCGCGGACCCGGCCGAGTACGACATCGCCCGGCTCCCGCACGTGAGCAAGCGCGAGCTGTTCGCCGCCTTCGACGACTGAGGCCCCGTACCGACCCGAGACCCGCACCACCCGCCATCTCCCATCCACAGGAGCCCCCATGCAGCAGCGGAAGATCATCCTGGGCGTGGCCGCGAGCGACGCGCACGCCGTGGCCAACCACCTGATCGCCCACGCCCTTCGCGGCATCGGCTACACCGTCGTCAATCTCGGCACCTGCACCCCGGTCGAGGAGTTCGCGGAAGCCTGCCGGGAGCATCCCGATGCCGAGGCGGTGGTCATCGGGAGTCTCAACGGCCATATCCACGAGGACCTCCGGGACCTGGCCGCCACCAAGGCCGAGGGCGCGATCCGGTGCCCCGTCATCGTCGGCGGCAACCTCTCGGTGGGCAGCAAGAAGGACCCCGCCGCCCTGGAGCGGCTCTACCGGCTCGGCGTCGACCGCATCGTGAACGACCCGGCCGCCCTGCCCGCCGTGCTCGACGAACTGCGCGCCACCCGCCCGGTGGCCGAGCCGCTGCTGGCCGTGTCATGACCAGCAAGATCGTCCTCCTCGGCGCGGACCGCGCCGGGGAGGCCCCCCACAGCGTCCCCGGCGCCGAGTCCCTCCCGCCGCTCGAGGAATCCGTCGCCTACGTCGCGTCCCTCGGCAAGCCCACGGCCGCCCAAGTGCTCCAGGATGCCCGCGAGTCCGGCCGGGTGGCGATCCAGCCGCGCTGCGGCGTCGGCGGCCACGAGGAGATGAAGGCCCTGCTGCGGGACCTGGAGGCCCAGGCGGCGCCCGACATCCTGACCCTGACCATCGACGCGCACACCCGCCTCAAGCGGTTCGAGCAGGCGCTGCGCACCCTCAACCGCGACCCCCGGGACCTCAACGGCTATCCGCTGGTCACCCACGGCTGGCAGCGCGGCCGGGACCTCAACGAAGCCGTCGCCGCGCCGCTGGAGATCCGCCACGGCTCGCCCGACGCCCGCGCCCTCTTCGACGTCTCGGTGGCCTCCGGCATCACCTCCTTCGAGGGCGGCGGCATCTCCTACAACCTGCCCTACTCCAAGGCCGTGCCGGTAGCGGAGTCGCTCGCCGCCTGGGAGGACGTGGACCGGGTGTGCGGCCGGCTCGCCGAACTCGGGCTGATCATCGACCGGGAGCTGTTCGGCACGCTGACCGCCGTCCTGGTCCCGCCGTCGATCAGCCTCGCGATCAGCGTGGTGGAGGCCGTGCTGGCCGCCCGGGCCGGGGTGCGCTGCATCTCGGTGGCCTATCCGCAGAGCGGCCACCTGGTGCAGGACGTGGCCGCGCTGCGCACCATCCCGCTGCTGGCCCGCCGCTACCTGCCCGAGGGCGTCCAGGTGCACGCCGTGTTCCACGAGTTCATGGGCGTCTTCCCCAGGGGCCGCGGCCACGCCGAGGACCTCATCTTCTACGGCGCGCTCGTCGCCCGGCTCGGCGGCGCCTCCAAGCTGATCACCAAGACCTACCAGGAGGCGTACGGCATCCCCGACACCCGCGCCAACGTCGAGGGGCTGCGGCTGGCCGCCCGCGCCAACTCCCCGCTGCTGGACTTCGTCGCGGTGGACGCGGACCGGGTCGCCGAGGAACAGGAGTGGATCCTCGCCGAGGTCGCCGACATCGTCGAACCCCTGCTGGAACAGCCGGACCTCAAGGCCGCGGTTTCGCAGGCGCTGGAGCGCGGCACGCTGGACATCCCGTTCAGCGCGAGCCGGTACGCGAAGTCGGAGATCATCCCGAAGCGGGACGCGGAGGGCGCCATCCGCTATCTGTCCGCCGGTTCGCTGCCCCTGTCCCGGCGCGCGTTGCGCCGCAACGACGAACTGCTGCGCCGCGCCGAGGCAGGCGGCGCGGACCCGGGACTCGGCTCCCTGCTGGCGGATCTGACCGGAGACATCAACTACTTCCTCACCCTGTTCGGGGAGAGCGACCGTGAGGGGACGTCGTGACCATCGCCGCGGAACCCGCCGCACCGCCGCGGGAACAGCACGCCGAAGACACCGGGGACCACAAGACGACCCGGACCCTCGACCGCGTGGTCATCCGCTTCGCGGGCGACTCGGGCGACGGGATGCAGCTGACCGGGGACCGGTTCACCTCCGAGACCGCGTCGTTCGGAAACGACCTGTCGACGCTGCCGAACTTCCCGGCGGAGATCCGTGCCCCCGCAGGCACCCTGCCCGGAGTCTCCTCGTTCCAGGTGCACTTCGCCGACCACGACATCCTCACCCCGGGTGACGCGCCGGACGTGCTGGTGGCGATGAACCCGGCCGCCCTGAAGGCGAACACGGGCGACCTGCCGCGCGGCGCCGAGATCATCGTCGACACCGACGAGTTCACGCCCCGCAACCTGGCCAAGGCCGGGTACGACGGCTCGCCGCTGGACGACGACTCGCTCGCCGCGTTCACGGTGCACCCGGTGCCGCTGACCACGCTGACGGTGGGCGCGCTGACCGGCTTCCCGCTGACCCGCAAGGAGGCGGAGCGGGCGAAGAACATGTTCGCGCTCGGCCTGCTGTCCTGGCTGTACCACCGGCCGACCGAGGGCACCGAACGCTTCCTGCGGACCAAGTTCGCACGGCGCCCCGAGATCGCGGAGGCGAACATCGCCGCCTTCCGCGCGGGCTGGAACTTCGGCGAGACCACGGAGGACTTCGCGGTCAGTTACGAAGTCGCCCCGGCGAGCCGGGCGTTCGCCCCCGGCACCTACCGCAACATCTCCGGCAACCTCGCCCTGTCCTACGGCCTGATCAGCGCCTCCCACCAGGCGGAACTCCCGCTGTTCCTGGGCTCGTACCCGATCACCCCGGCCTCCGACATCCTGCACGAGCTGAGCAAGCACAAGAACTTCGGCGTGCGGACCTTCCAGGCGGAGGACGAGATCGCCGCGATCGGTGCCGCGCTGGGCGCCTCCTTCGGGGGCTCGCTGGCGGTGACGACCACCTCGGGGCCGGGCGTCGCCCTGAAGTCGGAGACGATCGGGCTGGCCGTGTCCCTGGAACTGCCGCTGCTCATCGTGGACATCCAGCGCGGCGGCCCCTCGACCGGGCTGCCGACCAAGACCGAGCAGGCCGACCTCTTGCAGGCGATGTACGGCCGCAACGGCGAGGCGCCGGTCCCGGTGGTGGCGCCGGCCACCCCGGGCGAGTGCTTCACCGCCGCCCTGGACGCCGCCCGGATCGCCCTCACCTACCGCACCCCGGTGTTCCTGCTGTCCGACGGATACCTCGCCAACGGCTCGGAGCCCTGGCGGATCCCGGAACCCGGCGAACTCCCGGACCTGCGGGTGCCGTTCGCCACCGAACCCAACCACGACGGGGAGTTCTGGCCGTACCTGCGCGACCCGGTGACGCTGGCCCGCCCCTGGGCGGTGCCGGGCACCCCGGGCCTGGAGCACCGCATCGGCGGCATCGAGAAGCAGGACGGCACGGGCAACATCTCCTACGACCCGGCCAACCACGACTTCATGGTCCGCACCCGCCAGGCCAAGATCGACGGCATCGCCGTGCCCGATGTCACCGTCGACGACCCCGGCGGCGCGGCGGACACCCTGGTGCTCGGCTGGGGCTCCACCTACGGACCGATCACCGCGGCGGTACGGCGGGTGCGCGCCGAGGGCGGCCGGATCGCCCAGGCCCATCTGCGGCACCTGAACCCCTTCCCCGCCAACCTCGGCACCGTGCTGTCCGCCTACCGCACCGTGCTGGTGCCCGAGATGAACCTCGGTCAGCTCACCCAACTGCTGCGCGCCCGCTGGCTGGTGGACGCCCGTGCGCTCACCCAGGTCAACGGTATGCCGTTCAAGGCGGAGCAGCTCGCCACGGCGCTGAAGGAGGCCATCGATGACTGACACCGCGGGCGGACTGCTGCAACTGGTCCCCAAGGCCGAGGCCAGGCAGACGGCCAAGGACTTCAAGTCGGACCAGGAGGTGCGCTGGTGCCCGGGCTGCGGTGACTACGCGATCCTCGCCGCCGTACAGGGCTTCATGCCCGAACTCGGCCTGGCCCGGGAGAACATCGTCTTCGTCTCCGGCATCGGCTGCTCCTCCCGCTTCCCGTACTACATGAACACCTACGGGATGCACTCCATCCACGGCCGCGCCCCCGCCATCGCCACCGGCCTCGCCGCCTCCCGCCGCGACCTCAGCGTGTGGGTGGTCACGGGCGACGGCGACGCGCTGTCCATCGGCGGCAACCACCTGATCCACGCCCTGCGCCGCAACGTCAACCTCAAGATCCTGCTCTTCAACAACCGGATCTACGGCCTGACCAAGGGCCAGTACTCGCCCACCTCCGAGACCGGGAAGATCACCAAGTCCACGCCGATGGGCTCGGTCGACGCCCCCTTCAACCCCGTCTCGCTGGCCCTCGGCGCCGAGGCCACCTTCGTGGCCCGGACCATCGACTCCGATCGCAAGCACCTCACCGAGGTGCTGCGCGCCGCCGCCGCGCACCCGGGCACCGCCCTGGTCGAGATCTACCAGAACTGCAACATCTTCAACGACGGCGCGTTCGACGCCCTGAAGGACCGCCGGCGGGCCGAGGAGGCGCTGATCCGGCTGGAACACGGCCGGCCCATCCGCTTCGGTGCCGACGGCACGCGCGGCGTCGTCCGCGACCCGCGGACCGGGAGCCTCGACGTCGTCACCGTCACCCCGCAGAACGAGGCGGACCTCGTCGTCCACGACAGCGGGGCGCACGACCCCACCACCGCCTTCGCGCTCTCCCGGCTGACCGACCCCACCCCCGTCGGCGTCTTCCGCGACACCGAACGGACCGTCTACGACACCGCCCTCAACGCCCAGCTGGACGCCGCGGTCGACCGGCACGGCAAGGGCGACCTGACCGACCTCCTCACCGGCACCGACACCTGGACCGTCCTCGCCTGACCCCGCCCACCCACTTCGCAGGGAGACCGCAATGTCCACTCGCACCATCGACATCTGCATCGTCGGCGCCGGCCCCCGGGGCACCGTCGCGCTGGAACGCGTCTGCGCCAACGCGCCGCTGCTCAGCCCCGGCCAGGACGTCCACGTCCACGTCGTCGATCCCTACCCGGTCGGCGGCGGCCGGGTGTGGAAGTTCGACCAGCCGCGCGAGCTGCTCATGAACACCGTCGCCGGCGACGTCACCGTCTTCACCGACCAGACCGTCACCTGCGAGGGGCCGCTGACCCCCGGCCCCACCCAGTACCAGTGGGCCCGGATGGTCGCGGACGGCCTGGTGACCGACGTCAGCGACGAGGCGAAGGCCGAGGCCGCGCACATGGAGGCCTGGTCGTACGCCTCCCGCGCCTTCCAGGGCGAGTACCTGGGCTGGTCGTTCCGGCACATCGTGGAGCGCGCCCCGGCCGGGGTGTCCGTCAGCGTGCACCAGACCCGGGCGGTCTCCGTCACGGAGTCCCCGGACGGGATGCAGGAGGTGCGGCTGGAGGGCGAGGACCTGCCGCTGCGGGTGGACGCCGTGGTGCTCGCCCAGGGCCACTACGACGTGGCGCCCACCACCCGCGAGCAGCACCTCATCGACTTCGCGGCCCGGCACGGACTGCACTACGTGGCCCCCAACAGCCCCGCCGAGGCGGACCTCTCGTGGGTCGAGGCCGGCGAGCCGGTCATCGTGCGCGGGCTCGGCCTCAACTTCTACGACTACATGATCCTGCTCAGCGAGGGCCGCGGCGGCCACTTCGTCACCGAGGGCGACGGCCTGCGCTACCTGCCCAGCGGCGAGGAGCCGGTGATGTACGCGGGCTCCGGGCGCGGCATGCCCTACCGGGCCCGGGCGGAGATCAAACAGGAGGTCGTACCCCGCTACAAGCCCGACTTCATCACGGCCACCGAGATAGCCGAGCTGCGGCTCGGCGCCGGCACCGGGCGCACCGACTTCCTGCGGGACCTGTTCCCGCTGGTGGCCAAGGAGGTCGCCTGGGTGTACTACCGGGCGCTGCTGAAGGACACCGCACCCGAGGGGCACGCCCGGCTGGTGGCCGAGTTCCCGGGCCTGAGCTGGGGCAGCCCCCGCATGGAGCGGCTCATCGAGGAACTGGTGCCCGACCCGGAGCTGAGGTTCGACTGGAAGCGCCTGGACCGCCCGGCGGACGGGATCGGCTTCGCGGGACAGGCCGCCTTCCGCGACTGGATCACCGCCCAACTGGCCGAGGACCTGCGGCACTCCAGGCTCGGCCCGGAGCGCAGCGCGGTGAAGGCGGCCGCCGCGGTCATGCGCGACCTGCGCGAGGAGGTGCGGGCGGTCATCTCCCACCAGGGCATCAGCGGCGCCTCGTACCGCGACCACATCGACCGCTGGTTCAGCGGCCTGAACAACTACGCGGCCAGCGGCCCGCCGGCCACCCGGGTGGCCCAGCTGCTGGCGCTGGTGCGGGCGGGGATCGTCGAACCGCTCGGCCCCCGGATGAAGGTGAGCGCCGAGGAGGACGACGGTGTCTTCCTGGCCTCGTCCCCGGACGTGCCCGGCACCGAGGTGCGGGCCACCGCGCTGGTGGAGGCGCACCTGCCGCTCACCGACGTCCGCCGGGCCACCGATCCGCTGCTCGCCTCGCTGCGCGCGGCCGGGGAGTGCCGGGCGCACTTCATCCCGGACGCCGACGGCGGAGGGTACGAGACCGGCGGTCTGGACGTGACCGAGTCGACGTTCCAGGTGGTGCGCGGCGACGGCACCCCGCACCCGGCCCGCTTCAGCTACGGCCCGCCGGTCGAGTCCGTGCAGTGGGTCACGGCCATCGGCGCCCGTCCGCACGTCAACTCCCGCACGCTGCTCCAGGGCGACTCCATCGCCCGTTCGTGCCTGCGCCAGGGCATGGCGCGGCTCGCCCGGCTCGACGCCGACGACGCGGCCCGCCGCGAGACGGCGACCACTGTCCCGCTGGCCGGCTGACACCCCCGAGGAGACGGCAATGATCACGCTTGAGGCTGTACGAGAGCACGCCGCGACGGCACCGGACCGCGTGGCGGTCAGCGACGGGCAGGAGACGCTGACCTGGGCGGAGCTGGCGGACCGGGTGGCGGCGGTGCGGGCCTGGCTGACCCGCTCGCTGGACGCCGACGAGCCCAACCGGGCGATGGTGATCGCGGGCAACACCGTGCGCGTCGTGGTGGCGACCGCCGCGCTGACCTCGCTGGGCATCCCCTGGGTGGGGGTCGACCCGGAGCGGGACGGTGCCACGATCGGCGAGCAACTGGCCGCCGTGGGGCCCACGTTCATCGTGGTGGACAGCTCGCTGCCCAACCTGCCGGAGGACTTCTGGCCGCGCTGGGGCGACACCGCCGTACTGCTCGACCTGGTGGCGTTCCCCGCGTTCGACACCCGGGTCACGCACTACCTGGCCGTCGCGGAGGGCGAGCACCAGGCCGCCCCCTGGGTCCAACCCCCGTTCAGCGCACTGGGGTTCACCAGCGGTACCACCGGCACCCCGAAGCTGTTCGTGCGCCGCAAGCGCACCGAGAACCAGCGCGTCGCCTTCCTGCGGGACCGCTTCGCGTTCGGCCCCGGCGACTCCTTCCTGATCACCTCGCCCCTCGCCTTCGCCTCCGGACACGTGTGGGCGGGCGCCGCCCTCGCGCTCGGCGCCGCGGTGCGACTCGGCCCGCCGGACGCCGAGGCGGCCGTGGAGGTGCTGGCAACGGAGCGGCTGACCGGCGCGTTCTTCGTGCCGCCCTTCCTCGACCGGGTGCTGGAGGCGGCCACCACCACCCACCGGGGCGCCGATCTGACGGCCCTGCGCTTCCTGCTCACCGGCGGCCGGCACATCAGTCCGCGCACCATCGACCAGACCCGGTCCCGCCTCGGCGATCTGCTGTACGTGTACTACGCGACCACCGAGACCGGCATCAACACCATGGCGGATCCGGCCGACCTGGCCGCCGCCCCGTACGCGGCGGGCCGCTTCATGCCGGGCGTGACGGTCCGCGCGCTCGACCCGGACACCCTCGGCGAACTGCCGCCCGGCCGGGTGGGACTGCTGGCGATCGACAGCGCGTACGCCATGGACGAGTACGTGCACCGGCCGCTGGACACCGTCGAACTGGACGGCCGGCGGCACATCCTGACCAGCGACTACGGCTACCTCGGCGACGACGGGCGGCTCTACATCACGGCACGCTCCGAGCCCCGCCTCGACGTCGTGCGCGTGGAGGGGGCCATCAAGGAGGACCCGGCGGTGCGCGACGTGTGCGTCACCTCGGGGCTCGACGGCGCGGACACGGGCGCGGTCGCGGTGGTGGTGCTGCGGCCCGGGCTGGCACCCGAACTGCGGGACCGGGCCCTGGCCCGGGCCGGTGAGGTCCTCGGGCGGTTCGCCGGCCCGGCCAGGGTCACCGAGGCCGAGCGCATCCCGTACAACAGCGCGGGCAAGGTCGCGCTGCTGGTGCTGCGGGAGGAGCTGGCCGTGCGGCTGAGCGCCGCCTGATTTTCCACGGAAAGAGCACGTCAGAGCCCCTGCCGCAAGTCGGCGGGGGCTCTGTCTTGCGCTCTGTACCTACTAGTATGTACAGTCGAGTCATGAAGGCGACGAAGGAACACCTCGTCGAGGCCGCGGCCGAGTTGCTCTGGGAGCGCGGCTACGCGGCGACCAGCCCGGCGATGATCCAGAAGCGCTCCCACGCCGGACAGGGGAGCATGTACCACCACTTCTCCGGCAAGGCCGACCTGGCCGTCACCGCCATGCGGCACTCCGCGGGCCAGCTGCGGCTCGCCACGGAGACGGCGCTGGACAGCGGCACGACGGCCCTGGAACGGGTCGGCGCCTACCTCGACATGGAACGCAACCCGCTCGCCGGCTGCCGTGTCGGCCGGCTCGTCCAGGATCCCGACGTCGTCGCCGACGACCGGCTGCGCGCCCCCGTGGAGGAGTTCTTCGGCTGGCTCCAGCAGCGCATCGCCGATGTGCTCGCCGAGGGCGTGCGCAGCGGCGAACTGCGCCCGGACACCGACGTCGCGGCCATGGCCTCGCTCGTCATCGCCACCGTCCAGGGCGGCTATGTGCTCGCCCGCGCCCAGCAGGACCAGGCGGCGTTCCGCCGCGCCACCCAGGCCGCGAAGAGCGCCCTCGCCCACCTCAGGGCGTGACCCGGCCGTCCGCCGCCCCCGCTGCCCGGGGCGCGGCACCCCTCGCGCACCGGGTCACCGCCCTTCCGAACCGTCGCACCACCCCGCCGGACCCTCGCACCACCCCGCTCGCCGGACCCCGCCCCGGCACCGCGTCCGAAAGAAGGTTCACCCCATGACCACCGTCCCCGACTCGCCGACGAGCACGGCGCGCCAGCCGATAGGCACGCCCGGCACGCCCGCCGCTCCCGCCACGCCGGTGCGCAGCGCGCGCCACACCGCCCTCGCCCTCGCCGCCGTCTGCCTCGGCTTCTTCATGATCCTGCTGGACGGCAGCGCCCTGAACATCGCCCTGCCCGCCATCGAGCGGGACGTGCACGGCTCGATGGCCGCCCTCCAGTGGGTCGTCACCATCTACACCATCCCGCTGGCCAGCATCCTGCTCACCGCCGGCAGCATCAGCGACCGCTGGGGCGCCCGCCGGCTGTTCGTCTCCTCGCTCGCCGCGTTCACCGCCGCGTCCCTGCTGTGCGCGGTCAGCCCGAACCTGACCGTCCTGGTGGTGGCCCGCTTCCTCCAGGGCATCGCGGCCGGCGGTCTGCTGCCCACCACCCTGGCGATCATCGCCCGCACCTACCCCGACCCGATCGAGCGCGCCAAGGCCATCACCGTCTGGGGCGCCACCGGCGGACTCGCCCTGGTCGCCGGCCCGATCGGCGGCGGCGCGCTGACCGAACTCCTCGGCTGGCGCTCGATCTTCCTCATCAACGTGCCCGTCGGCCTGGTCACCCTCTACCTCGCCCAGCGCTACGCCAGCGAGACCCCCCGGCGCGAGGCCCGCGCCGCCGACCTGCCCGGCCAGCTGACCGGCATCATCGCCCTCTCCGCGATCGTCGCCTACCTGATCGAGGGCGGCTCGCTGGGCTGGCTCGCCCCCGTCCCGCTCGTCCTGCTCGCCGTCGCCGTCGTCACCGCGATCACCTTCGTCGCCGTCGAGTCCCGCTCCCAGCACCCGATGCTGCCGCTGGCCGTCTTCCGCCGCGCCGCGTTCTCCGCCTCCATCACCAACGGCTTCGCCTTCCAGTTCGGCGGCTACGGCCTCCAGTTCATGCTCGCCATCTACCTCCAGCAGCAGTGGGGCCTGAGCGCCGAGAAGACCGGCGTGTACTTCCTGCCCTTCGGCATCGCCTGGGTGTTCGGCACCATCGTCCTCAACCGCCGCCTGGTACACCGCGGTCCGCGGTTCCTGCTGTGGACCGGCGCGCTGTCCTCCTTCATCGGCAGCGCCCTGCTGCTCGGCGTCACCGACCAGAGCACCTGGCCGCTGTTCGCCATCGGCACCAGCCTGACCGGTCTCGGCTGCGGAGTGTTCTCGCCGAGCCTCAACGCCGCCGCCCTGCTGGCCATCGACCCGGCCTACGCCGGCCTCGGCTCCGGCGTCCTCAACACCGCCCGCCAGGTCGGCATGGCGATGGGCGTGGCCCTGCTCGGCTCCCTGATCGGCATGCACGACACGATGCTCGGCCTGCGCGTGAGTGTCGTCCTGGTGGCGCTCTGCTTCTTCGCCATCATCGGTCTGAGCGTCGCGTACGTGCCGCGCAAGGAGACCGCCTGACCAACCCGCACCGGGCGGGGCCGTGCCGGACGGACCACCGACGGCACGGCCCCGCCGCCCATCCGTAGAACCAGCGACGAGAACGGCAAGGAGCGCCCCCATGCGCGCAGTAGTGGCCGAGCGGCACGGCGGACCCGAAGTACTCACCGAGACCGAACGCCCCGACCCCCGGCCGGGCCCCGGCGAACTGCTGGTCCGCCTGACCGCCGCCGGGATCAACTACAAGGACGTCTACGAACGCGAGGGCCGCGCCGCGCTGCGCGCCCCCTTCGTCCCCGGCAGCGAGGGCGCGGGCACGGTCGTGGCCACCGGCGCGGACGTCACCGGGTTCGGGCCCGGCGACCGCGTCGCCTGGTGCGCGGCCCCCGCCTCCTACGCCGAACTCGTCGCGGTCCCCGCCCGCGCCGCGGTGCGCGTCCCGGACGACATCTCCGACAGCGACGCCGCCGCGGCCATGCTCCAGGGACTGACCGCCCACTACCTGACGACCTCCACCTACCGGGCGGCCGAGGGCGAGACCGCGCTCGTGCACTCCGCGGCCGGCGGCCTCGGACAGCACCTGGTGCGCCTGCTCGTCCGCCGGGGCGCCCGGGTCATCGGCACCGTCTCCACGCCCGGCAAGACCGCCGCGGCCGAGTCGGCCGGCGCCCACCACGTCATCGTCCGCGGCGCCGCCGACGACCTGACCCGGCAGGTCCTCGACCGGACCGACGGCAGGGGAGTGGACGTCGTCTACGACGGCATCGGCAAGGACACCTTCGAGGCGGGCCTCGCCGCGCTGCGGCCCCGCGGGATGTTCGTGCTGGTCGGCGCCGCCTCCGGGCCCGTCCCACCGCTCGACCCCCAGTCGCTCGCGCCCCGCGGCTCGCTGTTCCTCACCCGCCCTACCCTGGTCGACCACGCCACCGACCCCGCCGAACTGGCCGGCCGCGCCGCCGACGTCTTCGGCTGGCTCCGCGAGGGCGTGCTGAAGACCACGATCGGCGGCCGGTACGGCTTCGACCGGGCCGCCCGCGCCCACGCCGACCTCCAGTCCGGCACCACCACCGGCAAACTCCTCCTCCAGCCGGGGCACTGAGCGGCCCGCAGACCGGAGGGACAGCCGAAGGAACGGAGACGCCCATGACCCGTTTCGCCCGCATCGCGTACACCGACTCGGTCCGCGGCGTCCAGGAACGCAACGGCAGCGGCCAGGCCATGCTGCGGCAACTGGACGGACCCGACGAACCCGACCCGCTCGGACCGGTGGAGCAGCAGTTCATCGCCGAACGCGACAGCTTCTACATGGCCACCGTCAGCGAGACCGGCTGGCCCTACATCCAGCACCGCGGGGGCCCGCCCGGCTTCCTGCACGTGCTGGACGAGCACACCGTCGCCTTCGCCGACGTGGGCGGCAACCGGCAGTTCATCACCACCGGAAACCTGCGGCACAACGACCGGGTCGCCCTCTTCCTGATGGACTACGCCTACCGCACCCGGCTGAAGCTGTTCGGCCGCGCCCGCTGGCAGGACGCCGACGAGGCCCCCGCCCTGGCCGGCCGGCTCGCCCGGCCGCGCACCGACGGCCGCCTGGAACGGCTCGTCACCATCACCGTCGAGGGCCTCAGCTGGAACTGCCCCAAACACATCACCCCCCGCTTCACCCCGGCCGAACTGGACGAGGTGCTGCAACCGATCAGGGACGAGATCACCAGGCTGAGGGAGGCGAACCGGGCCCTCACCGCCGAGAAGAAGGAGTGATTCACGAGCGCGACCCTCCGGACGGGGAGCGTACGCGCGGAGCGGGATGCATGGTGAAAGGAACCGCCCTCCGTCGGGCGCTGGTTGGCATCGATCCGATGCCGCCGGCGCCCTGCTCTCCGGTGAACAGCGAACCCTTCAGTTCGTGTGCAGCTGCAAATATGATGACCCGGGTTCCGGAAAGGCGATCCCCCTCGCGGCAGTCCCCTGTCCGCGGGGGAGACCGGGGTGTCGCAGGGCGATCCCGGCGGCGTAACCTAAGGGCGCCATGCCGTACGAACCGCCTACCCACACCGTCGAGCGCTCCCTGCGCGCCACGACCGGAGCGAAGGTCATCGCCGGTGTCGACGAGGTGGGGCGCGGCGCCTGGGCCGGACCCGTCACCGTCTGCGCGGCGGTCACCGGACTGCGCCGACCGCCCGCGGGCCTGACCGACTCCAAGCTGCTGACCCTCAGGCGGCGCACCGAACTGGACGAGATCCTGCGGACATGGGTGACCGCGTACGCGCTGGGGCATGCTTCCCCGGAGGAGATCGACGGCATGGGGATGACGGCCGCGCTGCGGCTCGCCGCCGTCCGCGCCCTGGAGGCCTTGCCGGTCCGTCCCGACGCCGTCATCCTCGACGGGAAACACGACTACCTCGGTGCCCCGTGGCGGGTGCGCACGGTGATCAAGGGCGATCGGTCGTGCGTCGCCGTCGCGGCGGCCTCCGTGATCGCCAAGGTCCAGCGCGACAAAATGATGGCCGAACTGGGTGTCGACCATGCAGACTTCGGGTTTGCGGACAATGCCGGGTATCCGTCGCCCGTGCACAAAGCCGCACTGGAAGAGCGGGGCCCCACCCCGCACCACCGTTTGTCGTGGGCGTATCTTGATGCGCTGCCCCAGTGGCGGCATCTCAAGAAGGCCCGCACGTGGGCGGACGGAAACGTTCCGGAGATCGAGGGGCAGCTCGGCTTCGATTTCTGATCGGTCCGCTCGCACTGATGTGCCACCCCGTCGTCAGTGCCGCCTCAACGTTTGATAAAAATCAGCTCATGCCTCTCATTCCCGAGGAGCCTCAGATTCACGAGAGTGCCCAGGGTCCCCGCGCCACGCCGGCCAGCGGCCGCACCGCGCCGACCCCTCGCCCCGTACCCGGCCCCCGCCCCGCGGCGCCGTCCCGCCCCGGTCGTCCCGGCCCTCAGCGGCCCGCGCCGCCGGTGCAGCGCACGCCGCGTGACGTGGCTCCGGCCAAGCCGGGCCCGTCCGGTCCGGCCGCTCCCGCCGCCGTGGCCGGCCCGCAGATCCAGCTGATCCCGGCCTCGGCCGAGGGTGCGCTCGACGCCGCCGAAGAGGCCGTCGACCTGTTGCTGGACTCGGGCCGCGCCCCCGGTGACGTACTCGTGATCACCACCGGTGCCCAGCACCCGTGGGCCGAGCACGAGCTGTCCTTCGGCGAAGCGTCCTACTGGGCGCAGCACGACGCCGGTGACGACGTCTTCTACACGGACGCCGCCATCGCCTCCCGTGCCGCGTCCCGTCCGGTGGTCGTCGTGGCCGTCAACGGGGGCCCGGCCTCCGCCGCCGGCACCGCCCTCCCGCTGGCCCACTCCCGGGCCGGTGCCCTGCTGATCGTCTGCGGCGACCCGCAGCAGATCAACGGGGTGCTGGGCGCCGGAGTCTGAGCCGGCGCGCCCAGGCGCCCGGAGAACCCGGGACCTCGGGGCCGGGGCTCGGCGAGCCCGGGCGACGAGTCGTCCACGTGGTCACCGCTCGGAGCGGTCTTCGGCGTGCCCGGGCGACGGGAGCGCCGTGCCGGGTCGCCCCGGGCAGAGGTGATCGCCGGAAGGCCGTACGACCCTCGGGCCACGCCCACCGGGCCGGCCGTGCCCGGCGCGCTCCGACTGCCCCGCACTGCAACCCGGTTGGCACCGGGACGTCCGGAACGGAAGGGGGGACCTTCCGTCGGCGGCGTCCGGTCCGGCCGGTGGGGGAGTCGGTGCCGTACGGCCACGGACCGGTCGGCTTACGGCCACGGACCGGTCGGTCGCCCGAGCGGGCGTCGTAGGTCCGGGGTCGTCCGCGTCGTTCGGGAACGGCGGTCGCGGCTACAGCGCGGGTGTCGTGCCTCCGCGGACCGTCCGCAGCGGGTGTCGTACGTCCATGGCACGGCCGGTGGCCGGAGCGGGCGCCCTGCGTCCACCGGCTCGTCCCGACCGGACGCCGGGCGTACGCGGATCGGCCCCGAGGCGGTGCCGCGCCTACGCGGACCGGCCCGGGTCGGCCGTCCCCTCAGCGGGCAGCGGCCCGGCGCAGCACCTCGGAGACCGGTCCGCCGGTACGCGGCGGGGGCGGCGGGGCGTCCGCCGTGGCGAAGGGCTCCGGCGCCGAACGGGCGTTGGGGCGACGACCGCCGCGGTCCTCGCCCAGCACCTGCCAGCCGTCGCGGGTCAGCGTGATGTACGCCCCGCAGCGCAGCCCGTGCAGCGTGCAGGCGTCGCGCAGTCCCCACATCCAGGCGCCGTCCTCCTCGGTCCAACGCGCGTCGCCCTCGCGGCAGTAGAGCAGGACGGCGGTGCGCACCGGGGTGCGGCGGCGCAGATCGTGCGGAATGACCCGGCGCAGCTGGGACAGCAGCGCGTTGCGCAGCATCCAGCCGTCCGCCGGGGCGGCGCGGCGGGTGAACGAGGCGCTGGCGCAGAGCCGCTCGTCCGGATCGAGGACGGCCACGATCGCTGTGGACGGCCTCGGATGATGTCGGGCGTGGAGCCCGCTGACGACCTCACGCGGGTT
This sequence comes from Streptomyces misionensis, assembly GCF_900104815.1. Classification (NCBI taxonomy): domain Bacteria; kingdom Bacillati; phylum Actinomycetota; class Actinomycetes; order Kitasatosporales; family Streptomycetaceae; genus Streptomyces; species Streptomyces misionensis. Next base: position 5,861,197 of record NZ_FNTD01000004.1, read on the forward strand.
GCGCAGCAGGGGGATTCCGGCGGCGGCCCACTCCGCCGGCTCCAGCAGGCGGCCGGCGGAAGTGGTGGAGGTCGACAACGAGGCCGCCGAGGACGAGGCGAATCCGAAGGTCACGTTCCTCCCTTCGGCTACGCGCCCACACAGCGGGCGAGGTCGGATTCGGGAGCGCGCACCGCAGTGGAGCCCGGCCGGATCACGGGCGGACCGTGCGGGGAGCGGATCTCAATTCTTCCTGTCGAACTGGGATGCGGCAACGAGCAATTGAGGTCGCCGCCGGTTATCGGATGGTGCGTGGCTTATATCCCTACCCACAGGTCAGGCCGCTGACGCATGGGGCCGGGCCGGGCGTCGGCCGTGGACTTGCCGCCTGGGCCACCGTCACCGGCAGATCGGGCCGGGACAGGGGCGCGGTCCGGCTGGTCGTGCCCCGGAGCGCGCGTGGAGCGGGCATGCCGTCCGTCACGCGGGGTGAAGTGGCCGATTGTCCTTGCCGTCGGGTTGCATGGAGGCATGAACGATCTGGAGCTGCGTGCCGAAGCCGACGCCATCCTCGCCGAGCTGGTCGGTGATCCGACGGGGGCGGCGCGGCTGCGGGAGGACCAGTGGCAGGCGGTGGCGGCGCTGGTGGTGGAGCGCCGTCGCGCCCTGGTCGTGCAGCGCACGGGGTGGGGCAAGTCGGCGGTGTACTTCGTGGCCACGGCGCTGCTGCGCCGACGCGGCTCCGGACCCACGGTGATCGTCTCCCCGCTGCTGGCGTTGATGCGCAACCAGGTCGAGGCGGCGGCGCGGGCCGGTATCCACGCGCGGACCATCAACTCGGCCAATCCGGAGGAGTGGGAGACGATCCACGAGGAGGTCGGCCGCGGCGACGTCGACGTTCTCCTGGTGAGCCCCGAGCGCCTCAATTCAGTGGACTTCCGTGAGCACATGCTGCCCAAGCTCGCGGCGACGACGGGCCTGCTGGTGGTGGACGAGGCGCACTGCATCTCCGACTGGGGCCACGACTTCCGCCCCGACTACCGCAGGCTGCGGGCGATGCTGGCCGAGCTCGCCCCGGGGGTCCCGGTGCTGGCCACCACGGCGACCGCCAACGCCCGGGTCACGGCGGACGTGGCCGAGCAACTGGGTACCGGCGCCGGCGAGGCACTGGTGCTGCGCGGTCCCCTGGACAGGGAGAGTCTGCGGTTGGGCGTGGTGCGGCTGCCGGACGCGGCGCACCGGATGGCGTGGCTGGCCGAGCATCTGGACGAGCTGCCGGGTTCCGGGATCATCTACACGCTCACCGTGGCCGCCGCCGAGGAGGCCACCGCGTTCCTGCGGCAGCGCGGCCTCCAGGTGGCCTCGTACACGGGCAGGACGGAGAACGCGGACCGCCAGCAGGCCGAGGACGACCTGCTGCACAACCGGGTCAAGGCGCTGGTGGCCACCTCCGCGCTGGGGATGGGTTTCGACAAGCCGGACCTCGGCTTCGTGGTCCACCTCGGTTCGCCGTCCTCGCCGATCGCCTACTACCAGCAGGTGGGTCGCGCGGGCCGCGGTGTGGCGCACGCGGAGGTGCTGCTGCTGCCGGGCAAGGAGGACGAGGCGATCTGGCGCTACTTCGCCGAGACCGCCTTCCCCCCGGAGGAACAGGTGCGCCAGACCCTCGCGGCCCTCGCCGAGGCGGGGCGGCCACTGTCCGTGCCGGCCTTGGAAGGCTCGGTGGATCTGCGGCGCAGCCGGCTGGAGACGATGTTGAAGGTGCTGGACGTGGACGGCGCCGTGCGGCGGGTGAAGGGCGGCTGGACGGCCACGGGTGCCGGCTGGGTGTACGACGCCGAGCGGTACGCACGGGTGGCCCGGCAGCGTGCGGCCGAGCAGCAGGCGATGCGCTCGTACGTGACCACCACCGAATGCCGCATGGAGTTCCTGCGTCGCCTGCTGGACGACGAGGAGGCCGCGCCGTGCGGTCGCTGCGACAACTGCGCGGGCGCTTGGGCCGACCCCGCCGTCTCGGCGGAGACTCTCGCGGGGGCGACGAAGGAGCTGGGCCGCCCTGGGGTGGAGATCGAGCCGCGCCGGATGTGGCCGACGGGCATGCCGGCACTCGGCGTCGACCTCAAAGGGCGCATCCCGGCCCAGCAGCAGTGTTCCACCGGCCGGGCACTGGGGCGGCTCTCCGACATCGGCTGGGGCAACCGGCTGCGGCCGCTGCTGTCCGAGCAGGCGCCCGACGAGCCGGTCCCCGAGGACGTGCTGAAGGCCGTCGTGACGGTCCTCGCGGACTGGGCGCGCTCTCCGGGCGGCTGGATGTCGGACGGCCCGGACGCCTCCGCCAGGCCGGCAGGGGTCGTCTCGGTGCCGTCCCTGACCCGCCCTCGGCTGGTCGCGTCCCTCGCTCGGGGAGTCGCGGACATCGGGCGGCTTCCCTACCTGGGCAGCCTGGCGTACACCGGCCCGAGCGGCGCGCACGCGGCACGGCGCAGCAACTCCGCCCAACGGCTCCGCGCGCTGGCCGGCGCCTTCACCCTCCCCGAGGACCTGGCCGACGCCCTGGCCCGCACCCCGGGGCCGGTCCTGCTCGTGGACGACTACACCGACTCCGGCTGGACCCTCGCGGTCGCCGCGCGTCTGCTGAGGCAGAAGGGAGCCGACCAGGTTCTGCCGCTGGTGCTCGCCGCGGCGGGCTGAAAGCCCCTCCGCCCGTCGTGGCGGATGGGAGCCGGGCGGCGGCCAGCAGGCCGCGTCGCTTCAGGGTGTGGGCGCGGTGAGATACCGCTGGATCGTGGGGCCGAGCCAGTCCAGGATCTCGTCGCGGCCGAGCGCCACGCTCGCCGGGAACCGCAGGACGTAGCGCGTCAGCGCGAGTCCGAGCACGGTCGCGGCGCACAGCGCCGCGCGTGTTTGTGCCTGCTCCGGCTCGGGGCCCACCTGCCGGGCCAACGGGATCAACTGGTCGCGCAGCACGCTCTGCATGCGTTCGGCGGCGGCCGGGTCGGTGGCACCGACCCGCATCAGTGCGGTGAGTCCCTCGTTCTCCTCCCACACGGTGAGGAAGTGGCTCACCAGCGTGCGGCCGATCGCTTCGCGCGGTTCGACGGGCAGGTCGAGCAGTGCGGGGTCGATCGCGACGGCGGCCGCGAACAGGCCCGCCTTGCTGTCGTAGTAGCGCATCACCATCGACGGGTCGATCTTCGCGTCGCGCGCGATGGCCCGGATGGTCGCCTTCTCGTAGCCGTCCGCCGCGAACCGCTCGCGGGCCGCGGTGAGGATCGCCGCGCGGGTCGCGTCGGAACGCCGTACGGCCTGCTGCTTCTCCGGGGTGCCGGTCATGCCGACGAATGTAGGCCAACGAGTGTTGACAGTCCAGGACCGCGGTCCTACGGTTGCCAACAGACGTTGTCAACGCTCGTTGGCAACGCATGTTGGCTAGATCGTGACACCACCCCTGAGCGCACCACCGGAAGCGAGAGGACGTACCGAAATGGCCAAGCTCCAGAGCCTCGACCCGCACACGCCGATGTTCAGGCAGTTCCAGGAGAGGACCGGGCCCATCGTCCTGGCCAACACCTTCGCCGTTCCCCGGGAACGGACCGAGGAGTTCCTGGCTCTCTTCCGGCGGCAGGCCGAGTTCATGAAGGCGCAGCCGGGATTCGTCTCCCTGCGGATGCACCGGGGAACGGCGGGCAGCCGGCTCCTCATGAACGTCGCGGTCTGGGAGTCGACCGAGGCGCTCGCCACCGCGCTCGGCAGCCCCGAGTTCCAGCGCATGGCGGCCGACTTCCCCGACGACATCGTGTCGTACCCGCACATCTTCGAGCCGATCGACGTATGACACGGCGGCCGCGGCCGATCCACCGCCGACGACGGCAAGCACGTGGAGGGCCGCAGGGGCACTTGCTTCCGCGACCCCGGCGGACACCTCGTGGAGATCCTCACCCCGGGTGACGCGGGGGCGTGAGGTCGGCCGGTCGCGGACCTGTGGACAACCGCCGGGGGTTGTCGTGTCCCTGATTCGAGTTGTCCACAGGCTCCAGCGGGAAGCCGGGATTCGCGAGATCGTCGGCGCATGACGAATCACAGCGAAACCACCGGATCCTTCGAAAACAGTGGTATCCCGGGCGATGAGTCCCCGGCCGATCCGTCCGCGCACACCGAGCAGGTGACCCTGCGCACCCCGGCCGAGCTGGCCGACGCCCTGCCCTACCTGCTGGGCTACCGCCCGGAGGACAGCATGATCCTGGTCGCGCTGCACGACCGCGGCGGCAAGGGCAGGTTCGGCGGCCGGGCCCGGCTCGGCCTCCCCGCGCACGAGGAGGACTGGGAGGAAGCCGCGCGCCAACTGGCCCGCGGCCTGGTCACCGGCAGCGAACGGCGCGGCGCCAGGCCCGAGCAGATGGTGGCCTACGTCTGCCAGGAGCCGGCCCCGGGAGAGACCGGCAGCGACGTCAAACGCCGGCTCGCCCGCCTCGCCCGTCTGATGCGCGTCCAGTGCGGCGACCTCGACGTGCCGGTCGTCGAGGCCCTGTGCATCTCGGACGGCCGCTTCTGGTCGTACTGCTGCCCCGTCGCGGACTGCTGCCCGCCGGACGGCACGCCGATGGGCCTGCCCGGCACCTCCGTGCTCGCCGCCGCGGCCACCTACGCCGGCTTCCAAGTCCGGGGCACGCTCAAGGAGTTGCGCGCCCGGCTCCAGCCCTGGGAGACCACCGCGGCACTGGAACAGGAGCTGGCCCTGGACACAGCCGGCATGGACCTCGTGCCCCGCATCCTGGACGAGTCGGGGCGCGCGCAGGTGGCCGAGGAGACCCTCGCCCTCGCCGAGCGCCTCCTGCACCGCCTCTCGGCGGCGGCCCCGGTCGCCGGGGCGCTCCCGGCCGACCTGCGCGACGACGGCCTGATCGGGCACGACGAGGCGGCCCTGCTGATCCTCGGCCTCCAGGACCGCGACACCCGCGACCGGGCCGCCGCGTGGATGGAGGGCGACGCGGCCCAACCGGCGCTGCGCCTTTGGCGTTCCCTCGCTCGCCGCTGCGTCGGCCCCTACGGCGAGCACGCCGCCGCCCCGCTGACCCTGGCCGGCTGGGTCGCCTGGTCCACGGGCGACGAACTCGAGGCCCGCGAGGCACTGGCCATGGCCCTCGGCGCCGACCCGGACTACCTGTTCGCCCGCCTCCTGCACCAGGCCTGCAACGAAGGACTCGACCCGGAGTCCATCCGCCGGTGCCTTCGGGGCGAGCGGGCCGGGGACGCGCCCGACGCGGAACCGGATGCCGCCGGTACGGGCGCGGAACCCCTCGGAGCCGCGGAGAAGGCGGAGGACATGGAGCCCATGGAATCCGACAAGCCCGCGGAGTCCCCGGTGCCGAACGCTTCGGGACCCTCCGGGGAGCCGGACACCGGCGGGAGCGGCCGCCGACGGCGCCGGACGCGTTCCGCGACCACCGGCGGCGACGGCCCGACCGTGACCCGGACGGCCGCGACCCGGGCCGCCGGAGGCCGGCGCAGGCCGGCCGGTTCCCGCCCCGCCGCCGACCAGCCCCCGAGCCGTGCCGCCCGGCACCCCGGCGGCGCGCGCAGCCGCACCAAGGGCCCCGGCGACACCGCCGTCACCGGCGCCCCGGCGGGGGGTTTCTCCCGGGAAACGGAGGTGGAGGACGCGGGATGATCACCGCCTGACCTGGACGGGAGCGGAGGTCGCCGCCCATAATCCGACGAAGCGGAAGCGGCGCGTGCGGGCCCGGCGAACGACGTGTTTATCGTCAGGCAGACGACTATGATCGCGGCATGCCCTACGACCCGTCAGCCTTTCCGCCCTTCGCTGTCACCGTGGACCTGGTCGTGCTGACCGTTCGCCGTCATTCGCTGTGCGCGATGGCGGTGCGCCGGGGCGAGCCCCCCTTCCAGGGACGATGGGCGCTGCCCGGCGGTTTCGTCCGGGCCGACGAGGACCTCTCCCAGGCGGCGGCGCGCGAGCTGGCCGAGGAGACCGGGCTGCGGGCGCACGACCCCTCGTCCCCCGCGCAGGACAACGGGGCGCACCTGGAGCAGCTGGCCACCTACGGAGACCCCGACCGCGACCCCCGGATGCGCGTGGTCAGCGTCGCGCACCTGGCGCTCGCCCCCGACCTGCCCGCACCGCGCGCGGGCGGCGACGCCAGCAACGCGCGCTGGGCGCCGGTCGAGGAACTGCTCCAGCAGGGCGGTTACGGCCGGGACGGCGAGCCCCTCGCCCCGCTGGCCTTCGACCACGCCCGGATCCTCGCCGACGGCGTCGAGCGGGCCCGGTCGAAGATCGAGTACTCGTCGCTGGCCACCGCCTTCTGCCCGCCCGAGTTCACCGTCGGAGAACTGCGCCGGGTGTACGAGGCCGTGTGGGGGGTGGCCCTCGATCCGCGCAACTTCCACCGCAAGGTCACCGGGACCCCCGGGTTCCTCGTGCCGACGGGAGGCACGACCACTCGCCAGGGCGGCCGCCCCGCCCAGCTCTTCAGGGCTGGTGGCGCCACCCTGCTCAACCCCCCGATGCTGCGCCCCGAGGTCTGACCGGCGCGGACCCGGCCGGTCCGGGGAGCGGGCCCCTGGTTGCATCGAACGGAGGACAGAGACGGGCCCGGGGGAGCGGCACCCGCCGCTCAACCCTCCCATACACGAAAAAACCGGACAACGCACGCTATCTTGCTGCAGGTGATCCAGGCCTTCGGACTGACCAGCACCTCCCGCAAGGCGCAGCCGCCCGCCGTCGACGACGTCTCCTTCGAGGCGCGCGCCGGGCAGATCACCGTGCTCCTGGGTGCCCCCGGCGCGGGCAAGACCGCGACGTTGCGGCTGATGCTCGCCCTGGAGCAGGGGCGTGGCATCACCTACTTCAGGGGGTGGCCCCTGCACCGGATCGCCCACCCGGCGCGTGAGGTCGGCGTGCTCCTCGGTGACGTGCCGGGGCACCCGGCCCGTACGGTCCGCGGTCATCTGCGCATGCTCTGCGCGGCGTCGGGCGTCCCGGCACGCCGTGCCGACGAACTCCTCGAAGCCGTCGGCCTCGTCAGCTTCCGCGAGGAACGCCTCGGCACGCTGTCGCGCGGCATGGACCGCAGGCTCGGCCTGGCCTGCGCCCTGCTGCCCGACCCGCACACGCTCGTCCTCGACGATCCGACCCGCGGCCTCTGCGCCCGGGAGGCGCAGTGGCTGCACGACATGCTGCGCTCCCACGCCGACCAGGGCGGCACGGTGCTGATGGCCACGGGCGACCCGAGGGAGGCCGCGCGCACCGCCGACCGGGTCGTCACCCTCGACGCCGGCCGGCTCGTCGCCGACCAGGAGGCCGAGGAGTTCGCCCGCACCCGGCTGCGGCCGCGCGTGGCCGTACGCACCCCGCACGCCCGGCGCCTCGCGGCCGTACTCGCCAAGGAGGCGCGTACCGGCCGCCGTTCCGTCGAGGTCGTGCACGAGGGCGGCAACCGCCTTTCCGTGTACGGCACGACGACCGCCGACATCGGTGAGACGGCCTTCCGGCACGGCATCCTCGTCCACCAACTCGCCGACGAGGTAGGCGACATGGGGCCGGGCGCCGACAGCGGACCCGGTGCGCACGGCACCGCTGCCGACCGTGGACCGGCCGCCCCCGGCCCGCCGCCGGGCACGCCCGGGACCGCGTCCGGCCCCGGGCTGGTGGAACGGCGGGCCACGGCGAAGAGCGGGAAGATCGTGTTCGGTTTCTCCGTGCCGGACCCGTCGTCGCAGGACCGGCGGGCCGACCTGGTCGCGTCGGTCGGGCCCGCCGAGCCGGCCGGCCCCGCCGAGGACGGTCAGCACACCTCCCGCCGGCCGGAAGCGGTGCCGCGGGTGCGGGCGGTCCTTGACGACCGGGCGGCGTCCGAAGAGGTCCCCGCCCACCGCTCCGCGCCCGAGCGCCCCGAGTCGCGACGGCATCCGGTGACGGCGGATACCGGGACCACCCGCGCCTCCGGGAAACCGCGCGCCCGAGGGCCGGAGACCACCGGCGGACGCGTCGCCGCGGCGGGCCTCGCCGCGCTGCGCGCCCACCTGCCCGGAGCCGGAAGGCCCGGCCCCCGGGCACCGCGGACCGCGGACGCCCGGACCGACGGCGCCCGCGCCCTCCCGCCTCTCATCTCGGTTCGTCCCGCCCCCGCCCCGCTGTGCCCGCTGCGCTACGAACTCCGGCGGGCCGCCGGCGTCGGCACGGGGTTCTTCGTCTGCGGCGCCGCGCTCGTGATCTCCGTGCTCACCGCCGTGGTGCTGGCCGGGATCGGCCACACCCCGCAGGCCCGGCTGTTCGCGGCGTGGCCGCGCGAACTGCCGCTGCCGCCCGCCGCGCTCGCGGCCGGACTGCTCGGCGCGCTGTCTTTCGGGGACGAGTTCCGCCACCCCGCACTGGCGGCCGACCGCGGCACCGTGCCCCGCAGGCTCGGGCTGCTGGCCGCGAAACTCCTCGTCTCCGGAACCACCGCCGCCCTGCTCGCCTTCCTCGCCGTGGGCTGCGACGCCGAGGCGCTCCACCTCGTCCACGGCCGGGAGGCGACACAGGTCCCCGAGGACTGGCTCGCGCTGACCGCGAGTTGGTTCGCCCTCATGACCGGGTGCGCGTGGGCAGGCGTGCTCGCGGCCGGCGTCTTCCGGTCCACCTCGGGCGGCCTCGCCGCCGTCCTCGCCGTGCCCGTGGTCGTCGTACCCCTTGTCCACCGGGGACTTCGGGGCGCGGCCGTGGGGATGGCGGCCGATCTCCCCGCGCGCTCGCGGGAGGTGTTCCTGCTCCAGTGGCCCTTCGGAGGGGACCGCTACCTGCTGGCGGTGGTGCGACTGATCGTCCAACCCGTGGGCGGCGCACTGGTGTTGTCCCTGACGGCACTGGTGTGCGCGTATCTGTTCACGACGCTGCGAACCAGGACCTGATGACCGTTGCCCTTACGCTTCTGATCCGGCTTGTGCCCACAACTCCCCGCGGACGGCTCGTTTCCTTCCGATAAGGCGTCAATTGCGACGGTGTGAGCGATCACCCTTTCGTGTGCTTTTCACCAAAGACCTCAAGGGAGTTGGACACGGCGCCGACAAAGGACTCGTGAGTACCCTTGCGCACACCATGATGACCGCCGCCCGCTCGTCAGACTCCGGTCTGGCCGGCCCGGGCGAACTCGACCGCTACTCCTACGGCGACGCCCCGGTGGGCGAACGCGTCGGAGCGCCCGCCTGGGACGGAGGGGAATCCGAGCTGGGCCGGGTCGGCCGGCGGGCCACGGGCAACCGCGGCCGGGGGCTGCACGGCCAACTCGTCCAGCAGCTGGGTCAGATGATCGTCTCCGGCGATCTGGGCGCGGACCGTCCGCTGGTGCCCGAGGAGATCGGCCAGCGCTTCGAGGTCTCCCGCACCGTCGTCCGCGAGTCCCTCCGTGTCCTGGAGGCCAAGGGCCTGGTCAGCGCCCGTCCGAACGTCGGCACACGCGTGCGCCCGGTCAGCGACTGGAACCTCCTCGACCCGGACATCATCGAGTGGCGGGCCTTCGGCCCCCAGCGCGACGACCAGCGGCGCGAGCTGAGCGAGCTGCGCTGGACCATCGAGCCGCTCGCCGCCCGTCTCGCCGCCGGGCACGGCCGCGAGGAGGTGCAGCAGCGCCTGTGCGACATGGTCGAGATCATGAGCCACGCCATGGCGCAGGGCGACGCGCTCACCTACTCGCGCGCCGACAACGAGTTCCACGCGCTGCTCATCCAGATCGCCGGCAACCGCATGCTGGAGCACCTCTCCGGCATCGTCGCCGCCGCCCTCCAGGTCTCCGGCGGTCCGGTCACGGCCTGTGACCGGCCGAACGAGGCGTCCCTCGCGCAGCACGCGCGGATCGTCGACGCCCTCGGGACCGGCGACGGCGGTGCGGCGGAGACCGCCATGCGCCAACTGCTGACGGTCCACCCCGAGGTGGAGCGGGTGGTACCCGCCCCGCGCGAGCACTGACCCGCGCCGCGGGCGGTGCGATCGCCGAGTGTGCGCGTCGGTTCCCATGACGTGCCGGGCCCGGGGGCCGCGGCCGTCGCCGGTCCCCGCCGGATCCTCAGCAGTCCGGCGGGACCCGGCGCTGCCGCGCACGGGCCCGGCCCCACGCGCGACCTCCCTGACCCGGCCGACACGTCAGGCGTCTTCTTTGCCCATGTCCGACTGGTTTTGTTCGCTTACGGGGTGTGACTCGGGCCACGCAGATTGGGCGTAACACTCATGGGGACAGCGCGATGACCTAAGAGGTGATAGCCGCGGAGGGAATACGGACGCCGGACAAGGCGCTGTGAATCCTCCCGGCCCGCGCCCGCGCCGTCGGCCCATCCCCAGGCCGGTGGTCGGCTCCCGTCCGAAGTGGACGGTGCCGGAAGCCGTTTTCCAACGTTCCGAGAGGTTGTTCGTGTCGGCCAGCACATCCCGTACGCTCCCGCCGGAGATCGCCGAGTCCGTCTCTGTCATGGCGCTCATTGAGCGGGGAAAGGCTGAGGGGCAGATCGCCGGCGACGATGTGCGTCGGGCCTTCGAAGCTGACCAGATTCCGGCCACTCAGTGGAAGAACGTACTGCGCAGCCTCAACCAGATTCTTGAGGAAGAGGGTGTGACGCTGATGGTCAGTGCAGCAGAGCCCAAGCGCACCCGAAAGAGCGTCGCAGCGAAGAGCCCGGCCAAGCGCACCGCCACCAAGACGGTCGCGGCGAAGACGGTGACCACCAGGAAGGCCACCGCCACCACGGCCGCCCCCGCGGTGTCCGCCGCGTCGGCCGATCCCACCGAGGAGGGCGCGGCCAAGAAGGCCGCCGCCAAGAAGACCACCGCCAAGAAGGCGACCGCCAAGAAGACCACGGCGAAGAAGACGGCCGCCAAGAAGACCACGGCCAAGAAGGACGACGTCGAGCTTCTCGAGGACGAGGTCCTCGAGGACACCAAGGTCGGCGACGAGCCCGAGGGTGCCGAGAGCGCCGGCTTCGTCCTCTCCGACGAGGACGAGGACGACGCGCCCGCCCAGCAGGTCGCCGCGGCCGGCGCCACCGCCGACCCGGTCAAGGACTACCTGAAGCAGATCGGCAAGGTCCCCCTGCTCAACGCCGAGCAGGAGGTCGAGCTCGCCAAGCGCATCGAGGCGGGCCTGTTCGCCGAGGACAAGCTGGCCAACTCGGACAAGCTCGCCCCGAAGCTCAAGCGCGAGCTGGAGATCATCGCCGAGGACGGCCGCCGCGCCAAGAACCACCTGCTGGAGGCCAACCTCCGTCTGGTGGTCTCCCTGGCCAAGCGCTACACCGGCCGCGGCATGCTCTTCCTGGACCTCATCCAGGAGGGCAACCTCGGCCTGATCCGCGCGGTCGAGAAGTTCGACTACACCAAGGGCTACAAGTTCTCCACGTACGCCACCTGGTGGATCCGTCAGGCGATCACCCGCGCCATGGCCGACCAGGCCCGCACCATCCGCATCCCGGTGCACATGGTCGAGGTCATCAACAAGCTCGCGCGCGTGCAGCGCCAGATGCTCCAGGACCTGGGCCGCGAGCCCACCCCGGAGGAGCTGGCCAAGGAGCTCGACATGACCCCGGAGAAGGTCATCGAGGTCCAGAAGTACGGCCGTGAGCCGATCTCGCTGCACACCCCGCTGGGCGAGGACGGCGACAGCGAGTTCGGTGACCTCATCGAGGACTCCGAGGCCGTCGTCCCCGCCGACGCCGTCAGCTTCACGCTCCTCCAGGAGCAGCTGCACTCCGTCCTGGACACCCTCTCCGAGCGCGAGGCCGGCGTCGTCTCCATGCGCTTCGGTCTCACCGACGGTCAGCCGAAGACCCTCGACGAGATCGGCAAGGTCTACGGCGTGACGCGTGAGCGCATCCGGCAGATCGAGTCCAAGACCATGTCGAAGCTGCGCCACCCGTCGCGCTCCCAGGTGCTGCGCGACTACCTCGACTAGTCCGCCCGTACGACGAAGAAGGCCCGGTTCCCCCGTGGGATCCGGGCCTTCGTGCTGCGAGCGGCGCTCTCGTGGATCACTCTGGGTTCTCCGGTATCGACCCTGAGTGAGGAGTGCAGATGCGCCTTTCCCTTGTCCGCGCACTGATCCGGCCGCTCGTCCTGGCGGCCGCCGTCGCCGCCATACCCCTGGTCGGCGCGTCGCCGGCGTCCCCGGCGTCCCCCGGAAGCGTGGTCGTCGGGGGCTTCCCGATCGACGTCTCGCAGGCCCCGTGGACGGTGGCGCTGTCGAGCCGTGACCGGTTCGGAGGCGCCCGGGCGGGCCAGTTCTGCGGCGGAGTGGCGATCGCCCGCACCACCGTGCTGACGGCCGCCCACTGCATGGCCGAGGACGTCCTCGGCGGACCGCCGGACCACGTGCGCGATCTGAAGGTCATCGCGGGCCGCACGGACCTGCTGTCGGACGAGGGTCAGGAGATCGCCGTACGGGAGGTCCGGGTCAACCCGGGCTTCGACGGTGCGACGAACTCGGGCGACTTCGCCGTCGTCACCCTCGCGGAGCCGCTGCCGCAGAGCGCGGTCATCGGGATGGCGGGCCCGGGGGACGCGGCCTACGCGCCGGGCACCAAGGCCCTGGTCACCGGCTGGGGTGACCTGACGGGCGGCGGCGCCTACGCGCACCGGCTGCATGCCGCGAACGTGCATGTGCTCGCCGACGACCGTTGCAGCCGGGCCTATCCGGGCGGCCCAGAGGGCGTCTACCGGGCCAGCAGCATGCTGTGCGCCGGAGAGGCCGCCGGGGGTCCGGACGCGTGTCAGGGGGACAGCGGAGGCCCGCTGGTGGCCGACGGCCGGCTGATCGGGCTCGTGTCCTGGGGCAGCGGCTGCGGGCGGCCCGGCAGTCCCGGCGTCTACACACGGGTCTCCGAGGTCGTACGCGCCCTGGCACCGCAGGACGGCCGGGGCGGGAAGACGTCCGCCAAGGCCGCGGGGAGGTCCCAGAGGGTCTCCTGAGGGCCTTGCGCGACGTACGAGCACGGGCGGCTGCTCCGAGGGGGAGCGGCCGCCCGTTCACCGGCCTGGGCCGGGGCTGGCTCGTCGTACGCGCGAGATTCAGCGCTCTTCTTCGGAAGAGGTGTTCGGAACGGAGGTGAGCCGCTCCGTCTCGTCCTGTATCTCAGCGGCGATCTTCTTGAGTTCTGGCTCGAACTTGCGACCGTGGTGGGCGCAGAAGAGCAGCTCTCCGCCGCTGAGCAGGACGACGCGCAGGTATGCCTGGGCGCCGCAGCGGTCGCAGCGGTCAGCGGCCGTCAGCGGGCTCGCGGGGGTCAGAACAGTAGTCACGTCGCCTCTTCTCTAGCTCGACGAGCTGTCGTACCAGGGTCAACATCCAACCAGCCCGAAAACGTTCCCGCTCGTGGCTTTTCTTTCGAAAAAATTTTTCCGGGTCGGCTGTCTGCTGCCGGTTGGCGGCGAATGTGCCGTAGTGCGTCTCTTGGGTGCTTACGGTTTCGCGCTGTCTAGTATCTCGGTCCTCCCGGCTGGCTTGCCGGTTGTTCATGAGGACGTGCCCGGAGCCTAAATGGTTCATGCCTCCAAGGGAACGTGATATGTACTTCACCCCAACGAGGGATCGAACGTGCATGCGAGTCTGGACTAGTCTGAGGAGCCGACGAGGGTGGCGTTACACCGGCTCTACCAGGCCTCGGTACCCTCTGTCCGGCGACCGAAGCCTCCCCCTTACCCAGAAGGGGGCAATCTGAAATTCAGCGAGGAGCGAACCGCGTGACCGCCGATACGTCCGTGCCGTCCACAGCGCTGCTGGCAGGAGCAGACCGGGACGGTTCCAACTACACCGCGCGGCACCTGCTCGTCCTTGAGGGCCTCGAAGCCGTGCGCAAGCGCCCCGGCATGTACATCGGCTCGACGGACAGCCGCGGTCTCATGCACTGCCTGTGGGAGATCATCGACAACTCGGTGGACGAGGCCCTCGGCGGCTACTGCGACCACATCGAGGTGATCCTCCACGACGACGGCTCCGTGGAGGTGCGCGACAACGGCCGTGGCATCCCCGTGGACGTGGAGCCCAAGACCGGCCTGTCCGGCGTGGAGGTCGTCATGACCAAGCTCCACGCGGGCGGCAAGTTCGGCGGCGGCTCCTACGCGGCCTCCGGCGGTCTGCACGGCGTCGGCGCCTCCGTGGTCAACGCCCTCTCCGCCCGCCTGGACGTCGAGGTGGACCGCAGCGGCAGCACGCACGCGATCAGCTTCCGGCGCGGTGTGCCGGGCGCCTTCTCGGGCGCCGGCGCGGACGCGAGGTTCGAGGCCAAGAGCGGCCTGCGCAAGGCCAAGAAGATCCCCAAGACCCGCACCGGCACCCGCGTGCGCTACTGGGCCGACCGGCAGATCTTCCTCAAGGACGCCAAGCTGTCCCTGGACACGCTGCACCAGCGCGCCCGGCAGACCGCCTTCCTGGTGCCCGGCCTGACCATCGTCGTCCGCGACGAGTACGGCCTCGGCGAGGGCGGCAGCAAGGGCGAGGAGTCCTTCCGCTTCGACGGCGGCATCAGCGAGTTCTGCGAGTACCTGGCGAACGACAAGCCGGTCTGCGACGTGCTCCGCTTCTCCGGCAAGGGCACCTTCAAGGAGACCGTGCCGGTCCTGGACGAACACGGCCAGATGACCCCCACCGAGGTCGCCCGCGAACTCGGCGTGGACGTGGCGCTGCGCTGGGGCACCGGTTACGACACCACCGTGCGATCCTTCGTCAACATCATCGCCACCCCCAAGGGCGGCACCCACGTCTCCGGCTTCGAGCAGGCCCTCACCCAGACGATGAACGACGTGCTGCGCGCCAAGAAGCTGCTGCGCGTCGCCGAGGACAACGTCGTCAAGGACGACGCCCTGGAGGGCCTCACCGCGGTCGTCACGGTGCGCCTGGCCGAGCCGCAGTTCGAGGGCCAGACCAAGGAGGTCCTCGGCACCTCGGCGGCCCGTCGCATCGTGAACAACGTGGTGTCCAAGGAGCTGAAGGCGTTCCTGACGGCCACCAAGCGGGACGCCGCGGCCCAGGCCCGCGTGGTCATGGAGAAGGTGGTCGCCGCCGCCCGGACCCGTGTCGCGGCCCGTCAGCACAAGGACGCCCAGCGGCGCAAGACCGCCCTGGAGTCCTCGTCCCTGCCGGCCAAGCTCGCCGACTGCCGCAGTGACGACGTCGACCGCAGCGAGCTGTTCATCGTCGAGGGCGACTCCGCGCTCGGTACGGCCAAGCTGGCGCGGAACTCCGAGTTCCAGGCCCTGCTGCCCATCCGCGGCAAGATCCTCAACGTGCAGCGGTCGTCCGTGACCGACATGCTCAAGAACGCCGAGTGCGGCGCGATCATCCAGGTCATAGGAGCGGGCTCGGGCCGCACCTTCGACATCGACCAGGCCCGCTACGGCAAGATCATCATGATGACCGACGCCGATGTGGACGGCTCGCACATCCGCTGTCTGCTGCTCACGCTGTTCCAGCGCTACATGCGGCCCATGGTCGAGGCCGGCCGCGTCTTCGCCGCGGTGCCCCCGCTGCACCGCATCGAGATCATCCAGCCGAAGAAGGGGCAGGACAAGTACGTCTACACGTACTCGGACCGGGAGCTGCGCGACAAGCTCATGGAGTTCCAGAGCAAGGGCATCCGCTACAAGGACTCCATCCAGCGCTACAAGGGCCTCGGCGAGATGGACGCCGACCAGCTGGCCGAGACCACGATGGACCCCCGCCACCGCACCCTGCGGCGCATCAACCTGTCCGACCTGGACGCCGCGGAGAAGGTCTTCGACCTCCTGATGGGCAATGACGTGGCCCCCCGCAAGGAGTTCATCTCCAGCTCCGCGGCGACCCTGGACCGCTCCCGCATCGACGCGTGACGCGCCGCGCCGGCCGATACGCGGCGGCGGGCCCGGACCGCCCGCCGTACCGCGTCGGCCGGAGCGTGGGGCGGCGCACTTGCACGAGCCCGCTCACCGGGCCTGTCCCGCCCCCGCTCACCGAGCCTGTCCCGCCCCCGCCCCGCCCGGCACGAGCCGGGCGGGCCCGGAGCCCACGGCATCTGTTCTCCACCCGGGGGTGGAGAACAGCCGCCGAAGATCTCCACCTGTGATCCACCCGGGCTCCGATCTCCCGACCTGCGGATTTCCGTAACTTCGAAGCGTCGGCAGCGCCCGCCGCCGGCACCGTCTTCAAGCCCACGGAGGATCCGATGGTGGGGCTCACCAACGCAGTGGTGGTCGTGGCCGTCGTCGCGCTCGTGCTGGTACGGCAGTTCCGTGCCCGCCCGATCAACACGGACCGGCGCTGGTGGCTGCTGCCGGTGATCCTCGGTGCCATAGCGCTGCGCGAGCCCGGCATCCTGGACGTGCACCACCAGGCGGAATCCGCCGTGCTGCTCGCCGTGGAACTCCTCATCGGCCTGGCGATGGGCGCGGGCTGGGCCTGGACCACCCGCGTCTGGACGGAGCCGGACGGTGTCGTGTGGACCAAGAGCACCAAGGCGAGCGCGGCCGTCTGGATCGCGGGCATCGCCCTGCGCATCGGCGGCTACGGCCTCGGCGCCGCGCTCGGCCTGCACCAGCACAGCTCCGCCCTGATGCTCGGCTTCGCCGGCTCCCTGCTGGTCCGCGGCGGAATTCTGACCTGGCGAGCGCGTATCCTCGTCGCCCCGGCCGCCCTGTCCACCCCGCCGCTGGGCGCCTCGCCCCGCTTCGCCGCGGCGTACGGTGACAGCGGCAGGCCCGCGGAGAAGGAGCGCGCGTGAGTGACAACGCCTGGACGCGGTGGCCATCGAGAGAGGCGCTCGGCCGCGCCGGCACCACCCGGCCCCGCCGTCTGCTCGCCTGGGCCGTCCGGGTCCTGGTGATCGGTCTGCTGCTGTGGGGTGCCTACAACCAGAAGCACGCCGGTGTCTGGACCGGGCTCGCCGCGGCGGCGGGAGTCGTCGCCGCCGGCTTCCTCGCCTGGGCCTTCTTCCGCACCACCTACCAGCACCGCGTGGTGCCCTCCCTCGTGCTGTTGGCCGCCATCATGGGCATCGCCGTCGCCGCCGAGGCCTCGGGATTCACCGCGCTGGCCCTCGTGCTCTGGTGCGGCTGCGGCATCACCGCCCTGGAGCGGCTGCCGCTCGCCGCCGCGGCCCCCGTGACCTCGGCGGGACTCGCCGCGTACTCGGCCTTCAACCACGACGTCTGGCTGACCACGGCCGCCTCCGTGGCGGGCATGGCCCTCGCCGGCTACGTCATGCGTCTGGACGCGGAGGCCCGCGGCAACGCGCAGCGGCTGCTCGACCAGGAGCGGGCCGCCCGGGTCGCGGAGGCCCATTCGGCGGCACTCGGCGAGCGGGCCAGGATCGCCCGCGAGATCCACGACGTGCTGGCCCACAGCCTCTCCGCGCAGCTCGTGCACCTGGAAGCGGCGCGGCTGCTGATCGAGACGGGCGCCGACCGCGAGCGGATCCTGGAGCGGGTGGTGGCCGCCCGGGGCATGGCCCGCGACGGCCTCGCGGAGACCAGACAGGCCCTGTCCGCGCTGCGGGGCGAACTGACCCCGCTGGAGGACTTCCTCGGCGAACTCGTCAGCGGAGCCGAGGGCGCGGCGGTCACCGTCACGGGTGAGCCCAGGCCCCTGCCCGCCGAGGCCTCCCAGGCCGTGCGCAGGGTCGCCCAGGAGGCGCTGACGAACGTCCGCAAGCACGCCCAGGGCGCCAAGGTGGATCTGAGGCTCGACTACAGCGAACACCAAGTGACGCTGAACGTGCGGGACTCGGGCGGACGGCCGGGCGATCTCACCGGCTCCGGAGGCGGGTACGGTCTGCTCGGTATGCGTGAGCGCGCCGAACTGCTGGGCGGCTCGCTGGACGCGGGGCCGGACGAGGAGGGGTTCGTGGTGACGCTGAAGGTGCCCGTATGACCGGGACGGAGGGGGAGAGGAAGCCGGCGCGCGTGGTGGTCGCCGACGACCAGACCGTGGTCCGGGAGGGCATCGTCATGCTGCTCGGGCTGCTGCCCGGGGTCGAGGTCATCGGCGCTGCCGGGGACGGCGAGGAGGCGGTGCGCCTGGTAGGGGAGCTGGCTCCGGACGTGGTGCTGATGGACCTCAGGATGCCCCGCTGCGACGGCGTGGAGGCCACCCGGCGGATCCGGGAGCGGTACCCCGGGACCCAGGTGGTGGTGCTCACCACGTACGCGGACGACGAGTCCCTGTTCCCCGCGCTGCGCGCCGGGGCCCGGGGGTATCTGACCAAGGACGCGGGCGGCGAGGAGATCGTAAGGGCCGTGGAGAGCGTGCTGTCGGGAGACGCGGGGCTGTCGCCGAGCGTCCAGCGCCGGCTGCTGGAGCGGCTGTCCCAGCCCGAGCCCCAAGCGCCGGTCGCGGTCGCACCCGCCCCGCCGGACGGGCTGACGACGCGCGAGACCGAGGTCCTGGTGCTGATCGCCGAGGGGCTCAGCAACCAGGAGATCGCCCGTCGGCTGCACGTCTCGACCGCGACCGTGAAGACCCACATCAACAACCTGTTCGCGAAGACGGGCCTCAAGGACCGGGCGCAGGCGGTGCGTTACGCCTACGGCAAGGGCCTGGTGCGGCCGCCCACGGGATGAGTCACCTGATGGGGTGAAGAGCCCGGAGAAGAAGAGTCACGGAACTTCCCGGTCTGTCCATCCTGGGACATGCAGTCAAGCAACGATCGTGCCCACGAAGCGGGGGACGGTCCCGGGAGTTCGGCCGAGCACGCGAACGACCACGGAACCCCCGCCCGCGCCGCGCGGCACGAGGACCCCTGGTCCCCCGCGCCGGAGCCGGGCTGGGGAGAGCCGGACGGCACCGAGGCGCCCGTGTCCGCCGTACCGCCCCCGCGCGGGCAGGAGCGGGCCGCGGCGGCGAGGGACGCCCGCGAGGTGTACGCCGAGGTGCAGCGCAGCGCGGCCTTCCAGGAGGTGCGCGGCAGGTACCGGCGGTTCGTGGTGCCGGGCGTCGCGGTCTTCCTCGGCTGGTACGTGGCCTACGTGGTCGCGGCGACCACCGCGCCGGGGCTGATGGCACGGCCCGTGGCGGGCGTGGTGAACGTGGGGATGCTCGCCGGGCTCGGACAGTTCCTCACCACGTTCCTGTTCGCCTGGGCCTACTCCCGGCACGCCCGGTTGCGGCGGGACCGGGCCGCGCTGGAGCTGCGCTGGGACACCCAGGAACTGGCCCGGGAGGCGCGGGGAGGCGCCTTGTGACCGGCGATCACCAGACCCTGGCGCTGCTGCTGTTCAGCGGTTTCGTGGCGGTCACCCTCGGGATCACGACATGGGTGAGCCGGCGGCGGCGCGGTTCGGCGGAGGAGTTCTACGCGGGAGGGCGACTGTTCTCCCCGATGGAGAATGGTTTTGCCATCGCGGGCGACTACCTCTCGGCCGCCTCCTTCCTCGGCGTCACCGGGCTCATCGCGCTGTACGGCTACGACGGGCTGCTGTATGTGGTGGGCTTTCTCGTGGCGTGGCTGGTCGTGCTGTTCCTGGTGGCCGAACTGGTCCGCAACTGCGGGCGGTTCACCCTGGCCGACGTGGTGGCCGCGCGGATGAGCGAGCGTCCGGTGCGGATCGCGGCCGGCACCTCCTCGGTCACGGTGTCCGTGCTGTACCTGGTGGCGCAGATGGTCGGCGCGGGCAGCCTGGTGTCGCTGCTGCTGGGGCGGACGAGCGGGGCGGCGCAGGCGTGGACGGTCGTCGGGGTCGGCGCGCTGATGGTCGTCTATGTGTCGCTGGGCGGAATGCGGGCCACCACCTGGATCCAGATCGTGAAGGCAGTGCTGCTGTTCGGCGGGACCGTGGCGCTGACCGTGCTCCTGCTGCTGCGCTTCCACGGCGACGCCGGCCGGCTGCTGCTCACGGCCGCGCAGCGCAGCGGGCACGGGGACGCCTTCCTGGCGCCCGGCCTGAAGTACGGCGGCGACTGGACCGCCCGCCTCGACTTCATCAGCCTGGGCCTCGCACTGGTGCTGGGCACGGCCGGGCTGCCGCACATCCTCTCCCGCTTCTACACGGTGCCGACCGCGCGCGCCGCCCGCCGGTCCGCGGTGTGGTCCATCGGTCTGATCGGCTGCTTCTATCTGATGACCGTCCTCCTCGGGTTCGGGGCCGCGGCGGTCGTGGGGCCGGGGGCGCTGCGCCGTTCCAACGCGGCCGGGAACACCGCGGTGCCCCTGCTCGCCCTCGATCTGGGCGGCGGCGCGGGCTCCACGGGAGGAACGGTTCTGTTCGCGGTGGTCGCCGCCGTCGCCTTCGCCACCATCCTCGCGGTGGTCGCCGGTCTCACGCTCGCCTCCTCCGCCTCCGTGGCCCACGACCTGTACGCGTCGCTGCGGCGCCCGCGCGGCGGGGCCCGCGGCGAGGTGGCGGTGGCGCGGTTGGCCGCCGTGGGCATCGGCGCGGTGGCGATCGCGCTCGGCCTGCTCGCCCGGGACCTCAACGTCGCCTACCTGGTCGGACTCGCCTTCGCGGTCGCCGCGTCGGCGAATCTGCCGGTGCTGATGTACTCGCTGTTCTGGCGCGGCTTCACCACCCGAGGCGCGGTGTGGGCCGTGTACGGCGGACTGGTACCGGCGCTCGGACTGGTGCTGCTGTCCCCGATAATGTCCGGCTGCCCCGGTTCGCTGTTCCCGGGCGTGGACTTCCAGTACTTCCCGTTGCAGAACCCGGGCATCGTCTCCATCCCGCTCGGCTTCCTCGCCGGCTGGCTGGGCACCGTCACCTCGGACGAGACCCCGGACGAGGCCAAGTACGCCGAGACGGAAGTGCGGTCCCTCACCGGCGCGGGGGCCGTCTAATGCCGCGCCGGGCGTCGCGAGCCGGTGCACCTTTCCGGTCACGGCATGGATGAGCGGTCACGGCGCCACCCACGCGTACCGGTGCTCCGGGCGGCCGGTGTCGCCGTACTTCAGGGAGAGGCGCAGCCGGCCGGCCTGTTCCAGGTGGCGGAGGTAGCGCTGGGCGGTGGAGCGGCTCAGGCCGGTGCGGGCGGCGACCTCGTGGGCGGACAGCGGGTGGTCGGCGCCGTACAGGACGTCGCATATCAGGTCCGCGGTGGGAGCGGTGTGGCCGGGCACGGAGGGGACGGGAGCCGTGCGCAGCGCGCCGAAGATCCGGTCCACCTGTTCCTGGCCGGTCACGCCCCGGCCGCCCACCCGGTCGACCGTGCGGCGCAGCGCGGCGTACGAGTCCAGCCGGGCGCGCAGCGCGGCGAAGGTGAACGGTTTGACCAGATAGTGCAGGGCGCCCAGGCGCATCGCCTGCTGCACGGTGGCGACGTCCCCGGCCGCCGTGATCATGATGACGTCCGTGCCCTGGCCCTGCTCCCGCATGCGGTGGACGAGTTCCAGGCCGGTGCGGTCCGGCAGATAGTGGTCGAGCAGCACCAGGTCGATGGCACCGCGTTCGACGGCGGCCAGCGCCTGGGCGGCACTGTGCGCGCGGGCGGCCACCCGGAACCCGGGAACCTTTCCCACGTACTTCGCGTTTATCTCAGCGACGCGGAAGTCGTCGTCGACCACCAGGACGTCAATCATCAGGCCTCTCCTCCAAGGCCGGCGAGCACCAAGCCCGTGTTTTCGGCTCCGCAGTTGTAGCGCGAGCAAAAAGAGCACAACAGGTGCTTGCGAGCAAAAGAACGGCTTGCGCACACAAGACTGCTGCGCGGGGCGGCCCCCACCTACCGTCCCGGGCCATGAGCGCACACACCAGCCCCGCCATCGAGCTGCGGGGCGCGAGCAAGACCTTCAGGACCCCGTCCGGGGGACTGCACACGGCCGTGCGCGGCCTGGATCTCACCGTGGGACGCGGTGAGTTCGTGGCCGTCGTGGGGCCGACGGGCTGCGGCAAGTCCACCACGCTGACCCTGGTCAGCGGGCTCGAGGAGCCCACCGAGGGCGAGGTGCTGGTGGCCGGGGAGCCGGTCGACGGCGTCGGCGGCAAGGTCGGCTTCGTCTTCCAGCAGGACGCCACCTTCCCCTGGCGCACGGTCCTGTCCAACGTGATGGCCGGGCCGCGCTTCCGGGGCGTCCCCAAGGCGGAGGCCCGGGAGAAGGCCCGCGAATGGCTCGGCCGGGTCGGGCTCGCGGCCTTCGAGGACCGCTATCCGCACCAGCTCTCCGGCGGTCAGCGCAAGCGTGTCGCCCTCGCCGCCACCTTCGTCAACGACCCCGAGATCCTGCTGATGGACGAGCCCTTCTCGGCGCTCGACGTGCAGACCCGGGCGCTGATGTCGGACGAGCTGCTGGAGCTGTGGGAGGGCACGGGCGCCTCCGTCGTCTTCGTCACCCACGACCTGGAGGAGTCCATCGCGCTGGCCGACAAGGTCGTCGTGATGACCGCGGGGCCCGCGACGGTGAAGCAGGTCTTCGAGATCGACCTGCCCCGGCCGCGCAAGGTGGAGTCGGTCCGTCTGGAGCCGCGCTTCATCGAGATCTACCGGGAGATCTGGGAGTCCCTCGGCGAAGAGGTCCGCATCACCCGCGAGAGGGGTGCCGCGCATGTCGCCTGAGGTCCTCACCACTCCGGTCGCCGAGGGCGCCAAGATCTCCGACCGCGCCCGCAGCCGGGCCCAGGCCGCCCGCCGCCGCAGGCTCCTCGTCAACACCGCGCGGGGCGTCCTCCTGGTCGCGGTCCTCGGGCTGTGGGAGGCGCTGTCCCGGGCGAAGGTCATCGATCCGTTCAACTTCTCGATGCCCTCCAAGATCTGGGACCAGATCTCCACCTGGGTCATGCACGGCACCGCGCTCGGCTCTCTGGGCGAGCAGATCTGGTACACGCTCTACGAGGCCCTGCTCGGCTGGGTGATCGGTGTGGTCGCCGGTGTGCTGCTCGGCATCGCGCTCGGGCGGATCGGCTTGCTGGCCGAGGTTCTTGGTCCATACATCAAGGTGCTCAACTCGATACCGCGGATCGTGCTCGCGCCCATCTTCCTGATCTGGTTCGGGCTCGGCCCCTCCTCCAAGGTCGCCTCGGCCGTGGTGCTGGTGTTCTTCCCGGTGTTCTTCAACGCCTTCCAGGGGGCCCGCGAGGTGGACCGCAACCTGGTGTCCAACGCGCGCATCCTGGGCGCGACCGACCGCAGGGTGACCCTCCAGGTGGTCATCCCGTCGGCCACCTCCTGGATCTTCACCAGCCTCCACGTCAGCTTCGGTTTCGCGCTGATCGGCGCCATCGTCGGCGAGTACATCGGTGCGACCAAGGGCATCGGCCTGCTCGTCGCGCAGTCGCAGAACACCTTCAACGCGGCCGGTGTGTACGCCGCGATGGTCATCCTCGCCGTGGTCGCACTCGCGGCCGAGGGCCTGCTGACCTTCGCCGAGCGCCGGATCTTCCGCTGGAAGCCCGCAGGTTCCGACGGCTGACCCGCCGGCGCCCCGCACCACCCCCCACGCCCTCCCCGCACCGCCCACTCACAAGGACGTGAACCGCCATGCGCAAGACCGCCCGACACGCCTGCCTGGCCGCCGCCGGACTGCTCGCCCTCACCTCGCTCACCGCCTGCGCCAACGACGCGGCCGGCTCCTCGGCCGACGCCGGCAGCGGAGGCGGCGGCAAGGGCGAGACCGTCAAGATCATGGTCGGTGGCCTGGACAAGGTCATCTACATGCCCGCGATGCTCACCCAGCGCCTCGGCTACTTCCAGGACGAGGGCCTGAACGTCCAGCTCATGACCGAACCCGCTGGTGTCCAGGCCGAGACCGCGCTCGTCGCCGGGCAGGTGCAGGGCGCGGTCGGCTTCTACGACCACACCCTCGACCTCCAGACGAAGGGCAAGTCGGTGGAGTCCGTCGTGCAGTTCTCGCGCGCGCCGGGCGAGGTGGAGGTCGTCTCCGACAAGGCCGCGGGCGACCTCACCTCGCCCAAGGACTTCAAGGGCCGCAAGCTGGGCGTGACCGGGCTCGGTTCCTCGACCGACTTCCTCACCAAGTACCTGGCGGTCAAGAACGGCGTGCAGGTCAGCGAGTTCACCCCGGTCGCCGTGGGCGCGGGCCCGACGTTCATAGCCGCCTTGCAGAAGGGCTCGATCGACGGCGGCATGACCACCGACCCGACGGTCGCGACGATCCTGGACAAGAAGGCGGGCAAGATCCTGCTCGACATGCGCACCCCGGAGGGGTCGCAGCAGGCGCTCGGCGGGCCGTACCCGTCGTCGAGTCTGTACATGCAGACGGACTGGGTGAACGGACACAAGGACACCGTCCAGAAGTTGGCCAACGCATTCGTCAAGACGCTCAAGTGGATGTCCACCCACAGCGCCGACGAGATCGCCGCCAAGATGCCCGCCGACTACTCCCAGGGCGACAAGGCGCTCTACACCCAGTCCATCAAGAGCACCCTGCCGATGTTCACCGACGACGGCGTGATGCCGCAGAACGGGCCGGAGACCGTGGAGAAGGTGCTCAAGGCGTTCAACCCCAACATCAAGAACGCCAACGTCGACCTGAGCAAGACGTACACCACGGAGTTCGTCAAGGCGGTCAAGTAGGCCCGACGGGCCGTCAACCCGCACGCCCCGCCGGGCGGCCCCGCGGTCAGCTGTTGCTCACCGTGCGCTGGGGCTCCAGCTCCGGTTCGCCCAGTGCCTCCGGCAGCACCACCGTGAACTCCGCGCCGCCCCCGCCGGCGGTGCCCACGGTGGCGCTGCCGCCCTGGCGCTCGGCGAGCCGGCGCACCAGCGACAGCCCGATGCCCCGCTTGCCGTGCGCGGGCGGCCGCTTGGTCGACCAACCCTCGGTGAACACCAACTCCCGCTGGTCCGGGGGATCCCCGGGCCCGTGTCGCGCACCCGGAGCACCACCGTGCGGCCCTCGGTGCGCAACTCGACCTCCACGCGCGCGTGCGGGGTGCCCGCGACCGCGTCCAGGGCGTTGTCCACGAGGTTGCCGACCACGGTGACCAGCCCCCGCGGATCGACCAGCCGGTCCGGCAGCCGGCTGCGCTCCGACACCCACAGGGCCACCCCGCGCTCGGCCGCCACGGTCGCCTTGCCGACCAGCAGCGCGGCCAGCAGCGGGTCGTGGATCTTCTCGGTGATCTGTTCGGACGTGACCCGGTGGTCCCCGACCACCTCGCCGACGAACTCCACCGCGTCGTCGTACATCTCCAGCTCCAGCAGCCCGAGCAGGGTGTGCATGCGGTTGGCGTGCTCGTGGTCCTGGGCGCGCAGGGCGTCGATCAGCCCGCGCGTGGAGTCCAGTTCCCGCCCCAGCTGCTCCAGCTCGGTGCGGTCGCGCAGGGTGGCGACCGCACCGCCGTCGTCGGTGGGCATCCGGTTGGCGACCAGCACCCGCGGGCCGCGCACCGTCAGCAGATCGGTCCCGGTCACCCGCCCGGCGAGCACATCGGTCGTGCGGCCCGCGCCGAGCGCCTCGTCGGGAGTGCGGCCCACCGCCTCGTCGCCGATGCCCAGCAGCCGCCGCGCCTCGTCGTTGAGCAGGCGGATCCGGCCGCTGCGATCCAGCGCGACCACGCCCTCCCGGATGCCGTGCAGCATCGCCTCGCGCTCGGCGAGCAGCGCCGAGATGTCGGAGAAGGCCAGGTCACGGGTCTGCCGCTGGACCCTGCGGGAGATCAGCCAGGCGGCCAGCGCGCCCACCGCGAGCGCGCCCCCGGCGTAGGCGAGCAGCCCGGGGATGGCACTGATCAGCCGGGCGCGCACGCTGTCGTAGGCGATGCCGACCGAGACCGCCCCGATGACGTGGTGATCGGCGTCGTACAGCGGCACCTTGCCCCGTGCGGAGCGTCCCAGGGTGCCCCGGTCGATCTCCATGACCTCCTTGCCCGCCAGGGCGCCGGAGGGGCTCGTGGAGACCTTGTGGCCGATCTGCGAGGTCGTCGGGTGCGACCAGCGCACCCAGTGCCGGTCCAGCACCACGATGTACTCGGCGTGGGTGGCCCGCCGGATCCGCTCGGCCTCCTGCTGCACCGGCCCGTCCTCGGTCGGCGGGGTGCTCAGCAGTCCCTGGGCGATCTGCGGGTCCTGGGCCGTGGTCTCGGCGATGGCCAGCGCGCGCCGCATCGCCTCGTGGTCCAGCTGTTTGCTCAGCGGCGCGAGGAACAGGCCGGTCGCCAGCACCGCGACTCCCGCGGCGAGCGTGACCTGCATCAGCAGCACCTGCGAGAACACCCGCCGTGGCATACCGAGACGCAGACGGCGTGCGGGGGGAGTGTGGCTCATGGGAGGACAGTACGGGCTCCGCCCGGCGCGTGGCTCAGCTCGCCAGCGCCGTCGGCCGCAGTTCGCGCACCGCCACCACGTTCATCCGGGCCGGAGTGCCGAGCACCGCGGCGCCGCAGCTCTCCGGGCGCGGCGGCAACGACGCCCCGCGCGCCACGGTGACCCGCCAGCGGCGCCCGTCGGAGTGGACGACGGTGACCTCCCAGCGCGGCGCCGCGCCATCCGTGCGTACGACGCCCAGCACGCCCGCCCGGTGCTCGCCCGCCACCGAACGCACCGCCAGTTCGGCGGCCTGCCCCGGCCGTTCGAAGGCGGAGCAGCCACGGCAGCCCTCGACCGCCACCCGGCCCTCCCGGACCCCGTCCAGGGCCGCCTTGACGGTGGCGGTCCCGGCGCGCCCGTAGACGTAGCCGTACGGCAGCACGAGCACCGTCGGCGCGAAGCGATGTCCACCCAGATGGGTGACCTCCCAGACCCCGCTTTCCCCGGCGGCGGCCAGCTCGGCGGCGAGCGGACGGCCCTGGAGGGCGCAGCAGCGGTCGCGCTTGCCGTTGGTGCACACGAGCGCGAGCGGGGCGCCGGTGTGCGGACGCCCGCCGAGCACCGCGGCGAAGGAACGGTGGTCGCCCGCTCCGAGGGCGGGCAGGTCCAGGTCGAGCAGCCGGCGCGGATCTCGGGTGACGGCGCCGTGCAGCCACACCCGTCCCGGCAAGGTGTGGGCGGCGTACACCCGCCGGATCTCGCAGGTGCCGGGATCGGCGTGGCGGCCGGGACGCCGGATGAGGGCGACGCGCACGCCCGTGCCCTCCGCCGCCGCCTCGAGGGCCCGGCCCACGGCCGGGTCCAGATGGCTGGAAGTGAGCGCCTTGGCACCCCACGGGCCGGGCTGTTCCAGCAGCAGCCATGTCGTCGCCGTGGCCGCCGTTGCCGAAAGGGGCTCGTCGAGGCTTCGGGAGACGGTCGCGCACCAACTCACAGAGGTGAGCCTAACCTGACTTGCGGCGGGGCGACTTCCGGCCGGGCCGTGTCGCGCCTGGCGGCGGGTGTGGGGCCGGCCCCGGGAGAGGCCCCGGCTACCGCGGTTCCGGCAAGGGCTGGGGCGGGCGCGGGCCGACGTAGTGGCCCACGGGGCGCATGCGCAGCGGGCGCTCGTCGTACTCCTCCAGGGCGTGCGCGATCCAGCCCGCCGTGCGGGCCACGGCGAAGATCGTCTCGCCGGCGGTGGCCGGCATCCCGAAGGAGGCGGTGAACACCGCGAGCGCCAGGTCGACATTGGCGTGCAGCGGGGTGTGCCGGGCGGTCGTGGCGACGATGTCGCGGGCCGCGAGCAGCGCCGACTCCGCGCGGGGGAGCCGTTCCAGCAGGCCGAACAGGACCCGGGCGCGGGGGTCCTCGCCGGTGTACAGACGGTGGCCGAGGCCGGGGATGCGGCGGCCGGCGCGCAGTTCGTCGGCGATCACCGGGGCGGCGGTGCCCAGTTCGAGCACGTCCAGCAGCATCCGGTGGGCGAGGCCGCTGCCGGCGCCGTGCAGCGGGCCCTCCAGGACGCCGAGCCCGGCGGAGACGGCCGCGTACGCGTGCGCCCGGGCCGAGGCGGCCACCCGGACGGCCAGCGTGGAGGCGGCCAGGTCGTGGTCGGCGAGCAGGGCGAGCGCGGCGTCCAGCACGCGCAGGGCGTCCTCGTCGGCCGGGAGGCCGGTCAGCCGCGCCCACAGGCGGTGGGCGAGCGGTACGTCGTCCCCGGGATCGCGCAGGGCCGGCGGCAGCGCGGCCACCATGGTGGGGATGAGCACGCGCGCCGTGTTCAGCACGGCGTCCCCGGACAGGTCGAAGCGCAGCGGGTCCTCGGCCGACGCGGCGATCGCCGCGACCCGCAGCCGGTCGGTGGGGGAGGTGTGCTCGGGCAGTGCCTTGACGGCCCGGCGGGCGACCCGCAGGGTCTCCTCCGGCGCGGTGAAGGCCGCACCGGGGGCGAGCCGGCCGGTCCACAGCCACTCCGCGACCTCCTCGTAGGAGTGGCGGGCGGCCAGCTCGGTGGCGTCGACGCCCCGGTAGTAGTACCGGTCCGCCTCGATCAGCGTGATCCGGGTGCGTACCGAGAGGTCACCGCCCGAGCCGGGGACCCCGGCGCTCTCGCGGCGGTTGCGCCGGGCCAGTTCCTCCACCTCGCGCGCCTCGAAGGTGCTGGCGCGGCCGCCGGGCTCGCGCCTGCTGCTCAGCAGGCCGCGGCTCACATACGCGTAGACCGTCTCGGGCTTCACGCCGAGCAGTTCGGCGGTCTCCTTGGTGGTCAGCCTTCGCCCGGGGCGGTTGGGGACGGGTTCGTGATCGCGCATGGGGGTCACGGTAGCGGCCTCTGCACACCTTGATGGACATCCTGCTGTGTATTGATTCAATCAATATTGACAGAAGATCCATCAAGCATGGACAGTCGAATCAAGTTCAGAGGAGGAGAGACATGGCCATCAACAGGACCGCAACGCCGCTCGTGGACGTGCCGCGGGGCCTCGCCGGCGTCGTCGTCACCGAGACGGAGATCGGTGACGTCCGAGGGCGGGAGGGTTTCTACCACTACCGGCAGTACTCGGCCGTCGACCTCGCGCGCACCCGGCGCTTCGAGGACGTCTGGCACCTCCTCGTGCACGGGGCGCTGCCCGGCGCCGAACGCGCCGCCGCCTTCGCCGCCGAGACCGCGGCGCTGCGCCGGCTGCCCGGGGAGGTCCGGGCCGCCCTGCCCGCGATCGCCGCGGCGAGCCGCCGCTCCGGACCGCTGGCCGGCCTGCGCACGGCACTGTCGCTCCTGGGTGCGGCCCGCGGCTTCCGGCCGCTGTACGACCTGGACGCCGAGCGGCGCCGCGCCGACACGCTGGCCGCCTGCGCCGCCGTGCCCACCCTGCTCACCGCCCTGTACCGGCTGGGGCGGGGGCTCGACCCGGTGGAGCCGCGCGACGACCTGTCGTACGCGGCCAACTACCTCTACATGCTGACCGGTTCGGAACCCGATGCGCGCCGGGCCCGTGCCGTCGAGCAATACTTGATCTCCACCATTGACCATGGTTTCAATGCGTCAACGTTCACCGCCCGGGTCATCGCCTCCACCGGCGCCGACGTCGCGGCCTGTCTCACCGGGGCCGTGGGCGCGCTGTCCGGCCCGCTGCACGGAGGCGCGCCCAGCCGGGCCCTGGACACCCTGGACGCGATCGGCACCCCGGAGCGCATCGACCCCTGGATCCGGGAACGGGTGCTGGCCGGCGACCGGATCATGGGCTTCGGACACGCGGTCTACCGCACCGAGGACCCCCGCTCGCGGATGCTCCGGGAGATCGCCCTCGGCTTCGGCGGCCCGCGGGTGGACTTCGCGGTCGAGGTCGAACGCCGGGTCGAGGCCATCCTCGCCGAGCTGAAGCCGGGCCGAGAACTCCACACCAACGTCGAGTTCTACGCCGGTGTGGTCATGGAACTGTGCGGCCTGCCCCGCGAGATGTTCACCCCCACCTTCGCGGCCTCACGGGTCGTCGGCTGGAGCGCCAACCTCCTCGAACAGGCGGCCGACCCGAAGATCATCCGCCCCGCGGCCCGCTACGTCGGCCCCGATGCCCCCGCCACTCTTCCCGCCGTCTAGACGAGCCGCCCCCGGGAACCCTTTTATCCTGGTCCGCAGCCGGTTCACAGGAGAGAGGTCGCCCCTTGGGGAACAGCTTGGCGCACAGTGCGGACGGCAGCGGCCGTCCTCGGCAGATCCCGGTCGTCGTACTGGCCGGCTTCCTCGGCTCGGGGAAGACCACGCTCCTCAACCACCTGCTGCACCACAGCGCGGGCAGCAGGATCGGGGCGATCGTCAACGACTTCGGCGCCATCGAGATCGACGCCCTGGCCGTCGCCGGCGCCCTCGGCGACTCCACCGTCTCCCTCGGCAACGGCTGCCTGTGCTGTGCCGTGGACGCCGGTGAACTCGACGTCTACCTGGACCGGCTCGCCGCGCCCGGCACCGGTATCGACGTGATCGTCATCGAGGCCAGCGGACTCGCCGAGCCCCAGGAACTGGTGCGCATGGTGCTCGCCAGCGAGCACCCCGGCATCGTCTACGGCGGCCTGGTCGAGGTCGTGGACGCGGCCGAGTTCGACGACACACGCGACAAGCACCCCGAGATCGACCGGCACCTCGCCCTCGCCGACCTGGTCGTCGTCAACAAGCTCGACCGGGCCGCCGACCCCGAACGGGTGCTCTCCCTGGTGCGCTCCCTGACCGACCGGGCGGCCGTCGCCCCGGCCACCTACGGCCGGGTCGACCCCGAGTTCCTCTTCGACTGCCGGCCGAGCGAGGAGCGCATCGGCCAGCTGTCCTTCGACGATCTGCACGACCGCGGCGCGCACGAGCACACCGGGCACCTGCACACCGGCTACGACAGCCTGTCCTTCACCGCCGGCGCCCCCATGGACCCGCGCCGCCTGATGCGCTTCCTGGACAGCAGGCCCGAGGGGCTGTACCGGATCAAGGGCCATGTCGACTTCGGCCCGTGCGACCCCCGCAACCGCTACGCCGTGCACGCCGTCGGCCGGTTCCTGCGCTTCTACCCCGAGCCCTGGCCGCCCGCCGAGGACCGCCGCACCCAACTGGTGCTGATCGGCTCCGGCATCGACACTGAGACGCTCGGCAAGGAACTACGGGGCTGCGAGAGCGACGCCCCACACGCCGACGAGCACGGCATGTGGGGCGTCCTGCGCTACGTCCAGGGCTCCGAGGAAGAGCCGGACGCCGAGACCTACGACGGTTAGGGCAGGCCCGCGGCGGTCAGAACACCGGACCCGCGACCACCGAGACCGTCTTCGGCAGCGAGGTGCCCGAGCCGTCCCGGCGCGGGTCCGGCTCCGGCAGCTCCGCGGGGCTGCCGTTCTTCTGCGCCGCACGGGCGGGCGTCGGGCCCGCCCAGGCCAGCGCGAGGCAGTCCTCGCCCTTCAGGAACCGCTGGCAGCGCACTCCGCCGGTCGCCCGGCCCTTGCGCGGGTACTGGTCGAACGGGGTCAGCTTGGCCGTCGTCTGCACCGAGTCGTCCAGCGTGCCGCGCGAGCCCGCCACGGTGAACACCACCGCGTCGACGGCCGGGTCGACGGCCGTGAACGAGATGACCCGCACCCCCTCGGCGAGCTTGATGCCCGCCATACCGCCCGCCGGGCGGCCCTGCGGACGCACGATGGAGGCCTGGAAGCGCAGCAACTGCGCGTCGTCCGTGATGAAGACCAGGTCCTCCTCGCCGGTGCGCAGCTCCACCGCGCCGACGATCCGGTCGCCCTCCTTCAGCGTGATGACCTCCAACTCCTCCTTGTTGGACGGGTAGTCGGGCACCACACGCTTGACCACACCCTGCTCGGTGCCGAGCGCGAGACCCGGGGACGACTCGTCCAGCGTGGTCAGGCACACCACCGTCTCATCGTCCTCCAGGGAGACGAACTCCGCCAGCGGCGCGCCCCCGGAGAGGTTCGGCGCGGCCGCGGTGTCCGGCAGCTGCGGCAGGTCGACCACGTTGATCCGCAGCAGCCGGCCCGCCGACGTCACCGCGCCGATCTCACCGCGCGCGGTCGCCGGCACCGCCGAGACGATCACATCGTGCTTGACCCGCTTGGCGCCCGCCTGCTCCGGGAACGGCTCGGCCGTCGCCGTACGCGCCAGCAGGCCCGTGGAGGACAGCAGCACCCGGCACGGGTCGTCGGCCACCTGGAGCGGCACCGCCAGCGCGGGGGCGCCCGCCGACTCCAGCAGGACCGTACGCCGGTCGGTGCCGAACTTCTTCGCCACCGCGGCCAGTTCGGCCGAGACCAGCTTGCGCAGCTCCGCGTCGGACTCCAGGATCCGGGTCAGCTCCGCGATCTCCTCGGTGAGCCTGTCCTTCTCCGCCTCCAGCTCGATGCGGTCGTACTTGGTGAGCCGGCGCAGCGGCGTGTCGAGGATGTACTGCGTCTGCACCTCGCTCAGCGAGAAGCGCCCCATCAGGCGCTCCTTGGCCTGCGCGGAGTTGTCGCTGGACCGGATCAGCCGGATGACCTCGTCGATGTCGACCAGGGCCGTGAGCAGGCCCTCCACCAGGTGCAGCCGGTCGCTCTTCTTGCCGCGCCGGAACTCGCTGCGGCGGCGCACCACGTCGAAGCGGTGGTCGAGGTAGACCTCCAGCAGCTCCTTCAGGCCGAGGGTGAGCGGCTGGCCGTCCACCAGGGCCACGTTGTTGATGCCGAAGGACTCCTCCATCGGCGTCAGCTTGTAGAGCTGCTCCAGGACGGCCTCGGGCACGAAGCCGTTCTTGATCTCGATGACCAGGCGCAGTCCGTGCTCGCGGTCGGTGAGGTCCTTGACGTCCGCGATGCCCTGGACCTTCTTGGCGTTGACCAGGTCCTTGATCTTCGCGATGACCTTCTCCGGGCCGACCGCGAACGGCAGTTCGGTGATCACCAGGCCCTTGCGGCGGGCGGTCACGGGCTCGACCGAGACCGTCGCGCGCATCTTGAAGGTGCCGCGGCCGGTCGCGTACGCGTCCCGGATGCCGTCCAGCCCCACGATCCGGCCGCCGGTGGGCAGATCGGGGCCCGGGACGTGCTTCATCAGCGCGTCCAGGTCCGCGTTCGGGTGCCTGATCAGATGGCGGGCGGCGGCGACGACCTCGCGCAGATTGTGCGGCGGCATGTTCGTGGCCATGCCGACCGCGATGCCCGAGGAGCCGTTGACCAGCAGGTTCGGGAAGGCGGCGGGCAGCGCCACCGGCTCCTGCTCCTGGCCGTCGTAGTTCGGCGCGAAGTCGACCGTGTCCTCGTCGATCGACTCGGTCATCAGGCTCGTCGCCTCGGCCATCCGGCACTCGGTGTACCGCATGGCGGCCGGCGGGTCGTCGTTGCCCAGCGAACCGAAGTTGCCGTGGCCGTCGACCAGCGGCAGGCGCATGGAGAAGGGCTGGGCCATGCGCACCAGGGCGTCGTAGATCGACGCGTCGCCGTGCGGGTGCAGCTTGCCCATGACCTCGCCGACGACACGGGCGCACTTCACATAGCCGCGCTCGGGGCGCAGGCCCATCTCGTTCATCTGGTAGACGATCCGGCGGTGCACCGGCTTGAGACCGTCACGGGCGTCCGGCAGGGCGCGCGAGTAGATGACCGAGTACGCGTACTCGAGGTAGGAGCCACGCATCTCGTCCACGACGTCGATGTCGAGGATCTTCTCCTCGTGCGAATCGTCGGGCGGCGGGGTCTTCGTGCTGCGGCGGGCCATCGCTGCCGGCTCCTCCTGATCTGGTCGCTCGCCTTCGGGGCGCGCACCCTTCGGCTCGCTCTTGCTGAAGCGGTTGACGGATCTGTCGCGGACCATTGTGGACCGGGGCACTGACAAGCCGGGCCGCGACCCGGTCCACGAGCCGTCGCCGGCGGGCTCCACGACCCGCCCGCGAACGGCCCCCGACCACGCCGCGTCCGGTTCCGGGCCCGGGCGTCGCTCCGCCCGGCCCCCTGCCCGCACCCCTGTCCGCACCCCGGCCCGCGCGGCTCGCCCGGCGCCCCGGGCGATCACGGATCCGGGTCCGACGCAGGCTACGCGATCCGCTGTGGGCGTACGTGCCGCGGGAACTTCGCCGGGGCCTCGCACGCTTTGCATACAGTGGCAGGAACGGCAGGAAAAACGCGGTTTCCACAACCGCCTCCGCTCGCGAAGGGACGTACATGCCCATGGGTCACACGACCACAGCCGAGGCAGGCTCCGGGGGCCTGACAGCGACCGAGCACCGCCTGGCCAACGGTCTGCGCGTGGTGCTCTCCGAGGACCACCTGACCCCCGTGGCGGCCGTCTGCCTCTGGTACGACGTCGGCTCCCGCCACGAGGTCAAGGGGCGCACCGGCCTGGCCCACCTTTTCGAGCACCTGATGTTCCAGGGCTCGGGGCAGGTCAAGGGCAACGGCCACTTCGAACTGGTGCAGGGCGCCGGCGGCTCGCTCAACGGCACCACCAGCTTCGAGCGCACCAACTACTTCGAGACCATGCCCGCCCACCAGCTGGAGCTGGCGCTCTGGCTGGAGGCCGACCGCATGGGCTCCCTGCTGACCGCCCTGGACGACGAGTCCATGGAGAACCAGCGGGACGTCGTGAAGAACGAGCGCCGCCAGCGTTACGACAACGTTCCCTACGGGACGGCCTTCGAGCGGCTGACCGCCCTGTCGTACCCCGAGGGCCACCCCTACCACCACACGCCGATCGGCTCCATGGCGGACCTGGACGCGGCCACCCTGGAGGACGCCCGCCAGTTCTTCCGCACCTACTACGCGCCGAACAACGCGGTGCTCTCCGTGGTCGGCGACATCGACTCCGAGCAGACCCTCGCCTGGGTGGAGAAGTACTTCGGGTCCATCCCGTCGCACGACGGCAAGCCCGCGCCCCGCGACGGCTCCCTGCCGGACGTCATCGGCGAGCAGCTGCGCGAGGTCGTCGTCGAGGAGGTCCCGGCGCGCGCCCTGATGGCCGCCTACCGGCTGCCCCACGACGGCACCCGAGCCTGCGACGCGGCCGACCTCGCCCTGACCGTCCTCGGCGGCGGCGAGTCCTCCCGGCTCTACAACCGGCTGGTGCGCCGCGACCGTACGGCCGTCGCGGCCGGCTTCGGCCTGCTGCGTCTGGCCGGCGCGCCCTCCATGGGCTGGCTGGACGTGAAGACCTCCGGCGACGTGGAGGTGCCGGTCATCGAGGCCGCCATCGACGAGGAGCTGGCCCGGTTCGCCGAGGAAGGCCCCACCGCCGAGGAAATGGAGCGCGCCCAGGCCCAGTTGGAGCGCGAATGGCTGGACCGGCTCGGCACGGTCGCGGGCCGCGCCGACGAACTGTGCCGTTACGCCGTCCTGTTCGGCGACCCGCAGCTCGCCCTGAACGCCGTGCCGCGCATCCTTGAGGTCACCGCGGAGGAGGTCCGGGAGGTCGCCAAGGCCCGTCTGCGCCCCGACAACCGCGCGGTCCTGGTCTACGAGCCCAAGTCCCCGGAGAACGTCGAGGACGCCGACCTGCCCGAGGACCCCGAGTCGGAAGCCACCGTAGAGGCCGGCAACGAGAACGAGGAGACGGCCAAGTGACCGAGCAGCTCGCCACCATGGACTTCCACCCCCGGCCGGAGCCCGGCGAGGCCAGGCCCTGGGCCTTCCCGGCCCCCGAGCGCGCCGCGCTCGACAACGGCCTGACCGTGCTGCGCTGCCACCGCCCCGGCCAGCAGGTCGTCGCCGTGGAGGTGCTGCTCGACGCGCCGCTGGACGCCGAGCCGGCCGGCCTGGACGGCGTGGCCACCATCATGGCGCGGGCCTTCTCCGAGGGCACCGACCGGCACTCCGCCGAGGAGTTCGCCGCCGAGCTGGAGCGCGCGGGCGCCACCCTCGACGCGCACGCCGACCACCCCGGCATCCGGCTCAGCCTGGAGGTCCCCGCCTCCCGCCTGGCCAAGGGCCTCGGCCTGGTCGCCGACGCGCTGCGCGCCCCCGCCTTCGCCGAGAGCGAGATCGAGCGCCTGGTCCGCAACCGTCTGGACGAGATCCCGCACGAGCTGGCGAACCCCGCCCGCCGTGCCGCCAAGGAGCTGTCCAGGGAGCTGTTCCCGGCGTCCTCGCGCATGTCCCGGCCGCGCCAGGGCACCGAGGAGACCGTCGAGAAGATCGACGCGCCCGCCGTGCGCGCCTTCTACGAGCGCCATGTGCGCCCCGGCACGGCCACCGCCGTGGTGGTCGGCGACCTCACCGGCATCGACCTGGACGCGCTGCTCGCCGACACCCTGGGCGCCTGGACCGGCACGCCCGGCGAGCCCCGGCCCGTGCCGGCGGTGACGGCCGACGACACCGGACGCGTCGTCATCGTGGACCGGCCCGGCGCCGTCCAGACGCAGCTGCTCATCGGCCGGATCGGCCCGGACCGGCACGACCGGGTGTGGCCCGCCCAGGTGCTCGGCACCTACTGCCTGGGCGGCACCCTCACCTCCCGCCTGGACCGCGTGCTGCGCGAGGAGAAGGGCTACACCTACGGGGTGCGCTCCTTCGGCCAGGTCCTGCGCTCCGCCCCGGACGGCACCGGCGCGTCGATGCTCGCCATCAGCGGCTCGGTGGACACGCCCAACACCGGCCCCGCCCTGGACGACCTGTGGAAGGTGCTGCGCACCCTCGCGGCGGAGGGCCTGACCGACGCCGAGCGGGACGTCGCCGTGCAGAACCTCGTCGGGGTCGCGCCGCTGAAGTACGAGACCGCGGCGGCCGTCGCGAGCACCCTCGCCGACCAGGTCGAGCAGCACCTGCCCGACGACTTCCAGGCGACGCTGTACCGGCAACTGGCCGCCACGGGCACGGTGGAGGCGACCGCGGCCGTCGTCAACGCCTTCCCGGTGGACCGCCTGGTGACCGTCCTGGTCGGTGACGCGGCGCAGATCAAGGCGCCGGTCGAGGCGCTGGGCATCGGCGACGTCACCGTGGTGGCGGCCGAGTAACGGCACACAGGGGACGGGGCCCTGGCGACCTACGGGTCGTCAGGGCCCCTGTTGTTCCACTCTCTTCCTCAGATGTCCGAATTGGGGCGGAGGTTGCCCGTCTGCCCTGTGGGATGCGCTACAAAAACCCCGATCTGTTTGGGGATCGAGAGCCGGTCCGCTTAGCGTCGTCCGGGCTGTTCGTCGGGCAGTGCGCCGCACCCGCGGCACCGGACAGCCATCGCCGAGTCCCCGTACGGCGCGAGCCAGGGGAGCCGGGGACCCACACGTCCCTGGGGTGAATCGGGCACCCGCGCGTGACGCGAGGGAGTCCGTAGGAGACCTTCCTGCTCCGAACCCGTCAGCTAACCCGGTAGGCGAGAGGGAAGGAAAGGAACAGCCACTCCATGGCGTTCATGTGCGCCACCGGGAAGCACCGCAAGCCCGGCCGGGTCAAGCGAACCACCGCCCAGGCGGCCGGTGTCGCGGCCCTGACGACCACCGGCGTCATCGGCACCCTCGCGGCCTCCCCGGCGCTCGCCGCCGAGCGCCCCGCGGAACAGACCGGTCTCACCCCCGTACTCGCCGCGAGCGACGACGTCGCCGCGCACATCGACGCGCAGGCCAGCGCCCAGCAGCGGGCAGCCGAGCGCAAGGCGGCCCAGGAGGCCGCTGCCAAGCGGCTGAAGGAGGCGCGCGAGGCGGAGGCCCGCGCCGCCCGCGAGGCCGAGCGCAAGCGGCTGAACGCCTTCGTCGCCCCGATCGCGCACTCCTATGTGTCCACCGGCTACGAGGCCAGCAGCTCTCTGTGGTCCTCCGGGTCCCACACCGGCATCGACTTCCATGCCGCCACCGGCACCCCGGTGCACGCGGTCGGCGTCGGCACCGTCGTCTCCACCGGCTGGGGCGGGGCGTACGGCAACCAGATCGTGATCCGCATGGCCGACG
The DNA here is from genome assembly GCF_900104815.1 of Streptomyces misionensis. Taxonomy (NCBI): domain Bacteria; kingdom Bacillati; phylum Actinomycetota; class Actinomycetes; order Kitasatosporales; family Streptomycetaceae; genus Streptomyces; species Streptomyces misionensis. The sequence continues at coordinate 5,898,740 of NZ_FNTD01000004.1, forward strand.
GCATGTACACCCAGTACGGCCATCTGTCGTCCATCGGCGTCACGGTGGGCCAGCAGGTCACCGCCGGCCAGCAGATCGGCCTGTCCGGCGCCACCGGCAACGTCACCGGCCCGCACCTGCACTTCGAGGCGCGCACCAGCCCCGACTACGGCTCCGACGTCGACCCCGTCGCCTACCTGCGCAACCACGGCGTGAACGTCTGACCGAGCCCGCGCGACCCCGCACGGCACCCGAAGCCCCGGCCACCGAGCCGGGGCTTTCGCCTTTTCCCGCGGTGTTCCGGTGACCCCGTGTTCCGGTGGCCCCTGTCCAAAAAATATCCCCGGATTCCGGTCCGCCGTCGGAAAAGGCCGCGCGGTGGAATAGAGTCACCGGAATAGAGTCATGGAAAAACGCGTCCGTCGTCGGCGTCGTGTCGCGGGATCAAGACGGAGGTCGGTCATGCGTATTCCGGCGCAGTCGGTGTGCACGGCGATCCGGGACGACATCGTCGCGGGCGTCCTCGAACGCGGCGGCCGTCTCACCGAGGAGGTGCTGGCCCGTCGCTACGGGGTCTCGCGCGTCCCCGTGCGCGAGGCCCTGCGCACCCTGGAGGCGGAGGGCTTCGTGGTGACGCGCCGGCACGCGGGCGCCTGTGTGGCCGAGCCGAGCGAGCAAGAGGCCGCCGACCTGCTGGAGATGCGTCTGCTCCTGGAACCGCTCGGCGCCGCCCGGGCCGCCCGGCGACGCACCGAGGCGCATCTGAAGGTGCTGCGCGGACTGGTCAGGCTGGGGCAGGAGCGTGCCCGGCGGGGCGACGGCGAGGAACTGCGCGCGTTGGACGGCTGGTTCCACGAGACGCTGGCCCAGGCCTGCGGCAGCCCTTCGCTGACCTCCACCCTGCTTCAGCTGCGGCACAAGATCGCCTGGATGTACGTGCTCGACACGCCGTCGGACCCGGTCGGCACCTGGGCGGAGCACGGCACGATCGTGGACGCGGTGGCGCGCGGCGACGGGGCGCGCGCCCGCGCGGTGACCGCGCAGCACGCCGAGCGGGCGGCGGCCGAGCACCGGCTGCGCGTGCCCGGTGGCGCGGAGCGCGTGAGGACTTCGCAACATGCCGTAAACATGTCGGGCGCACAGAATTAACACGGGTGCCGTATACAAAGGGGTGGGTATTCTACGGGCCCGATTCCCCTATTTCTCCGGTGCCGTGAATTGACGGACCCGGGTGAATGGAATGGGTGTTCTGCTGCGACGAAAGCGCCGGAAATCGCGAATTCCGCCTCCGCTCGCGACGGCCGCAAGGGGGGCCCGCGGGGCTTCGCCCGTCCGCCGACCACCGTCATGCGGTCCGGGCGGTGGCGGGGCGGCCCGCCCCGCCACCCCGCCCGCGCCGAGCCGGCGGACCGGCCCGGACCGGGCGTCATGAAAGTGCCGAACCGGGCGTCGCGCCACTGCGCCGAAGCCCGGTCCGTCGAAGGCCCGATGCCGCTCAGACGGTCTCGGGCAGCTCTTCCAGGCCCTCGGCGACCAGCTTGGCCAGCCGGTCCAGGGCGGCCTCGGCGCCCTCGGCGTCGGAGGCGAGCACGATCTCCTCGCCGCCCTGGGCGCCCAGCCCCAGGACGCCGAGCATGCTGGCCGCGTTGACCGGGGTGCCGCCGGCCTTGGAGATCGTCACCGGGATGCCCGAGGCCGACGCGGCCCGGACGAAGATGGAGGCGGGGCGGGCGTGGAGACCCTCGGCCCAGCCGACGTTGACGCGGCGCTCAGCCATGTGTTGCTGCCCTTCACTCTTCAGGGTTGTCTAGACCAGTCTTCCATATGGTGAACCATGCCTGGAGAGGGGCTGCGCACCCCCTCCACCGTGCCGTCGTGACCGCACCCTCGGCCCGGCGTCCGTCTCCACAGACTGCCCCGCGCCGTTGCCGGACGCTAGCCGTACTCTGGGGCGCATGCGAACCTCGGCGGAACCGCAGGGCCGGTACGAGTATCCCGCGCACTGGGAGGCGGACGTGGTGCTGCGGGACGGGGGCACCGCCCGCATCCGGCCCATCACCGTCGACGACGCCGACCGCCTGGTCCACTTCTACGAGCAGGTGTCGGACGAGTCCAAGTACTACCGCTTCTTCGCGCCCTACCCCCGGCTGTCCGCCAAGGACGTGCACCGCTTCACCCACCACGACTTCGTCGACCGGGTGGGGCTCGCGGCCACCGTGGGCGGCGAGTTCATCGCCACGGTCCGCTACGACCGCATCGGCGCCGGCGGCACCCCCGCGTCCGCGCCCGCCGACGAGGCGGAGGTCGCCTTCCTGGTGCAGGACGCCCACCAGGGCAGGGGAGTGGCCTCCGCGCTCCTGGAGCACATCGCGGCCGTCGCCCGCGAGCGGGGCATCCGCCGCTTCACCGCCGAGGTGCTGCCCGCCAACACCAAGATGATCAAGGTCTTCACGGACGCCGGCTACACCCAGAAGCGCAGCTTCGAGGACGGCGTCGTCCGCCTGGAGTTCGACATCGAGCCCACCGACCGCTCGCTCGCCGTGCAGCGCGCCCGCGAGCAGCGCGCCGAGGCCCGCTCGGTGCAACGGCTCCTCGCCCCCGGCTCCGTCGCGGTCATCGGCGTCGGCCGCGCCCCCGGCGGGGTGGGCCGCAGCGTCCTGGCCAACATCAAGGACGGCGGGTACGCGGGCCGGCTGTACGCGGTGAACAGGGCCTTCCCCGAGGACCTGGCGGAGGTCGACGGGGTGAGCGCGTACCACTGCGTGCGGGACATCGACGGCCCGGTGGATCTCGCCGTCGTCGCCGTACCGGCCGAGTACGTGCCCGCCGTGGTCGCCGAGTGCGGGGAACACGGCGTCCAGGGGCTCGTCGTGCTCAGCGCCGGGTACGCCGAGAGCGGACCCGAGGGCAAGGAGCGGCAGCGGGCGCTCGTGCAGCAGGCACGGGCGTACGGCATGCGGATCATCGGGCCCAACGCGTTCGGCGTCATCAACACCGCCCCCGGCGTACGGCTGAACGCCTCCCTCGCGCCCGAGATGCCGCGCCCCGGCCGCATCGGCATGTTCGCCCAGTCCGGCGCCATCGGCATCGCGCTGCTGTCCCGGCTGCACCGGCGCGGCGGCGGGGTCACCGGGGTCAGCGGCGTCTCCACCTTCGTCTCCGCGGGCAACCGCGCCGACGTCTCCGGCAACGACGTCCTCCAGTACTGGTACGAGGACCCGGACACCGACGTCGTCCTGATGTACCTGGAGACCATCGGCAACCCCCGCAAGTTCACCCGGCTCGCCCGGCGGACGGCGGCGGCGAAGCCCCTCGTCGTGGTGCAGGGGACCGGCACCGCGCCCCAGGGCCACGCGGTGCGCGCCACCCGGCTGCCGCACGCGACGGTGTCCGCGCTGCTCCGCCAGGCCGGGGTGACCCGGGTCGACACCATCACCGAACTGGTCGACGCGGGACTGCTGCTCGCCCGCCAGCCGCTGCCCGCCGGGCCGCGCGTGGCGATCCTCGGCAACTCCGAGTCGCTGGGCGTCCTGACGTACGACCGCTGCCTGGCGGAGGGGCTGCGGCCGGCGCGGCCCCTGGACCTGACGACCGGGGCGAGCGCGGCGGACTTCCACCGGGCGCTGAGCGCGGCGCTGGCCGACGACACGAACGACTCCGTCGTGGTGACGGCGATCCCGGCGATCGGCGAGGCGTCGCCGGGGGACGCGGAGCTGGCGGAGGCGCTGCGGTCCGCCGCGGCGGCGGTGCCGGGGAAGCCGGTGCTGGTGGTGCACGTGGAGCTGGGCGGACTGGCGCAGGCACTGTCGGCGGCGGCGAGCACCGCGCCGGCCGCCGCGGACAAGGCGTCCGGCGACCGGGGCGGCGCCCAGCCGCCCCGCCCGGCGGAACGACCGCCCACCGCGGTCTCCCCGCCCGAAGGGGCCCGGCTCATCCCCGCCTACCCCGCCGCCGAACGCGCCGTCCGGGCCCTCGCCGAGGCCGTCCGCTACGGGCAGTGGCGCAGGGAGGCGACGGACCCGGGAAGGGTGCCGGAGTACGAGGACATCGACGAGAAGGGGGCCGCGCGGCTGATCGGGGAGCTGCTGGCACGCGGCGAAGGACTCACGATCTCCGAGGCCGAGACCTGCGAGCTGCTCGGCAAGTACGGCATCAGGGTGCGGCGCGCCCTGCCCGCGCCCACCCCCGACACCGCCGCCGAGGCCGCCCGCGCCCTCGGCTACCCGGTGGCCCTGAAGGCGACCGCCCCCCACCTCAGGCACCGCGCCGACCTGGGCGGGGTCCGCCTGGACCTGGCCGACGAGGACCAACTGCGGCGGGCCTACGCCGAGTTGTCCGAGCTGTTCGGCAAGCCGGAGGAACTGCGGCCGGTGGTGCAGGGGATGGCGCCCAGGGGTGTCGACACCGTCGTACGGGCCGTGATCGACCCGGCGGCCGGGGCCGTGCTGTCCTTCGGCCTGGCCGGCGCGGTCTCCCAACTGCTGGACGACACGGCGCACCGGCTGATCCCGGTCACCGACCGGGACGCGACCTCGCTGGTGCGCACGATCCGCACCGCGCCCCTGCTCTTCGGCTGGCGCGGCTCCACCCCCGTCGACACCCCCGCCCTGGAGGAACTGCTGCTACGGGTGTCCCGGCTGGTCGACGACCACCCCGAGGTGGTCGCGGTCACCCTGGAACCGGTCGTCGTGGCCCCTCGCGGCGCCAACGTCCTCGGCGCGACCGTCCGCCTCGCCCCACCCCCGGCCCGGGACGACCACGGCCCCCGCACGATGCCGACGTACTGAGCGGGAGCGGGCCCACCACTCCTTTTACCGCCGCCTCGGCCCTCCGGGCTTCCGGGTGTTCCGGTCTCTCGGCCCTCCGGCCTCCGGGTTTACGGCTTCCCGGCCTCCCAGCGTCCCGCCCTCTGGGCTCCTGGTCTCCCGGCCCCCGGGCCTTCCGGCCTTCCTGCCTCGCGGTCTCCCGACCTTCCGGCCTCTGGGCTTCTGGGTTTACGGCTTCCCGGCTCTCGGCTTCCTCGTCTCTCGACCTCCTGGGCTCCCGGCTTCCCGGCCTCCGGGCTTCCGGGCGTTCCGGCCCTTGGGCCTCCCGGCCGCCGGGCTGACCCCGCCTACCACCCCGAGCCGCAGACCCGCGCCTTCACTGGGCCCGACGGCCGCGAGGTACACGGCCCCAGGCGTTCCGGCTTCCCGGCCTTCCGCCTCTGGGCTTACGGTCTCTGGCCCCCAGGGCTCCGGGCCTTCCGGCCCCGCGCTTCCGGCTTCCCGGCCCCCGGGCGCTCCGACCTGCCGGTGTATCGGTCACCCGGCCCCCGGGAGTTCCGGCCCCTTGCCTTCCGGCCTTCCTGCCTCGCGGTCTCTCCCGAGCTTCCGACCTCTGGGCTTCTGGGCCTACGGCTTCCCGGTCTCTCAGGCTTCCGGCTTCCCGGGCTCCGGTCGCCCGGGCGCCCGGTCTCGCGGCTTCCGGGCGTTCCGGCCCCCGGGTCTCCCCGGCTTCCGGGCTTGCGGCTTCCGGGCGTTCCGGCCTCTTGACCCCCTGGCCTCCCTGGCCTCCCTGGCCTCCCCGGCCTCCGGCCTCCCCGGCCTCCGGCCTCCTGGCTTCCGGGCGTTCCGGCCCCCGGGCCCCCGGCCCTCCTGGCCGCCTCCCCGTCTCAAGTCCCCCGACTCCCGGCCCCGCCCCCGCCCCCGCCCACGCCCCCCGCACGGGCTCCTTGCCCGCCCGCCCCGGCGGACATCCGCCACCCCGCGCCCCCCGCAGGCGGTCAGCCACGGACCGGAGTCCCGGTGTTCATCCGGGTGTCCCCGGGCGGCCCCCGGTCCCGTGGCCGCGGCGCGGCCCGTGGTCCCGGGCGGCCCTGACCCGCCTTGGCCACGGACTAGGATGGACGCCATGGCCAAGACCAGTACGACGACCCAGGGGCTGCGCGCGGCGATCGAGCGCAGCGGCTACTACCCGGCCCTCGTGGCCGAGGCGGTGGAGGCCGCGGTGGGCGGCGAGCCCATCCGGTCGTACCTGGTCCACCAGGAGACCACGTTCGACCAGAACGAGGTACGCCGCCATGTGACCGTCCTGGTCCTCACCGCCAACCGCTTCATCGTCAGTCACACCGACGAGCAGGCCGCCGACAGCACCTCCCCGACGCCGTACGCCACCACCTCCACCGAGTCGGTCAAGCTCGGCCGGATCTCCTCCGTCGTGGTCAGCCGGGTGGTGGCCAACCCCGAGCAGTACACCCCGGGCACCCTGCCCCGCGAGGTCGTGCTGACCATCGGCTGGGGCGCGGTGAGCCGGATCGACCTGGAGCCCGCCGCCTGCGGCGACCCCAACTGCGACGCCGACCACGGCTACACCGGCAACTCCACGGCGGACGACCTCAGCCTGCGCGTCAGCGAGGCCGGGGACGGCCCGGAGACGGTGCGCGAGGCGCTCGCCTTCGCGCAGGCCATCTCGGAGGCGACCGCGGACGTCGCCCGCTGATGTCCCAGCTCTCCGCCTGGGACCACCCGGAACCCCTCGCCCTGGACACCGCGCCGCTGCCCCAGTACGGCACCGGCTCCCTCGCCGACCTGCTGCCGACCCTCGCCGCCGGCATGGGCGTCCCCGGCATGTCCGCGACGATCACCGAGCTGACCCCGGTCGACCGGGCCTGTGTCTTCCTGGTCGACGGTCTCGGCTGGGAGCAGCTGCGCGCCCACCCCGACGAGGCTCCCTTCCTCACCTCGCTGCTCGGCAGCTCCCGCGGCGGCACCGGCCGCCCGCTCACCGCGGGCTACCCGGCGACCACCGCGACCTCCCTGGCCTCCGTCGGCACCGGCCTGCCGCCCGGCGCGCACGGCCTGCCCGGCTACACGGTCCGCGACCCGGCCACCGGCGCGCTGATGAACCAGCTGCGCTGGCAGCCGTACACCGACCCGCGCCCCTGGCAGCCGTACCCCACCGTCTTCCAGCTGGCCCACGACGCCGGGGTGCACGCCGCCCAGGTGTCCTCGCCCGCCTTCCAGCACACCCCGCTCACCAAGGTCGCGCTCAGCGGCGGCACCTTCCACGGCAGGCTGTCCGGCGAGGAGCGGATGGACCTGGCCGCCGAGCAACTGGCCGCCGGGGACCGCTCGCTGGTGTACACGTACTACGCCGAACTCGACGGCTCCGGCCACCGCTACGGCGTCGCCTCCGACACCTGGCGCGGCCAGCTGATGTACGTCGACCGGCTGGCCCAGCGCCTCGCCGAGCAGCTGCCCCCGCGCAGCGCGCTCTACGTCACCGCCGACCACGGCATGATCGACGTGCCGTTCGACGACGAGCACCGCATCGACTTCGACACGGACTGGGAACTGCGCGCCGGCGTCGCCCTGTTGGGCGGCGAGGGGCGGGCCCGGCACGTGTACGCGGTGCCGGGCGCCCACAACGACGTGCTGACCTGCTGGCGCGAGGTGCTGGGGGAGCAGTTCTGGGTGGCCTCGCGGGACGAGGCGATCCAGGCCGGCTGGTTCGGGCCGCACGTGGACGAGCGGGTGTACGCCCGGCTCGGGGACGTGATCGCGGCCGCGTACGACGACGTCCTGATCATCGCCTCCGAGCGGGAACCGAAGGAGTCCGCGCTGGTGGGCAACCACGGTTCGATGACCCCCGTCGAGCAGCTGGTCCCGCTGCTCGAAGTACGCTCCTGACCCCCTACCCCCACCGCCTTCCTCCCCTTGCCGAAAGGTGCTCAACTCCTCATGCCCGAGCTGGTGTTCTTCTCCGGAACGATGGACTGCGGGAAGTCGACGCTGGCTCTCCAGATCGAGCACAACCGCTCCGCTCGCGGCCTGGCCGGCATGATATTCACCCGCAACGACCGCGCGGGCGCGGGCAAGCTGTCCTCCCGCCTCGGCCTGGTCACCGACGCCGTCGAGGTCGCCGACGACCAGGATCTGTACGTCTACGTCGTGGACCACCTCTCGCAGGGCGGCCGGATCGACTACGTGATCGCGGACGAGGCGCAGTTCCTCGCGCCCGGCCAGATCGACCAGCTGGCCCGTGTGGTGGACGACCTCGGCGTGGACGTCTTCGCCTTCGGCATCACCACCGACTTCCGCTCCAAGCTGTTCCCCGGTTCCCAGCGGCTGGTGGAACTGGCCGACCGCATCGAGGTGCTCCAGGTGGAGGCGCTGTGCTGGTGCGGCGCCCGCGCCACGCACAACGCCCGCACGGTCGGCGGGGAGATGGTGGTCGAGGGCGCCCAGGTGGTCGTCGGTGACGTCAACCAGGAGGCGGGCGAGGTCGGTTACGAGGTGCTGTGCCGCCGCCACCACCGGCGCCGGATGACCGCGGCGACGGCCCGCGCGGCGGCCATCTCCCCGGACGTGCTGCCGGTCTCGTCCTCCTGAGCCCGTCCTCCGCGGTCTCCTGAGCCGGTTCTCCCGAACGGGCCGACCGCATCCGGGGGAGGGACTGCCCGAACCCTTTCAGCGCGGCTCCTGGACCACCGAGAACACCGCGCCCTCCGGGTCCGCAACCGTCGCCACCCGGCCGTGCGGGCCGTCCTCGGCCGGGCGGATCACCCGGCCGCCGAGCGCGGTCACCCGGCGCAGCGCCCCGTCCGTGTCGGCCACCCGGAAGCAGGTCGCCCAGTACGGTCCCCGGTCCCGGGGCAGCGCCCGGCCCAGGCCGTGCACGGCGGCCACCGGGTGCCCGTCGACGCGCAGCGTCACCTGGTCCGCACCCGCGCCGGCCGACGTCTCCGTCTGGTAGCCGAACACGCTCGCGTAGAACTTGGTGACGCTTTCCGTCTCGAACGTGAGCAGTTCGTTCCAGGCGGGCGTGCCCGGCACCCCGGTGATCGGGGTGCCCAGGCGCGCGGGGCCCTGCCAGATGCCGAACACCGCGCCACAGGGGTCCGCGGCGATGGCCAGCCGCCCGGCCTCGTCCGCGTCCAGCGGCCCGACCGCCACCGTGCCGCCGCACAGCCGTACCGCCTCGGCGGTGCGGTCCACGTCGTCCGAGGCGAGGTAGGGCGTCCAGGCGATCGGCAGCCGGTGGTCCGGCGGCAGCTGCCCCATGCCGGCCACCTCGTGCCCGTCGAGCAGCGCCCGCACGTACGGGCCGAGCTGCCGCGGGCCCGGCCGGAACTCCCAGCCGAACAGCGCCCCGTAGAACTCCTCGGTGGCGGTGAGCCCGTGCGCCATCAGGCTCACCCAGCAGGGCGTGCCGGGCGCGCGCAGCGCGTGCGGACCGTCCGACTCCCGTGCCTCGGTCATCGATCACTCTCTCCCCGGCCGCCCGTGTGGCGGCCGTGTCGCTTCCGCTCCCCCCGGCAGGGGTGCGCACACGCCGTCGGCGCGTACGCCCGTACCGGTGTCCGCATCTTCCACGCTCTCGCGGCCATGTCCCGCCGCCGCGCCGCCTCTTGGCGGTGTCTTCGGAAGTTTTCCCGGGCCGACGTCTTCCGCCGCCACTTGACGATGTCCGACGGGCGTCCGCCGGACGTACGGTTCGTGCCCGGTCCCTTACCGTTCGTGACCGAGCCTGTCCGGCCGAGCAGAGTAGTCGTACCTGGACGCCGCGGCCACCCCTGGCGTATGCATGGCGCCATGACAGTCATCATCACCGCATCCGAACTCGCCCGGGAGCTCGCCGGACAGGCGCCGCCGGTCCTGCTGGACGTCCGCTGGCAGCTGAGCCTGGCGAAGGCGGCGGGTGCCCCGGCCTTCGACGGTCGGGCCGAGTACGCGGCCGGGCACATCCCCGGTGCGGCCTTCGTCGACCTGGACCGGGAACTGGCCGCGGCCCCGGGCGCGCGGGGCCGCCATCCGCTGCCGGACATCGCGGAGTTCGGCGCCGCGATGCGCCGCGCGGGCGTGTCGGCGGGCCGTCCGGTCGTCGTCTACGACGGCGGTCAGGGCTGGGCCGCCGCGCGCGCGTGGTGGCTGCTGCGCTGGACGGGTCACCCGGACGTGCGGGTTCTGGACGGCGGGTTGCCGTCCTGGGAGGGCGAGTTGGCGACCGGGACGGCCACCCCGGCCGAGGGCGACTTCAGGCCGGTGCCGGGCGCGGCGGGTCTGCTGGACGCGGACGGCGCCGCCGCGCTGGCCCGCACGGGTGTGCTGCTGGACGCCCGCGCGGGGGAGCGGTACCGGGGCGAGGTGGAGCCCGTGGACCGGGTCGGCGGGCACATCCCGGGCGCGGTCTCGGCGCCGACGGCGGAGAACGTCGGCCCCGACGGCCGCTTCCTGCCCGCGGCCGAGCTGAAGGACCGCTTCAAGGCGCTCGGCGTACACGCCGACACGGAGGTGGGCGTCTACTGCGGCTCGGGCGTGTCGGCCGCGCACGAGGTGCTGGCGCTCGCGGTGGCCGGCATCCCGGCGGCGCTGTACGCCGGTTCGTGGTCGGAGTGGTCCGCGGACCCGTCCCGGCCGGTCGCGACGGGCGCGGATCCGCAGTAGCGAGCCGGCGGCAACGGACGGCAGGGGCGGGTCACTCCGGTGATCCGCCCCTCCGCGTCGTCGTACGGCCGGCTACTCCTGCTTCTTGCGGCGGGTGCCGAACACGATCTCGTCCCAGCTCGGGACGGCCGCGCGGCGGCCGGGGCGGACGCCGTCGGCCTCCGCCTGGCGGTCGGTCGCGCCGATCAGCCGGTCGCGGTGGCTGCCGACCGAGCGGGGCATGAGGACGTCCGCGTAGGCCGAACCGGCCGAGGCGGCGGGCGCCGGCGGTTCCTCCGCGACGGCCTCCTCGTCGGGCTCGTCCGAGGGGTCCGGGGCGCGCTCCGGGACGACCATGTCGCCGCGGAAGGACGGCACGGCCTCCAGGAGGCTGGTCAGCGAGTCCCGTTCACCGGTGCTCTCCTCGGCGGGTTCGGCCGACTGCGCGGGCAGGGTGGGCCGCTCGCGGTCGGTCTGCCGGTCGAGGGCGCGGTCCATGGAGCGCTCGCGCGGCAGCCGGGCGATGCGCGGGACGAACGGGAAGCTCGGCTCGGGCGCGGCGAGGTCGTCGGACTCGCCGATCAGCGAGCGGGCCTCGTCGTCCACGGCCTGGACCAGCCGCCGGGGCGGGTCGTACGTCCAGCTCGCGGAGTGCGGTTCGCCCGCGACCCGGTAGACGAGCAGGACTTCCCAGGTGCCGTCGTCGCGGCGCCAGGAGTCCCACTGCACGGTGTCCTTCTCGGCGCCGCGCAGCAGCAGCCGTTCCTGGACGGCCTCGCCGAGCAGGGGACCGGAGTTCTCGCCGGGGCGGCGGACCGGGGTCTTGCGGGCGCGCTCGGCCATGAAGGCGCGCTCGGCCAGTACCGGACCCTCGAAGCGCCGTACCCGGTCGACGGGGATGCCTGCGAGCTGGGCGACCTCTTCCGCGGTGGCACCGGCTCGTATCCGCGCCTGGATGTCGCGGGGGCGCAGATGGCTCTCGACCTCGATCTCGATCTGGCCGAGGCGCGGCCGGTCGCCGCGTACGGCGGCGCGCAGCCGTTCGTCGATCGGAAGCGTGTACTCCGTTGAGTCGGCAGCCTTCAGCACCAGCCGTGTGCCGTCATTCGAGACGGCCACGACACGCAGTTCGGGCATGGGGACCTCCCGGGTGGTGCCTGCCGACGTCACGTGCGTCGCTGCTTCCGCTAGTCGAGTGTGGCCTGCCCGGGTGCAGCCTGCCACAACCTTGCCGAGTTGCCCGGCGTGTCGGGCACGGGCCCTGGATCGCCGTTATGGCACGGTTACCTGTTCGCCACGCTAAGTGACCAAGTCCGTCACCCTGTGCAACTAGCCCCCTCCCGGCGGTCCTTGGCGGCCGCGGACACCCTGGTGGGAGACCGGACCCAGGGCTCGCAACAGTACTCCATTCGGGCCACGAGCGTGGATTGGCGCGCCGCCCAACTTCCGGCAACGGACGCGACTCGGCCCGCCGCAACGGGATTTGTCGATCATGAACGTGGCGAACTTCACGTAATCTCCAGAAACGGAACTAATGGTTTCGTGCGTACGTCCCTATCTCGTGCAGTCGGCCACTCAATGTCGATCAAGTACGGGAAAGGCAGGCAAGTTCCGGGTATGCGCGAAACACCCGATGCGGGGCGGAAGCGGATCGACCTCAACGTCCCCCAGGTGGCGGGAAGCGCCCTGGCGGCGGTCGTGGCGGCCAAGCTGGCTTCCTCCTTCGGCGTGTACGGCACGATCCTCGGCGCGGGCGTCGTCAGTGTGATCGCCACCTGCGGCGGCACCGTCTTCCAGCACTTCTTCAAGCGGACCGGGGAACAGCTGCGGGTGGTCAAGACCGGGGCCCGGCCCCAGGTGCAGGCGCCGCCGGCCCCGGGGGAGTTCACCGAGGGCACCGTCTACCGGGCGCGGATCAAGAACTGGCGCCGGCCGCTGGTCGCCGCCGCTCTCGTGTTCGGGGTGACCATGGGAGGCATCACGGTGTACGAACTGGTGTCCGGCAGCAGTTTCAGCGGCGGAACCGGCACGACGGTCGGCGACGCCGTCGGCGGGCGGCACTCCTCGGCGCACCGGACGAACGACCCCCAGCCCGGCCAGGCCCCCTCCGGGACCCCCTCGCTCACCACCCCGACCGGCGGTGTCCCCTCTCAGGGCTCCGGCTCCGGCACCGGCGGCAGCGGTACGACGGACCCGGCGACGCCCACCCCGAGCGCCTCGCCGGACGGGCGGGCGCAGGACGGCGGGACCGGCCCGTCCCCCGCGCCCAGCGGCTCCGCCCCGGCGACTACGCCCCCAGGACCCTCCGCAGATAGTCGTTCTGGAACAGCCGATCCGGGTCGAGGCGGTCCCGCAACGCCGTGAACTCGGCGAACCTCGGGTACACCCGGGCGAGGTACTCCGCGTCCCGGGTGTGCACCTTGCCCCAGTGCGGCCGGCCCTCGTGCGCGGTGAAGATCCGCTCGGCGGCGGTGAAGTACGCCTGGTAGGGCGTGCCCCGGTACATGTGCACGGCGACATAGGCGCTGTCCCGGCCGGAGGCGGTGGACAGGGTGATGTCGTCGGCCGGGGCGGTGCGCACCTCCACGGGGAAGCTGACGCGCAGGCCCGAGCGCTCCACCATGGTCTTCAGCTCGCGCACCGTCTCCACCAGGGCCGCGCGCGGAACGGCGTACTCCATCTCCACGAAGCGCACCCGGCGCGGCGAGGTGAAGACCTTGTACGGGATGTCGGTGTACGAGCGCGCGGACAGGGCCTGGCTGGAGATCCGCGCGATGGCCGGGATCGCGGCGGGGGCCGCCCGGCCGGCCCACTGGGCCACCTGGAAGACGCCGTTGGACAGGAACTCGTCCTCGAACCACCCGGCCAACCGCCCCACGGGCCGCTCGGGCCCGGCGCTGCGGTTGTTGCGCTTGGTGGTGGTGTTCTCGGTGTGCGGGAACCAGTAGAACTCGAAGTGCTCGTTCTCCGCCCACAGTTGGTCGAACTCGGCGAGGACCCGGTCCAGGGGCATCGGCTCCTCGCGGGCGGTCAGCAGGAACAGCGGTTCCACGGCGAAGGTGATCGCGGTGACGATGCCGAGCGCGCCGAGCCCCGTCCGGGCGGCCGCGAAGACCTCGGGGTTCTCCTTCTCGGAGCAGCCGAGCACCGAGCCGTCCGCCATGACGAGTTCGAGGCCCTTGATCTGGGCGGCGATGGAGGCCGAGTCGCGGCCCGTGCCATGGGTGCCGGTGCTGGTGGCGCCGGAGACCGTCTGCTCCATGATGTCGCCCATGTTGGTGAGCGACAGGCCCTCGCGCGCCAGGGCCGCGTTGAGCCTCTTGAGCGGGGTACCGGACTCGACCGTGATGGTCATGGCCGCCCGGTCGATCCCGCGTATGCCCGTCAACAGTTGAGGGCGTATCAAGACGCCGTCGGTGGCGGCGATCGACGTGAAGGAGTGCCCGGTGCCGACCGCCTTCACCTTCAGGCCGTCCTCGCGCGCCCGGCGCACCGCCGCGGCCAGTTCCTCGACCGAGGCCGGCTCGACCTGCCGGGCGGGCCGGGCCGCGACGTTCCCGCCCCAGTTACGCCATGTGCCGTTCGCGCCGCTCGTCTTCCCGCTCGCTGTGCTGCTCAACGGTGCCTCCCCGACCCGCGGCCGGCCTGCGCAGCCGGCGGTACCCGAGGAAACCGACCACGACCGCGACGGCCCCGGACAGCGCCGGAACCCCGTACCCGGCCCGCGCGCCGGCGGCGTCGATCACCGTGCCGCCCAGCGAGGAGCCGAGCGCCACGCCGACCGCCAGGCCGGTGCTCACCCAGGTCATGCCCTCGGTCAGCTGCGCGCGAGGTACGTGCTCTTCGATGAGGGACATCGTCGTGATCATCGTCGGTGCGATGGACAGCCCCGCAACGAACAGCGCCACGGCCAGAAGCGGCAGGTTTCCGACCAGTAGGAGGGGGATCATACTCACGGCCATCGCGGCGACGCCCAGCAGCCAGCGGCGTTCCGGCGCCCCGGCCAGGCGCAGCAGTCCGAAGACCGCCCCGGCCGCACAGGAGCCGGCCGCGTACACGGCGAGGACCACGCTCGCCGCGCCCTTGTGGCCGCGTTCGTCGGCGAAGGCGACCGTGACCACGTCCACCGACCCGAAGATCGCGCCGGTCGCCACGAAGGTCGCCACCAGCACCTGGAGCGCCCGCGAGCGCAGGGCGGTGCCGCCGCCGTGCCGCTCGCGCGGGTGTGGCTGCGGCTCGGTGGCCCGCTGTGCGGTCAGCCAGCAGACGCCGGCCGCCAGGAAGCAGGCGGCCAGCAGCGGACCGGCCTCGGGGAACCAGGCCGTGCACAGGCCGATGGAGATGATCGGCCCGAAGACGAAGCAGACCTCGTCCATGACCGACTCGAACGAGTAGGCGGTGTGCAGCTTGGGCGTGCCCCGGTAGATGGCGGCCCAGCGGGCCCGGATCATCGCGCCCAGGCTCGGCACCGCGCCGATGCCGGCGGCGCAGACGAACAGCGCCCAGTCCGGCCACCCGAAGTGCGCGACGAGCAGCAGCCCGGCCGTCGCCGCGAGGGCCACGAGGGTCGCGGGCCGCAGCACCCGGCTCTGGCCGTGCCGGTCCACCAGGCGGGAGACCTGCGGTCCGAGGACCGCCGCGGACAGCGCGATGGTGGCCGACAGCGCGCCCGCGAGCCCGTAGCGCCCGGTGAGCTGGGAGACCATCGTGACCACGCCGATGCCCATCATGGACAGCGGCATCCGGCCGAGCAGTCCGGCGGCCGAGAAGGCCTTGGTGCCGGGCACGTCGAACAAGGCTCTGTAGGGGCTGGGCACGTGGTCTCCGGGGCGGTCCGTAAGGCGCGAATGCGGCGGATACAGCTTACGAGTTAGGCGACCCTAAGCGCATCCGGTTTACCGGTGGGAAATATCGCCATAAACCATTTGGGACCAGACTCTTCATCCCGCGGTTGCCGGGCTGTCGGTACCGGGTGGCAGGATCGAGTCATGCCAGACGCGCTCGATGCCACCCCGTACGACGCCCTGCTCCTGCTGTCCTTCGGCGGCCCCGAAGGACCGGACGACGTGGTCCCGTTCCTGGAGAACGTGACACGCGGGCGCGGCATCCCCAAGGAACGCCTGAAGGAAGTCGGGCAGCACTACTTCCTGTTCGACGGGGTCAGCCCCATCAACGGCCAGAACCGCGCCCTGATCGAGGCCCTGCGCGAGGACTTCGCCGGACACGGCCTGGACCTGCCCGTCTACTGGGGCAACCGCAACTGGGCGCCGTACCTGACCGACACCCTGCGCCAGATGGCCGCCGACGGCCGCCGCCGCATCCTGGTGCTCGCCACCAGCGCCTACGCCTCCTACTCGGGCTGCCGCCAGTACCGCGAGAACCTCGCCGACGCGCTGGCCACCCTGGAGGCCGAGGGCCTCGACCTCCCGAGGGTCGACAAGCTGCGCCACTACTTCAACCACCCCGGCTTCGTCGAACCCATGATCGACGGCGTGCTGCGCTCCCTCGCCGACCTCCCCGAGGACGTCCGCGACGGCGCCCACATCGCCTTCACCACCCACTCCATCCCCACGGCCGCCGCCGACACCTCCGGCCCCGTCGAGGACCACGGCGAGGGCGGCGCCTACGTGGAGCAGCACCTGGACGTGGCCCAGCTGATCGCCGACGCGGTCCGCGAGCGCACCGGTGTGGACCACCCCTGGCGGCTCGTCTACCAGTCCCGCTCCGGCGCCCCGCACATCCCGTGGCTGGAGCCCGACATCTGCGACCACCTGGAGGAGCGGCACGCGGCGGGCGTCCCGGCGGTCGTCATGGCCCCCATCGGCTTCGTCTCCGACCACATGGAGGTCCTGTACGACCTCGACACGGAGGCCAGGGCCAAGGCGGAGGAACTGGGCCTGCCGGTGCGGCGCTCGGCCACCGTGGGCGCCGACCCCCGGTTCGCGGCCGCCGTGCGCGAGCTGGTCCTGGAGCGCGCCGCCACCGAGCGCGGCCAGCCGATCAAACCCTGCGCCCTGGGCTCCCTGGGCGCGAGCCACGACGTCTGCCCGGTCGGCTGCTGCCCGTCCCGGGCGCCCCGCCCGGCCGCCGCGGGCGCCGACAGCCCCTACGCGTGAGGAGACCCGTGACCGACGCCCTGCACAGGGAACTGCTGGAACTGGCCCAGGAGGCCGCCCGCCGCGCCGGCGAGCTGCTGCGGGACGGCCGCCCGGCCGACCTCGCCGTGGCCCGCACCAAGTCCAGCCCGATCGACGTCGTCACCGAGATGGACATCGCGGCGGAGAAACTGATCACCGATCTGATCTCCGAGCGGCGCCCGGACGACGGCTTCCTCGGCGAGGAGGGCGCCTCCGTCGCCGGCACCAGCGGCGTCCGCTGGGTGATCGATCCGCTCGACGGCACCGTGAACTACCTCTACGGGCTGCCGACCTGGGCGGTGTCCATCGCGGCCGAACAAGGCGGCGAGACCGTGGCCGGGGTCGTCGCGGCCCCGATGCGCGGCGAGACGTACCAGGCGGTGCGCGGCGGCGGCGCCTGGGCCACCGGCGCGTGGGAGGGCGAGCGGGCGCTCGCCTGCCGCCCCGCGCCCCCGCTGGACCAGGCGCTGGTCTCCACCGGCTTCAACTACGTCGCCGAGGTCCGCACCCACCAGGCCGAGGTGGCCGCCCGGCTGATCCCGCTGCTCAGGGACATCCGGCGCGGCGGCTCGGCCGCCATCGACCTGTGCGACGTGGCCTGCGGCCGGCTCGACGGCTACTACGAGCGCGGACTGCACCCGTGGGACCACGCCGCGGGGGACCTCATCGCCCGGGAGGCGGGCGCGCTGACCGGTGGACGGCCCGGAGAACGCCCCGGACGCGATCTGGCGGTCGCGGGGACCCCGGGCGTCTTCGAGCCCCTCCAGCGGCTGCTGGAGGACTTCGGGGCCTGGCACGACTGACGCCCCCGGGCGCACGCGAAGGGACCCCGGCGCTGGATTCGCCGGGGTCCCTTCGCCGTCTGCTGTCACTCCAGCACGCTCGGGCCGATCAGACGCGTGACGCGCCGACCTCCACACCGTGTTCGGCGGCGAGGCGGCGCAGGTCGTCGAGCTCTGCCTGCTCCACCTCGACGAGGAAGTCGTCGCCTTCGTCACGAGCCCGAGACAGGTCGGACTCGGTCGCCTTTATGCGCTGGAGAAGTCCTGCGGTGAAAGCGTCCATGCTGCGCCCCCTCGTCCAGGGTCGGTGGGTCGGTGGCACGGGGGTGTGCCGTCGGGAAGGGACGATCACGCCTTCCGCAGGTGCCCGGCGCGCCCTGGCCGGGCGGCTACGGTGCCGGACACCCGCGCCCGCTCTGCACAAGCGGATCGCGAGGTACCGCATGGTGCTGCGGCACATGCAGAGCGTGATCGCGGGGTGTAAACCCGTCCTCCCCCCGCTGCATTCCCGGGAAACCTCGCCGGCGGAGAAAATCTCGCATTCCCGCCCCCGGACGCCCGTTCCCACGGCCGGGACACCGCTTACAGCCGACTTATGACCGAAAAGGGCAGGATGGAGTCACACTCCACGAACATCCCTGCCCGCGCAGGGCGCCCGGTGCGCCACGCGGGTGGACACAGGAAGGACTAGCGACGTGCGCGTACTCGTCGTCGAGGACGAGCAACTGCTCGCCGATGCGGTGGCCACCGGACTGCGCCGGGAGGCCATGGCGGTCGACGTCGTGTACGACGGTGCGGCTGCCCTGGAGCGCATCGGCGTCAACGACTACGACGTGGTCGTCCTCGACCGCGACCTCCCCCTCGTGCACGGCGACGACGTCTGCCGCAAGATCGTCGAGCTGGGCATGCCCACCCGCGTGCTCATGCTCACCGCCTCCGGCGACGTCAGCGACCGCGTCGAGGGCCTGGAGATCGGTGCGGACGACTACCTGCCCAAGCCGTTCGCGTTCAGCGAGCTGATCGCGCGCGTACGCGCCCTGGGCCGCCGCACCAGCGTGCCGCTGCCGCCCGTCCTGGAGCGCGCCGGCATCAAGCTGGACCCCAACCGCCGCGAGGTCTTCCGCGACGGCAAGGAGGTCCAGCTCGCGCCCAAGGAGTTCGCCGTCCTGGAGGTGCTCATGCGCAGCGAGGGCGCCGTCGTCTCGGCGGAGCAGCTGCTGGAGAAGGCCTGGGACGAGAACACCGACCCGTTCACCAACGTGGTCCGGGTGACCGTGATGACCCTGCGCCGCAAACTCGGCGAGCCCCCCGTGATCGTCACCGTGCCCGGCTCCGGCTACCGGATCTGATCCGCCATGGCCGCGACACCCGCACCCCCGCAGGCGCCCCCGAAGCCCACCTGGGACCCCCGGCGGCCGCAGGCACCCTTCCCGTGGCTGCGGCCGACCATCCGCATACGGCTCACCTTGCTGTACGGCGGGATGTTCCTGATCGCCGGCATCCTGCTGCTGTCGATCATCTACCTGCTGGCCGCGCAGGCCATCAGCACCGGCAACCAGCCGCTGTTCAAGATCGTCAGCTTCCAGGAGCTGAAGGTCTCCAGCGACAACTGCCCCGCGATCAACACCACCAGCCTGCCGCTGGCGGACTTCAACGACGCGATCAGCCAGTGCGTGGACCACCAGCGCCAGGTCGCCCTGGACAACCTGCTCAGCCGGTCGCTGCTGGCCCTGCTGGGCCTCGCCGTGATCGCCTTCGCGTTCGGGTACGCGATGGCCGGCCGGGTGCTGTCCCCGCTCGGCCGGATCACCCGCACCGCCCGCGCGGTGGCCGGCTCCGACCTGTCCCGCCGGATCGAGCTGGACGGCCCGGACGACGAGCTCAAGGAGCTGGCGGACACCTTCGACGAGATGCTGGAGCGCCTGCAGCGGGCCTTCACCGCCCAGCAGCGCTTCGTCGGCAACGCCTCCCACGAGCTGCGCACCCCGCTCGCGATCAACCGCACGCTCCTGGAGGTCCACCTCTCCGACCCGAACGCGCCGGTGGAGCTCCAGCAGCTCGGCAAGACGCTGCTGGCCACCAACGAGCGCAGCGAACAGCTGGTCGAGGGCCTGCTGCTGCTCGCCCGCAGCGACAACCAGATCGTGGAGCGCAAACCGGTCGACCTGGCCGAGGTGGCCACCCAGGCCATCGACCAGGTGCGGTCCGAGGCCGACGCCAAGGGCGTGGAGATCCGCGGCGAGCGCAAACCGGCCGTGGTGCAGGGCAACGGCGTGCTCCTGGAGCGGATCGCGCTGAACCTCGTCCAGAACGCGGTGCGGTACAACGTGCCCGAGGACGGCTGGGTCGAGGTGGACACCGAGGTCCGGCACGGACAGGCGGTGCTCACCGTCTCGAACACCGGTCCGGTGGTGCCCGCCTACGAGATCGACAACCTTTTCGAGCCCTTCAGACGGCTGCGCACGGAGCGCACGGGCAGCGACAAGGGCGTGGGTCTCGGCCTGTCCATCGTGCGGTCCGTGGCCCGCGCGCACGGCGGGCACATCGCGGCCCGGCCCCGCGAGGGCGGTGGCCTGGTGATGCATGTGACACTTCCGCTGTGATCCATGCCGGAAAACATCGACACACGCGAGAGATGTTCGCTCGACGCGGAATTTTCCAGGGGCCGAATGGGCTTCTCTCTGTGTGATCGATCACATGGGCGGATTTCCGGCCATGTACTGTCAGTGATCATGACAGATGGCAGAAAGCCCGGAAAGTCCTGGTTTTCAGGCCTCTTGATCACGGGAAGTACACGATGAGGCGCCTTTGAGGTGCGGTATTCGAAGCGTGTACGGTCCTCACCGCCATCCAAGCCGATCACTCTCGGGAGATCGGGTTGGGTGTCGATTGAGTAACAGCCCTTGATGTGAGGCAAAATCTCCGCCTCAGGTCGGGCACAAGTCCGGCCTCTCACGCGTTACGTGCGCTGGAGACACCGCAGACACCCAGAGGGGGAGAGCGATATGGCAACCGACTACGACACTCCACGCAAGACCGACGATGACGTCGACTCGGACAGCCTGGAAGAGCTGAAGGCCCGGCGGAACGACAAGACCACCTCCGCAGTGGACGTCGACGAGTTCGAGGCCGCCGAAGGACTCGAACTGCCCGGCGCGGACCTCTCGAACGAGGAACTGGCCGTCCGGGTCCTGCCCAAGCAGCAGGACGAGTTCACCTGCATGAGCTGCTTCCTGGTCCACCACCGCAGCCAGCTGGCCCGCGAGAAGAACGGTCAGCCGATCTGCCGCGACTGCGACTGAGGAGGGGTCGGCCATGACTGGCTCGACCCCTCCCCGGAAGCGCCGCCTTTCCCTGCGGAAGGCGGACCAAGGGCCGCTCGACGGCTCATTCGGCGCGCGTGACGACGAGCGTGGCTCCCCGGACGCGGGGGGCTCGCTCGAACCGACGGCGGACCGGGCCGACCACCCGGCGCCGGAGAAGGGGCCCGCGCCCGTCGCCAGGCGACGGGTCCGGGTCATCAGTGGCAAGGCCCGGTACTACGCCCGGGAAGGCGCCCGCAGGAGCGGCTCCCGCGCCCGCGCGGGCCTGGCCCATCTCGCGGACCGGGTCATCGACATCGCCCCGCGTGTGCCCGTACGCGACCTCGCGACGCTGCGCGGACAGTTCCCGGGCCTCGGCCCCGAGGAACTGGCCGACAAGCTGGTGGCGGGAGCGGCGGCCGGCACCTCGACCATCGGGGCCGGGATCGGTGCGATGGCGATGCTCCCCGTGCCGCCCGCCCTGCCGACCGAACTGGCCACGGAGATCACCGGGGTCGCCGCGGTCGAGCTGAAACTCATCGCGGAACTCCACGAGGTCTACGGCGTACGCCCGCCCGGCGGCCTCAAGACCCGCAGCACCGCGTACCTGACCTCCTGGTCGGGGGAGCGCGGCGTCGACGTGACGAAGCCGTCGACCTACGACGCGGCCCTCGGCGGCCGCATGAAACGCGAACTGCGCCAGCAGATCATGAAGCGCATGGTGCGCGACATGCCGACCCTCATGCCGTTCATGGTGGGCGCCGCGGTCGGGGCGGTCCTCAACCGCCGGGACACCAGAAGACTCGCGGCCCGCATCCGCGCCGACCTGCGCAAGATCCAGGTCCCCTGGGAAGAGCTGGAGCAGCAGCCGCCCCTGGATCAGCCGGCCGAGCCGCTGAAGATGCGCGATCTGCCCGGAGAACTCTGACCCTCGCGGACTCCTCAGGCGCGGCCTTCCGGCGCGCTCGGGGCGTTCGCCTCGCGCGCCGCCTCGATCGCCGCCGCCAGCCGCTCGGGCTCCCGCGTCGACAGGTAGAGGTAAGGCGTCGGGTCGTCGGGGTCCGTGACGATCACCCGCAGCGCCCTGGGGATGTACGCGCGCAGCAGCAGGAACGCGCGGACGTCCGCCTTGTGCGTGCGCCAGGCGCGGGCCTCCTCCGGGTCCAGCACCTCCGACTCGCCCAGCGCCGACACCGGGATCTTCGCCTCGCCCGCGATCAGCGAGTCGCCCACCACGCGGATGCGCGGGGAGCCGTACGCGCTGGCGACCACCGCGGCCGCGGCCGTGCCGCCGACCAGGCCGCCGAGGATCGGCAGGGTGCCGAACGGGAACAGGATCAGGGCGAACGAGACACCGACGAGAAGGCTGATCAGCCACCACGAGCGGGGGGCGGTGAGGCGTTCTTCGTACGGGGTGGCGGAGTGCTGCATGAAGCCAAGCTTGGCACGGGGAGCCCACTGGCCCGGAACCAGGGGGAGCCGGTGCGGGGCGCCGCCGGGCGGGGCGGTGGTGGGCGGCGGACGGGCGGGTAAGGTCTGCGGCTGTGAGTGGTAGTTCCGCAAGCCTTCAGCCCCCCGCCGACGCGGTGAAACCGGTACGGCACCCCGACGCGCCCGCGCCCGGGGAGCTTCTCGGCGCCCACTACGAACACTGTTTCGGATGCGGCCCCGGACAGCCGCACGGGCTGCACCTGGAGGCACGGGCGGGCGAGGGCGTCTCGCTGACCGCCGAGTTCACCGTCCAGCCCGCCCACCAGGGCGCCCCCGGCCTCGCGCACGGCGGAGTGCTGGCCACGGCCCTGGACGAGACCCTGGGCTCACTGAACTGGCTGCTGCGGACCATCGCCGTCACCGGCCGCCTGGAGACCGACTACGTACGGCCCGTGCCCGTCGGCACCACGCTCCACCTGGAGGCCGAGGTCACCGCCGTCGCCGGACGGAAGATCTACTCCACCGCCGTCGGCCGCCTCGACGGCCCCGAGGGTCCGGTCGCCGTCCGCGCCGACGCCCTTTTCGTCGAGGTGAAGGTCGACCACTTCGTCGACCACGGCCGCCCCGAGGAGATCCAGGCCGCGATGAGCGATCCCGACCAGGTCCGCCGGGCCCGCGCCTTCGAGGTGAACCCGTGAGCCCCGCCGGCCGCGAGCCGCTCGACGTGCTGCTCAGGCGCGTGGACCCGGACGTACCGCTTCCGGCGTACGAGCACCCCGGGGACGCCGGCGCCGATCTGCGCACCACCGAGGCGTGCGAACTGGGCCCCGGAGAGCGGGCCGTTCTGCCCACGGGGGTGTCGATCGCCCTCCCGGAGGGGTACGCGGCCTTCGTGCACCCGCGTTCCGGTCTCGCCGCCCGCTGCGGTGTCGCCCTCGTGAATGCCCCGGGGACGGTTGATGCCGGGTACCGTGGGGAGATCAAGGTGATCGTGGTGAATCTCGACCCGCGCGAGAGTGTGCGGTTCGAGCGCTTCGACCGGATCGCCCAACTGGTCGTCCAGCAGGTCGAGCGGGTCCGCTTCCAGGAGGTGGCGGAGCTTCCCGGCTCTGCGCGGGCCGAAGGGGGCTTCGGGTCCACCGGTGGCCATGCCGCGGTGGGCGACGAGAGCGGCACAAACGGCCGGTCCGCCAACAGCGGTCCGGCGGGTGGGAATCGATACGCTTCGGTCGTATCCGACCGGGAAGGACAGTGACGTGTTCGGACGTCGCAACAAGAAGGGTGCCGCCGAGGACGCGGCCGGCGAGGCCGAGCAGGTCGTCGACAGCGTCGACACCGAGGCGGACGAGGAAGCGGAGGCCGAGCGCGAGCGCGTCCGGCTGGAGCCCGGACCGCGGCCCGACGGACCGTGGGACAGCACCGAGGTGCGCGACCCGGCCGAGGGCCGGGTGGATCTCGGGGGGCTGTTCGTGCCGGGCGTGGACGGCATGGAGCTGCGGGTCGAGGTCGCCGGTGACGCGATCGTGGCCGCCACCGTCGTCCTGAACGACAGCGCCGTCCAGCTCCAGGCCTTCGCCGCGCCGAAGCGCGAGGGGATCTGGGGCGAGGTCCGCGAGGAGATCGCGTCCGGCATCACCCAGCAGGGTGGCATCGTCGACGAGGTCGAGGGCCCGCTCGGCTGGGAGCTGCGCGCCCAGGTGCCGGTCCAGCTGCCGGACGGCACCGGTGGCTTCCAGGTGGTGCGGTTCGTCGGCGTGGACGGCCCCCGCTGGTTCCTGCGCGGCGTGATCTCCGGCCAGGGCGCGGTGCAGCCGCAGGCCGCCGGGCTCCTGGAGCAGATCTTCCGGGACACGGTCGTCGTCCGCGGCGAGGGCCCGATGGCGCCCCGCGACCCGATCGTGCTCAAGCTGCCGAACGACGCGCAGATGGTTCCCGAGGGCGTGCAGCAGGAGGAGTCCTCGCGGTTCTCCGGCGGGATGGGGCAGCTGCAGCGCGGACCGGAGATCACGGAAGTCCGCTAGGG
Source organism: Streptomyces misionensis (assembly GCF_900104815.1). Classification (NCBI taxonomy): domain Bacteria; kingdom Bacillati; phylum Actinomycetota; class Actinomycetes; order Kitasatosporales; family Streptomycetaceae; genus Streptomyces; species Streptomyces misionensis. The sequence goes on from NZ_FNTD01000004.1 coordinate 5,922,800, forward strand.
CCTCTCGTTTGGATCTTGCCGGGCTCGCGCGAAAGACCCTGGCGCTCCGCCTGCCCCGCAGGGGGTGTACGGGCCGTGCCGTTCCGGGCGCGGCCCGTTTTTCGCGGTCGCCGCGCGGCCGCGGGCCGATACGGCGTCCGCGCCCCTTCCGGGGCTCGTCCCGCTCGGTGATACTGGCGCCCTGCCCACGGGGGAGGCGACATGGTCATGGTGCGGGTGGAGGGCGTCCACAAGTCGTACGGGCGGGGCGCGGCCGCCGTGCACGCCCTGCGCGGGGTCTCCTTCGAAGTGCGCCCGGGTGAACTGGTGGCGCTCAAGGGGCGCTCGGGGTCCGGCAAGACCACGCTGCTCAACATCGTCGGCGGGCTCGACATCCCCGACCAGGGGCGCGTCGAGGTGGACGGGCGGCCGCTGGGCGAGCTGGGGGAGGACGAGCTGCTGCGGCTGCGCCGGGACCGGATCGGTTTCGTCTTCCAGTCCTTCGGGCTGATCCCGATCCTCACGGCGGCCGAGAACGTGGGCGTGCCGCTGCGGCTGCGGCGGACCGCGGTCCGTGAGCGCGAGGAGCGCGTGGAGTCGCTGCTGTCCCAGGTGGGACTGGCGGAGCACGCCGGGCAGCGCCCCGGTGAGCTGTCCGGCGGTCAGCAGCAGCGCGTCGCCATCGCCCGCGCCCTCGCCAACCGCCCGGCCCTGCTGATCGCCGACGAGCCGACCGGCCAACTGGACGCCGAGACCGGCCACGCCGTCATGGAACTCCTGCGCGCCGTCGTGCACGGCGAGTCCCCCGAGGGGGACGGCACCCCCGGCACGCCCCCCGCCATCCTGGTCGCCACCCACGACGCGACCCTCCTCGGCCTGGCCGACCGGGTGCTGGAACTCCACGACGGCGAGCTCGTGAGCCACTGACGGCCCGGACCACCATCAGGGTTCCGTCAAAGACACCCCGCCTTCCCCGTCTCGTCCGCTTTGTCCGCATCGTTGGCCGTAAGGTCGACGCTGCGTACACACGGGTCACCGGAAGACAATGGAGCCATGGCACGCGGGAAGCTTCGGATCTATCTCGGCGCGGCACCGGGTGTGGGCAAGACGTACGCGATGCTGGCCGAGGCCCATCGCCGTACCGAGCGGGGCACCGACTGCGTCGTGGCGTTCGTCGAGCATCACGACCGCCCCCGCACCGAGGTGATGCTGCACGGCCTGGAGCAGGTCCCCCGCAAGGACCTGGAGTACCGCGGGGGCGTCTTCGGCGAGATGGACGTGGACGCCGTACTGCGGCGCGCGCCCGCCGTCGCCCTGGTGGACGAACTCGCGCACACCAACATCCCCGGCTCGCGCAACGCCAAGCGCTGGCAGGACGTGGAGGAACTGCTCGCCGCCGGGATCGACGTGGTGTCGACCGTCAACATCCAGCACCTGGAGTCACTCGGCGACGTCGTCGAGTCGATCACCGGGGTGCGCCAGCGCGAGACCGTGCCGGACGAGGTGGTGCGCCGGGCCGACCAGATCGAGCTGGTCGACATGTCCCCGGAGGCGCTGCGCCGCCGGATGGCGCACGGCAACATCTACCAGCCGGACAAGGTCGACGCGGCGCTGTCCAACTACTTCCGCCCCGGCAACCTCACCGCCCTGCGCGAACTGGCGCTGCTGTGGGTCGCCGACCGGGTGGACGAATACCTGAACCAGTACCGCAGCGAGCACCGGGTCTCCAGGATCTGGGGCTCCCGCGAGCGGATCGTGGTCGGCCTGACCGGCGGCCCCGAGGGCCGCACCCTGATCCGGCGTGCCGCGCGGCTCGCCGAGAAGGGCGCCGGCGGCGAGGTCCTCGCCGTCTACATCGCCCGCAGCGACGGGCTGACCTCGGCCTCCCCGAAGGAACTGGCCGTCCAGCGCACCCTCGTGGAGGACCTGGGCGGCACCTTCCACCAGGTGGTCGGCGACGACATACCGGCCGCGCTGCTGGACTTCGCGCGCGGCGTCAACGCCACCCAGATCGTGCTCGGCTCCTCGCGGCGCAAGACCTGGCAGTACGTCTTCGGGCCCGGCGTCGGCGCCACGGTCGCCCGCGACTCCGGGCCCGACATCGACGTCCACATCGTCACCCACGAGGAGGTCGCCAAGGGACGCGGACTGCCCGTGGCCCGCGGCGCCCGGCTCGGCCGCACCCGCATCCTGTGGGGCTGGGCCACCGGGATCGCCGGACCGGCGATCCTGGCGCTGCTGCTGATCACCGTCGACATCGGCCTCGCCAACGACATGCTGCTGTTCCTGGCCGTCACGGTCGCGGCGGCCCTGCTCGGCGGCCTGCTGCCCGCGCTCGCCTCGGTCGCCTTCGGCTCGCTGCTGCTGAACTACTTCTACACCCCGCCCCTGCACCGCTGGACCATCGCGGACCCGAAGAACATCGTCGCCATAGTCATCTTCTTCTGGGTCGCGGTGTCGGTGGCCTCCGTGGTGGACCTCGCCGCCCGCCGCACCCACCAGGCGGCCCGGCTGCGCGCCGAGTCCGAGATCCTCTCCTTCCTCGCCGGAAACGTGCTGCGCGGTGAGACCAGCCTGGAGGAGCTGCTGGAGCGGGTCCGCGAGACCTTCGCCATGGAGTCGGCGGCCCTGCTGGAGCGGCAGAGCGACGTCGAGCCGTGGAACTGCGTGGGCCGGGCCGGCTTCGGGCCCGCCCTCCAGCGGCCCGAGGACGCCGATGTGGACATGCCCGTCGGCGACCACATGGCGCTCGCCCTGACCGGCCGGCCGCTGCCCGCCGAGGACCGCCGGGTGCTCGCCGCGTTCGGTGCCCAGGCCGCCGTCGTCCTCGACCGCCGCCGCCTCCAGGAGGAGGCCGACCGGGCCCGCGCCCTCGCCGAGGGCAACCGCATCCGCACCGCCCTGCTCGCCGCCGTCAGCCACGACCTGCGCACCCCGCTGGCCGGGATCAAGGCCGCCGTCTCCTCGCTGCGCTCCGACGACGTCGACTGGTCCGAGGCGGACCGGGCCGAACTCCTGGAGGGCATCGAGGATGGCGCCGACCGGCTCGACCACCTCGTCGGAAACCTGCTCGACATGTCCCGCCTGCAGACCGGCACCGTCACCCCGCTGATCCGCGAGATCGACGTGGACGAGGTCGTGCCGATGGCCCTGGGCGGTGTGCCGGAGGACAGTGTCGACCTGGACGTGCCCGAGACGCTGCCGATGATCCAGGCCGACCCCGGACTGCTCGAGCGCGCGGTGGCCAACCTGGTGGAGAACGCCGTCAAGTACAGCCCGCCCGGACGGCGCGTCCTGGTCTCCGCCAGCGCCCTCGCCGACCGGGTGGAGGTGCGGGTGGTGGACCGCGGACCCGGCGTCCCGGACGCGGCCAAGGACCGCATATTCGAGCCCTTCCAGCGGTACGGCGACGCCCCGCGCGGCGCCGGCGTCGGGCTCGGACTCGCCGTCGCCCGCGGCTTCGCCGAGGCCATGGGCGGCACCCTGAACGCGGAGGACACGCCGGGCGGCGGACTCACCATGGTCCTCAGCCTGCGCAGTCCGAACGGAACACAACCCTCGGCACAGCCCGGCCCCGGCACGGCGGCCACCCCCGCCCCGAGGACGCCGGGGCGGACAACGCGGAACCAGAAAGGCAGACCCTATGATGAGCCCGAATGGGGGGACGCCCCAGACCCCCACGAGGGTCCTCGTGGTCGACGACGAGCCGCAGATCGTGCGCGCCCTCGTGATCAACCTCAAGGCACGCAAGTACGAGGTGGACGCGGCCGCCGACGGCAGGACCGCCCTCGACCTCGCCGCCTCCCGCCACCCCGACGTGGTCGTCCTCGACCTGGGCCTGCCCGACATGGACGGCGTCGAGGTGATCAGGGGCCTGCGCGGCTGGACCCGGGTGCCGATCCTGGTGCTGTCCGCCCGCCACTCCTCCGACGAGAAGGTCGAGGCCCTGGACGCGGGCGCCGACGACTACGTCACCAAGCCCTTCGGCATGGACGAGCTGCTGGCCCGGCTGCGGGCCGCCGTGCGCCGCGCCGAGCCGGTCGGCGCCGGCGAGGACGGCCTGACCGCCGTGGACGCCGAGGGGTTCACCGTCGACCTGGCCGCGAAGAAGGTCAACCGCGACGGCCGGGACGTCCGGCTCACCCCCACCGAGTGGCATCTGCTGGAGGTGCTGGTGCGCAACACCGGCCGCCTGGTCAGCCAGAAGCAGCTCCTCCAGGAGGTGTGGGGGCCGTCGTACGGGACGGAGACCAACTACCTGCGGGTCTACATGGCGCAGCTGCGCCGCAAGCTGGAGGCGGACCCCTCGCACCCCAGACACTTCATCACCGAGCCCGGAATGGGGTACCGGTTCGAGAAGTGAGGAGGTGCGCGTACCGGGAGTGTGAGCGGGGATACGGCGCTGTCGGAGGGCCCCGGTACGCTTCATGTATGAGTGCTGTTCCTCGTTCCGAAAAGCCGGCCGGCCGGCTCCGGCGCATGTTCGACCGGCTGTCCTCGTCGCAGGAGGACCTGGAGTCCGAGGAGCTGCGCGAGGACGCCGAGACGGCGGGTTGTACGAAGATCGGCGACTGCCAGGACCGGCAGATCGTCACGGTAACTGGTACCTTGCGCACGGTCACCCTGCGCCCGCGTGCCGGAGTCCCGGCCCTGGAGGCCGAACTGTTCGACGGCTCGGCCGCGCTGGACGTGGTGTGGCTCGGCAGGCGTTCCATCGTGGGTATAGAACCGGGGCGCAAGCTGATCGCATCGGGCCGGATCTCGCTGAGCCGGGGCCGCCGGGTGCTCTTCAACCCGAAGTACGAACTGCGACCCCTCGGACGGGAGTAGCCGGTGACGTCCCTCGACAAGCCGACCGAAGACACCGACCAGACCCCGCCCGGCCGGCCCGGCGACGCCCGCGCGGTGACCGAGGCGGCACTGTTCGAGGCCTTCGGCGGGGTCCGCGGCATGGTCGAGACGGTCGTGCCCGGCCTGCTCTTCGTCGCGATCTTCACGATCAACAAGGACCTGCACCTCTCGGCGATCGCCGCGCTGGCCGTCTCCCTCGTCCTGGTCGTGGTCCGGCTCGTCAGGAAGGACACCGTCAAGCACGCCTTCAGCGGCGTGTTCGGCGTGGCCTTCGGCGTGGTCTTCGCGATGTTCACCGGCAACGCCAAGGACTTCTACCTCCCCGGCATGCTCTACACGCTGGGCCTGGCGCTGGCGTACATCGTCACGACCCTCGCCGGGGTCCCGCTGATCGGCCTGATCCTCGGCCCGGTCTTCCGGGAGAACCTCTCCTGGCGCACCCGCAACCCCGGCCGCAAGAAGGCCTACGCCAAGTCCAGTTGGGCCTGGGGCCTGATCCTGCTCGCCAAGTGCGCGATCCTCTTCCCGCTGTACTGGTGGTCGGACACCACCCGGCTCGGCTGGGTGCTGGTGGCCCTGAAGATCCCGCCCTTCCTGCTGGCGGTCTGGCTCACCTGGGTCTTCCTCGCCAAGGCGCCCGCGCCGATCGACGTCTTCGCGGAGATGGAGGCGCAGGAGGAGGCCGAGAAGGCCGAGAAGGAGCGCAGGGCGGCACCGGCCGCGGAGGGCGGGGAACCGGAGCCGGGGCGGCACCGCAAGGTGTGACACCGCCGCGCGGCGGCACCGAGCCGCTGCCGGCCGTGAGCCATCACCGCGCCCACGACGACGAGAAGGGCGCCCTTGGTGACAAGGGCGCCCTTCTCGTGTGCTCGGGCGGTCAGGGCCGCGGCGGACCGGCGGTCAGGACTCTTCCGGCCTGCGCACCGACAGCAGCTCCTCCAGTTGCTGCTCGCGGGCCTGGGCGGCCACGAAGAGCAGTTCGTCGCCCGGCTCCAGGGAGTCGTCCCGCGACGGGGTCAGCACCCGGGTGCCCCGGATGATGGTGACCAGCGAGGTGTCCTCCGGCCAGCGCACGTCCCCCACCTGGGTGCCGGCCAGCGCCGACTCCTCGGGCAGGGTCAGCTCCACCAGGTTGGCGTCGCCGTGGCTGAAGCGCAGCAGCCGTACCAGGTCGCCGACGCTCACCGCCTCCTCGACCAGGGCGGACATCAGCCGCGGGGTGGAGACGGCCACGTCCACGCCCCACGCCTCGTTGAACAGCCACTCGTTCTTCGGGTTGTTGACCCGGGCGACGACCCGGGGGACGCCGTACTCCGTCTTGGCGAGCAGCGACACCACCAGGTTGACCTTGTCGTCACCGGTCGCGGCGATCACCACGTTGCAGCGCTGGAGCGCCGCCTCGTCCAGGGACGTGATCTCGCAGGCGTCGGCCAGCAGCCACTCCGCCTGCGGCACCCGCTCCACCGAGATGGCGGTCGGGGCCTTGTCGACGAGCAGGACCTCGTGGCCGTTCTCCAGCAGCTCGGTGGCGATCGAGCGGCCGACGGCGCCGGCTCCGGCAATGGCGACCCTCATCAGTGACCGCCCTCCTCTTCCGGGCCCCCGGCGAACGCCGCCTCGACCTTCTCCACGTCGTCCGTCCGCATCATCACGTGCACGAGGTCGCCCTCCTGCAACACCGTCTGGGAAGTGGGCAGGATCGCCTCGCCCAGCCGGGTCAGGAACGCCACCCGGACGCCCGTGTCCTCCTGCAACTTGCTGATCTTGTGCCCGACCCACCGCGGGGAGGCGTGCACCTCGGCGAGCTGCACCCCGCCCGTGGGGTCCCGCCACAGCGGCTCCGCCCCGGAGGGCAGCAGCCGGCGCAGCATCTGGTCGGCGGTCCAGCGGACCGTGGCCACGGTGGGGATGCCGAGGCGCTGGTAGACCTCCGCGCGGCGGGGGTCGTAGATGCGGGCGGCGACGTTCTCCACACCGAACATCTCGCGGGCCACGCGAGCCGAGATGATGTTGGAGTTGTCGCCGCTGGAGACGGCCGCGAACGCGCCGGCCTCCTCGATCCCCGCCTCGCGCAGGGTGTCCTGGTCGAAGCCGACTCCGGTGACCCGGCGGCCCCCGAATCCCGGTCCCAGCCGACGGAAGGCGGTCGGGTCCTGGTCGATCACGGCGACCGTGTGCCCCTGTTGCTCCAGGGTCTGGGCGAGAGCGGAGCCTACTCGCCCGCAGCCCATGATGACGATGTGCACGACCGTCCTTCCGATGTCAAGAGTCGTTGGCTTGGTCTGAACAGGTTCTCAGACCGCCGCCCAAGCTACACACGCATCGTCCCGGTCGGGCACCCCCGTGCCCCGGTCGCGCCGCTCGCCCGCCTCGTGCGCCCGCTCATCCGGTCGCCCCACGCGCTCATCCGGCCCGTCTTCGAGTGATGCTGCGCACGCTGCACAGGGTCAGGATTCCGAGGCCGGCCAGCGCGAGCACGGCCCCGATCAGCTCAGCGGTCGGGGGCATGAGGGCCTCCAGGCATGGGCGGCAGGCGGGGTTTGCCATCTAGACACGGCCGGAGCCCGGGCCACGGAATCCGTACATCACTTCGCCGTCGAGTTCACCCATGGGGAAGATATTGCGGACGGGGTGGGCGGCGCCCAGTGCGAAGGCTTACGATCCTCTCTCGTGTCCAAACTGACCGACGTGCCCAAACGGATTCTGATCGGGCGCGCACTGCGCAGTGACAGGCTGGGCGAAACGCTCTTGCCCAAGCGCATCGCACTCCCCGTCTTCGCCTCCGACCCGCTGTCCTCCGTCGCCTACGCGCCGGGGGAGGTTCTGCTGGTCCTGTCCATCGCGGGCGTGTCGGCGTACCACTTCAGCCCCTGGATCGCGGTCGCGGTCGTGGTGCTGATGTTCACCGTGGTCGCCTCCTACCGCCAGAACGTCCACGCCTACCCGAGCGGCGGCGGCGACTACGAGGTGGCGACCACCAACCTCGGCCCCAAGGCCGGCCTCACCGTCGCCAGCGCGCTGCTCGTCGACTACGTGCTGACCGTCGCCGTCTCCATCGCCTCCGGCATCGAGAACCTGGGTTCGGCCGTCCCGTTCGTGGTGGAGCACAAGGTCCTCTGCGCGACCGCCGTGATCGTCCTGCTGACGCTGATGAACCTGCGCGGCGTCAAGGAGTCCGGCAAGCTCTTCGCGATCCCGACGTACGTGTTCGTCGGCGGCGTCTTCATCATGATCCTTTGGGGCGCGTTCCGCGGCCTGGTGCTCGGCGACACCATGCGGGCGCCGACCGCCGGCTTCCACATCAAGGCCGAGCACCAGGGCCTCGCGGGTTTCGCGCTGGTCTTCCTGATGCTGCGCGCCTTCTCCTCCGGCTGTGCCGCGCTCACCGGTGTCGAGGCGATCTCCAACGGCGTCCCGGCCTTCCGCAAGCCGAAGTCCAAGAACGCGGCGACCACCCTCGCGGCGATGGGTCTGCTGGCCGTCACCATGTTCTGCGGCATCATCGTCCTGGCCATGACGACCAAGGTGCGCATGGCCGCCAACCCGGCCACCGACCTGCTCAGCAACGGCCACCCCCTCGGCTCCTCCTATGTGCAGAACCCGGTGATCTCCCAGGTCGCCGAGGCGGTCTTCGGCAAGGGCAGCTTCCTGTTCGTGCTCCTGGCGGCCGCGACCGCGCTGGTGCTGTTCCTCGCGGCGAACACCGCGTACAACGGCTTCCCGCTGCTCGGCTCGATCCTCGCGCAGGACCGCTACCTGCCCCGCCAGCTGCACACCCGCGGCGACCGGCTCGCCTTCTCCAACGGCATCGTGCTGCTGGCCGGCGCCGCCGCGCTGCTGACCGTGATCTACGGCGCCGACTCCACGCGCCTGATCCAGCTGTACATCGTCGGCGTGTTCGTGTCCTTCACGCTCAGCCAGACCGGCATGGTCCGGCACTGGAACCGCCACCTGGCCGTCGAGAAGGACCCCGCCAAGCGCCGCCACATGGTGCGCTCGCGCGCGATCAACACCTTCGGCGCCTTCCTGACCGGCCTGGTGCTCGTCGTCGTCCTGGTCACCAAGTTCACGCACGGCGCCTGGGTGGCCCTGCTGGGCATGTGCATCTTCTTCGCGACCATGACCGCGATCCGCAAGCACTACGACCGGGTCGCCGAGGAGATCGCCGCTCCCGAGGAGCCCGACGACGACCTGGTCCGCCCGTCCCGGGTGCACTCGGTGGTGCTGATCTCCAAGATCCACCGGCCGACCCTGCGGGCCCTGGCCTACGCCAAGCTGATGCGCTCCGACACCCTGGAGGCGCTCACCGTCAACGTCGACCCGGCCGAGACCAGGGCGCTGCGCGAGGAGTGGGAGCGGCGCGGCATCGACGTACCGCTGAAGGTCCTGGACTCGCCGTACCGCGAGGTCACCCGCCCGGTGATCGAGTACGTCAAGAGCCTGCGCAAGGAGTCCCCGCGCGACGCGGTCTCCGTGATCATCCCCGAGTACGTGGTCGGTCACTGGTACGAGCACCTGCTGCACAACCAGAGCGCCCTGCGGCTCAAGGGCCGTCTCCTGTTCACGCCCGGCGTGATGGTCACCTCCGTCCCCTACCAGCTGGCCTCCTCCGAGGCGGCCAAGATGCGGGCCCGCAGGCGCCAGGAGTGGAGCGCCCCGGGCGCCGTCCGCCGCGGCCCGGCGGGGGAGCGGCCGAAGGAGCCGTCGACGAAGGGCTGACGAAGGACCGAGGGTCGGGTCCCGGGCGGCGAGGCCGTAGACTGGTGGGCTGTTGTCGGTTCACCGGGCCGCGCTCGACCGCCCGGACCCGTCTCCCGGCCTTCCCTTTCCCCGTGTCGACAAGTCGATCTGGAGTCACCCACCATGCAGGCAGAACCGACCACGTCTCTGGTGGGCGAGGAGTACGAGGTCGAGATCGGCCCCGTCGCCCACGGCGGCCACTGCATCGCCCGCACCGCGCAGGGCCAGGTCCTCTTCGTGCGGCACGCGCTGCCCGGTGAGCGGGTGGTGGCGCGCGTGACCGAGGGCGAGGAAGGCGCCCGCTTCCTGCGCGCGGACGCCGTACGCGTCCTGGAGGCGTCCAAGGACCGCATCGAGGCTCCGTGCCCCTACGCGGGCCCCGGCCGTTGCGGCGGCTGCGACTGGCAGCACGCCAAGCCGGGCGCCCAGCGCCGCCTCAAGGCGGACGTGATCGCCGAGCAGCTCCAGCGGCTCGCGGGCCTCACCCCGGAGGAGGCGGGCTGGGACGGCACGGTCGTCCCGGCCGAGGGCGACAAGCTGCCGGCCGGCGAGGTGCCGCAGTGGCGCACCCGGGTGCAGTACGCCGTCGACGCCGAGGGCCACGCGGGTCTGCGCCGCCACCGCTCGCACGAGGTCGAGCGCATCGACCACTGCATGATCGCGGCGGCCGGCGTCTCCGAGCTGGGCATCGAGAAGCACGACTGGACCGGCATGGAGTCGGTCGAGGCGATCGCGGCGACGGGCTCCCAGGACCGCCAGGTCATCCTGACCCCGCGGCCGGGCGCCCGCCTCCCGCTGGTCGAGCTGGACAAGCCGGTCTCGGTCCTGCGGGTCGACGAGAAGTCCGGCGGCGTACACCGCGTGCACGGCCGCCCCTTCGTCCGCGAGCGGGCCGACGGCCGAACCCACCGGGTCGGCGCCGGCGGCTTCTGGCAGGTCCACCCGAAGGCGGCGGACACCCTGGTCACCGCGGTGATGCAGGGCTTGCTCCCGCGCAAGGGCGAGATGGCCCTCGACCTCTACTGCGGCGTCGGCCTGTTCGCCGGCGCCCTCGCCGACCGCCTCGGCGACAAGGGCGCGGTCCTCGGCATCGAGTCCGGCAAGCGGGCGGTGGAGGACGCGCGGCACAACCTGGCCGACTTCCCCCGGGTCCGGATCGAACAGGGCAAGGTCGAATCCGTCCTGCCGCGCACCGGCATCACCGAGGTCGACCTCATCGTCCTCGACCCGCCCCGCGCGGGCGCCGGCCGCGCGACGGTCGCCCACCTCACCTCCCTGCGCGCCCGCCGCATCGCCTACGTGGCGTGCGACCCCGCGGCGCTGGCCCGGGACCTGGGCTACTTCCGTGACGGCGGGTACAGGGTGCGGACGCTGCGGGCGTTCGATCTGTTTCCGATGACGCATCATGTGGAGTGTGTGGCGATTCTGGAACCGGCCGGGAAGGGCTCCTGACCTGCGGTTTTGCGTGTGCGCATTATGTGCGGTGTGGGCGTTACGGGCGATATCTTGACGCTGAAATGACGCTCGTGACGCTCATTTGACGCTCGTTCTGATGGGATGTCAGGTGCCTTGTCGGGCAGGTCAAACCGTGTCAGGGTGGTGAGCGTGGCTGGTGCGACGAGGGCAGGCGATGCTGGGTGCGGACCGACTGATTCCCGCTGGGTAGATGTCCCGGAAGAGACCAGTAAACGCGGTGACCGTCGCGATGAGTGGCTGATGGTGGCTGACCTGCGCGAATGATCTTTCAGCTGCTTCACGTTCGTGCCGGCTGATGGGGCCGGAAGTCCCAGAAAAGTCCCAGAGGGCTCCGACCGCGACGGGCGCCCCTTCCTCCTTGTACGCCACTGCGAGCTCTAGGTAGGCCCTGTTGCCGACGAGGGCGCGACAATCTGAAATCGGGCGACTGACGCTCGGTGGATGCCGTGCGAGATCGTAGGTTCCTGATAAGCGGTGGCGACCATTCGTCGTGGGCGTGGCCAGTTGACCGCAACGGCGGTTCATGTTCGCCTGCAAAAGGTGGGCACCGACGACCATCCTGGCAAGCCCGGTGCCGCCGGTTCACCTCCGCCTGCGCGCGGCGGTCTTCTCCGTCGAGGGGCCGATGCCGGGAGGAAGCGGTTCACCTCCGCCTGCGCGGAGTGGACCACCGCACAGGGCGCCCTCATTCACCGGGGTACGGTTCACCTCCACCTGCGCGGAGCGGACGACGAATACGCGGCACGGACTGTGCTGGAGGACGGTTCACCTCCGCCTGCGCGGAGCGGACAGTCCGACGCCCGCGGGCCATGCGCCGGACGACGGTTCACCTCCGCCTGCGCGGAGCGGACGAATCGGCGAGCTGTTCTGGGGCCTGCTGCACCGGTTCACCTCCGCCTGCGCGGAGCGGACTCCAAGGCCCAGCACGACATGACCCAGCAAGACGGTTCACCTCCGCCTGCGCGGAGCGGACCACTCGCCGGGCATGAGCCGGTGGCCGGCGGCCGGTTCACCTCCGCCTGCGCGGAGCGGGCGTGCTGATGGCGAAGGCGAAGGTAGCCGACGTCGGTTCACCTCCGCCTGCGCGGAGCGGGCGCCATCGAGCGAGGCCGGCAGTCGAACGGCACCGGTTCACCTCCGCCTGCGCGGAGCGGGCGGACGGCCGAGCTGCTACGCCTGCGGCAGCTCCGGTTCACCTCCGCCTGCGCGGAGCGGGCCCTTTGGCCAGAACCGGCCAAGGTAGGGGGCCCGGTTCACCTCCGCCTGCGCGGAGCGGGCCCCGCCTCCCTCGCGCCGTCCTCCCACAGCCACGGTTCACCTCCGCCTGCGCGGAGCGGGCGGCAGCGGCGCGTTCAACCAGCGCATGAGCACCGGTTCACCTCCGCCTGCGCGGAGCGGGCTCCGCGTGACCGTCCTCCAGGCGCTCCTGCCACGGTTCACCTCCGCCTGCGCGGAGCGGGCTGCCCCTCCGCCAGGGCCGCCCACGCCTCGGGCGGTTCACCTCCGCCTGCGCGGAGCGGGCCTGTCCGGGCTGAGGTACCGGCAGGCGAACCGCGGTTCACCTCCGCCTGCGCGGAGCGGGCCAGCTCCCAGTCCGCGCAACCTGCGCGGTCGTCGGTTCACCTCCGCCTGCGCGGAGCGGGCCTCCACAGCGACCCGCGCGACCCGCCGCCCTGCGGTTCACCTCCGCCTGCGCGGAGCGGGCGACGACACCCCGCTCGCGCGGGCGGCCGGCCCCGGTTCACCTCCGCCTGCGCGGAGCGGGCATCTGCGTGTGGAGCGCAAAGCGACCAGGCTGCGGTTCACCTCCGCCTGCGCGGAGCGGGCAACTGGATCGGCCACGTCGCCATCCAGCAGACCGGTTCACCTCCGCCTGCGCGGAGCGGGCGGCGCCGTGACCTGCCTGCCCCTTGGAGGCGTCGGTTCACCTCCGCCTGCGCGGAGCGGGCCCCGGCACCGGGCTCGTCCATCACTGCGACGGCGGTTAACCTCCGCCTGCGCGGAGCGGGCGGAAGTTCGACGGGGAGGAAGACGCCCCATGACGGTTCACCTCCGCCTGCGCGGAGCGGGCCTGGGCGAGCCGGTTGGTGTTGTCGGCTGGCGCGGTTCACCTCCGCCTGCGCGGAGCGGGCAGGGTCTGAAGCTGCGCGGCGAACGTGGCGGCCGGTTCACCTCCGCCTGCGCGGAGCGGGCACAGCCCCTCAACTCGGCGAAGAGTCGGGGTACGGTTCACCTCCGCCTGCGCGGAGCGGGCTGCGCCATCTTCAACGCGCCGACCCCGAGCGCCGGTTCACCTCTGCCTGCGCGGAGCGGGCGATCCAGGGTCGCCACGTCAGTTCACCCGGACCGGTTCACCTCCGCCTGCGCGGAGCGGGCCAGCCCGGCGTCTACCCCACCAGCGGCCTGGACGGTTCACCTCCGCCTGCGCGGAGCGGGCGCATTCATGTCGAGCGTGAAGGCCCGCGACTTCGGTTCACCTCCGCCTGCGCGGAGCGGGCATGCAGGCCGGGCCCTTGGCGTCGTTCCAGAGCGGTTCACCTCCGCCTGCGCGGAGCGGGCATGCTCCGTCACGCCCCTTTGTTCGTACCGTGCGGTTCACCTCCGCCTGCGCGGAGCGGGCGCGGATCACCGGGGCCGGAGGCCCGAGGCCGGCGGTTCACCTCCGCCTGCGCGGAGCGGGCGACGTCGACATGGGCGACGCGCAGCCGGTCGACGGTTCACCTCCGCCTGCGCGGAGCGGGCGGCAGGCGGGACCGGGCTATCTCCCGCCACGCCGGTTCACCTCCGCCTGCGCGGAGCGGGCGACCGCGATGGCCTTGCCGCCGGCCGCGGTGATCTGGTTCACCTCCGCCTGCGCGGAGCGGGCGCTGGGAACGACCCGCGCTGGGACTTCTTCGCCGGTTCACCTCCGCCTGCGCGGAGCGGGCGTCTCGAAGGCGGTACGCGCGGCGCTGAGGACTGGTTCACCTCCGCCTGCGCGGAGCGGGCGCATCAGCACCCAGTCCCACAACTCCAGCGGGCGGTTCACCTCCGCCTGCGCGGAGCGGGCCCTTCGTGGCCTGCGGTTCTATAGGGGCTTTGCGATTTCTTGGCTTGTGGGGAGGCGTTGGAAGGCGATGAGGGTGAGGCCGTCGAAGTCGAGGGGGTCGCGGCGTTGGGGGCCGGCTGTATGGAGGGTGAAGCCTTGTTCGTTGGTTGCGGGGTAGGCCAGGACAGCGCTCCCTTCGGTGAGGCAGGCGGTGAGGTTGTTCCAGAGTTCGGTGCGGACGCGGGCTGAGATGGTGCCGATGTAGAGGGTAGGTGTGACTTCGAGGAGCCAGCGGGTGAGGGCGCCGCGCAGGTGGTCGGGGACGGCGGTGGCGGAGATGACGGTCATGGCGGGCACAGGCCGGGATGCTCCTGTCGTGGGTCAGGCGTGGTTGGTGCCGCCGGGGAGAGGGCCGGTGACGGGGTCCCAGAGGTCGACGAGTTGTTCGTCGGGCGTTTCGTCGGGGTCGGGTTGGGGGCTGTCGGGGGCGAGGAGGGTCTGGAGGTCGCGGACGATGCGTGGCATGAGGCGGAAGAGGCGCAGGCCGTCGCGGAAGGAGCGGCGGGCTTCTGCTTCGGGCCGGTCTGAGGTGTTCAGGGAGAACGCAAGGGGGATGGTGAGTTCGGCCTTGTAGAGGTCGGCGATGTCGTAGACGAAGGCTTGCTGGTTGCCGCTGTGGACGAATCCGAGGGCGGGGGAGCAGCCGAGGGCGACGATGGCGGCGTGGACGATTCCGTACAGGCAGGTGTTGGCGGCGGACAGGGCGAGGTTGACGGGGTCCTGGGTGTCCCAGGAGTCGGGGTCGTAGGAGCGGCGGAAGCGTTGGATGCGGTGCTGTCTGGCGAGGAGTTTGTAGAGGGCTTTGACGCGTTGTCCTTCGAGTCCGCGCAGTTGCTGGAGGGTCGCTCCTGGTGGGGCCTGGCCGGGGCCGAAGCGGTGCTCGTACATGGCGGTGGCGATGGCGAGGCGGCGGGTGTCGTCGGCCCAGGCGCGGGCCTGGTGTTCGAGCCAGGTGGTGGTGAGGGTGCCGGGGACGGTGGCGGCGTAGCAGCGTACGCCGCCCATGCCGGTGATCAGGACGGTGGTGCCGTGGCGGGCGAAGGTGGCCAGGGCGGGTGCGGTGATGGAGGTACCGGGGCCGAGCAGGACGCAGGCGAGGGAGGCGGTGGGGAGGTAGACGGTCTCGGTGCCACGGCGTTGGGTGGTGATCTCCGCGCATACGCCGGTGTCGTCCTGGTGGACGCGGACGATGTCGAGGTAGAGGAAGGAGAGGCTGTCGACGACGCGGGGCAGCATGGCGACGGTGGGTGCGGCAAGACGGCGACGGCCCCCGCCGTTGGGGCCGGGAGCCGTCGCGGGGACGCTGGTCATGCGGGATCCGGGGCGGGGGCGATGCTGAGGAGTCCGCAGCCGTATGCCTTGCCGCGTCCGATGCCGCTGAGGATGGCGGTGCGCAGCAGGTCGGGGTCGGTGACGGTGGCGGTGCCGTCGAAGCGCACGCGGTGGTGGTGGATGCGGTTGCTGTGCTTGGCGCGGTCGGCGCGGGTGGTGTCGGCGGGGTACTGGCGGTCGCGGGCTGCGTCGACGGGCTGGGAGCGCAGGGTGAGGGTTTTCAGTCCTGCTTGGTCGGCCTGGCGGTGCCACCATTCGTCTGCGGCGGTGCCGTTGAGGGGGACGACGGCGGGGAGCTTGTAGTGGGCGCGGGTGGTGGCGCCGGGCTTGCGGACGGGGGAGGCGGTGCAGCGGTAGTGCAGGGTGCGGCCGGGCTTTAGGGCGTCGAGGAGGGCGTCGAGGGGTCGGGTGGTGAGGGTGGCGTACTGGGCGGGGAGGCGGGCGGGGTCGGGGGGCTGGTTGGACTGCAGCAGGAGGTGGCTGCCGCGGGGGGTGTCCTCGACGCGGAACAGGACACCGAAGTGGGCACGGGCCTGTTCGGGGATGCCGTCGGGGAACAGGGACATCACGCGGCGGTGGAGGGAGGCGTGGGAGGTGCCGGCGCCCAGTTCCTGCTGGGCCAGTCGGGAGGAGGGGTGGGGGATGAGCCGGGTGAGGTAGAGGGTCACTGGATGCTTCCTTCCCGGGCGGGGTGGGCGGCGGGTGTGTAGGTGGGAGAGGTGTAGGCGGCGAGTCGGGTCAGTTGTCGGGTTCCGTAGTCGGCGCATTGGGAGGCGGGCAGGGTGAGTGTGCGCCGGTAGAGCGGGCGGGCCCGGTGGCGGCGGTGTAGGGAGGTGAAGTCGACGGGGGCGTCCAGGATGGTGGAGTGCTCCTGCGTGCCGTCGTCGGGTGTGCTGCGGCCGAGGGGGGCGGGCAGTCCGGTCAGGGGCTGGTCGGACAGGAACAGCACCGAGACCGTGGCGCCTTTGCCGTCATCAGGGCCGGTCACGGCGTGGCGCGCGTGTACGGCGAGGGGGAGGTGGACGAGGTCGTGGAGGACGTCGGTGCTGCGGCCCAGGAGGAGCGGGCCCGCTGGGGGACAGGAGCGGCGGCCCAGGTAGGGGGGCCAGCGCGGGGACAGCAAAGCGTCGCTCCAGGAGGCGGGGGGGGCGGTGTGGTCGGGCAGGGTGAGGGCCACGGTGAAGGCGGCGTCCTGCAGGTACCAGCGGGTGCTGGTGAGGGTGGAGGTGTCGCTGTCGCGTCGTTTGCCGTCGGCGGTGACCACGGTCCGCTCGCGGCTCAGGCCGCCTCCCACGGTGTGGAAGTCGCGCAGGTGACTGCCGGGACGGTCGGCGCGGACCGTGACCGACAGGGCGAGGTCGTCGAGGCGGTGGTGGCGGGAGCGGCCCAGGGCCGAGGCGAGGAGGCCGGTGATGGCGGAGCGGGTGGGGAAAGGCAGGGTGTCACGGTCGTCGAAGTGGCTGTGCTCGCCCCAGGACTGCAGGGGTGAGGCCAGCCGCAGCAACAGGCCCGGCACGTGCGCCCGGCGGGGGGCGCTCATGCGGCGCTGTCCTGGCCGGCGGTCCGGACGTGGCCGACGGCTTCGGTGATGAGGGCGTCGAGGCTGTCGGCGCGCGGGCCGAGGGCGTCGGGAAGGTCTTTGAGTTCCGGGCTGGTCCAGCTCCGGTAGAGGAGGTGGCTGGTGCCGAGGAAGGAGCCGGCTGCTGCCGCGTACTGGGCGAGGGCGTCCACCGCAGGGGCGCCGTGGCCGCCGTGCGCGCCGGGGCGTACGGGTTCCTCGAAGGCGGCGGCGAAGGAGACGGGCCGGTCGCCGCGCACGGCGAAGTGGACGAGGTGGGGCAGGGTGTGGGGGGCGGTGGAGTTCTTCTTGGCCTGCGGCACGACGAGGGTGAACGCGGTCAGGAAGCTGGTGAGAACCTCGTGGACGTCGGCGGTGCTGTCGGTCCCGGCGAGGTTGTGGGTGAGTTCTTCGAGGTCGAGGGTGGCGTAGCGGTAGAAGGTCCCTGCGCTGAACTCGGCGTGGCCCATGTGGGCGCTGCCGGTGGTGTCCTGCCAGGTGGAGGTGAGGTCGTCGACCGCGGTGAAGTAGTCGAGGTCGGCGTCGGCTTCGTGGGTGGTCATGGCGTGAGCCACCTGGACGGCGCCGTCGACGCCGGCCCGGTCGACCTCGGCGAGCATGCGCCCGAAGAGGTTGATGACGTCGTTGCGGCTGCGCAGGATCGCGTCCACACCGGCCTTGGGCAAGGCAGAGGCTTTGGCCTCGCCCTTCTTCGTGATGTCCTTGGCGGCTTCCAGTGTCTGGCGGTGTTCCTCGGCGTAGTCGGCGAGTTCGCGCACGGCGGCCCGGGGGACGTAGACCATCGCGTTGGTGATCACGTGGTTGGGGATCGCGGTCTTGGTCTTCCCTTCGGTCTTCTCCTCGACCTCGAACTTGCCGACCGAGGCGGCGATGTGGGCTCCCGCCCGCTCGGCGAGTTCCTGCGGCCAGCCGCGGTCTGCGAGTTCGCGGGTGACGGCTTCGCCGATGCGGCGGGTACGCAGCGTGCTGCTCCCGGTGATCCTCTCGAACTCGACGCGCGTTGCCCGCTTCCAGGACTGGCTGGAGACACGGGTGCGCAGCTTTGCGCCATAGAGCACGGTCTTGACGGAGTTCGTGTCGTCGCGGTTGAGGTTCGCGAATGGTACGGACTGGATGATGTGGATGTCGAGGAATCGGGCGCGCGCAGTCATGAGAGGTCCTCCAGGGAAGTGGATGCGGCCGGCCGCCGAGGTTGGCGCGAAGTGGTTTGTGAGGGAGGTCAGTTCGGGTCGCCGGTCTCGTCGTCCTCGCTGTCGTGGCGGCGGGCGGCGGCTTCGATGGCGGAGTTCCGGATGCGGTAGAAGTCCTGGAGCCAGCGCCGGGAGATGGCCTTGGAGTACCGGGGCCAGGCCGCCAGGTCGGCCAGGAGGACGGCGAAGTCGATGTCGGTGTCACTGGCGCGCAACAGTCGCACGCTGCCGGGCAGATGACGGTGGACTCCCTCCAGACTCTGTCGGGTCAGGAGGTTCAGGCGGGCTTCGGCCGTGTCCTGACGGACCCCGGTCTGTCCGCCCTGCGCGACGACGGCACGGGCGAAGGAAGCGCCCAGGCTGTCCCGGCGGGCTCGCGCAGGTGGCTTCCGCCCTTCTGCGGGTTCCGCCTCCTTGCCCGCCGTCGATGATGTCTTCGGCTCGTTGCCGGCGGCCGGCAAGTCCTGTCCGTCGGGCTCCGGCGTCGTCTCGTCGGCGTCGGTGTCGGGGGTGGTGAAGGAGTGGCGGGGCCGGTCGGCGATCATCGCGGCCACGGCGTAGAAGGCACGCTCCTCCGCCTCTCCCCTCTCTTCGGGCAACCACGGGGCGACGATGCGGTGCATGGAGCCGACGTCGTTCAGCCCGCGGCGCAGTCCCTTGCGCAGAGCGACCCGGACACCGGGATCGGCACCGCACCTGGCGGTGATCTCTTCGACGTATGTGCGGTACAGGGAAAGCCGGGTGACAGGTGGGGCGGTGATGGTCATCGGGAGTTCCTCCGGGGACGGCCGCTGCGGCTGGGCACGGCCAGCGGTCTGACGGACAGGGGCGGATCAGGAGCGCGGACGCCGGTTGCCGCCGTAGAGCTCGGTACGGGCGTCGGCGACAGCGCGCGCACCGCGCTGGGTGTGGCACACCGGCTCGGTGACGCTCGCGTAGGCCCGTTCCGCGATCCGCAAGAACGCCCGCCTGGCAGCGTTACGGTCCAGTCCGGCCTCGACGAGGAGCGCGCCGCTCGGATCGAGGCCGTCGAAGCGGGACCAGAACTCCTCCTCGGCGTGCGGCCAGTACAAGGCGGCGGCCCGCTCTGCCCAGTTGTCAGCTTCCTTCGGCCTGGTCTCACGGGTGTAGAGCTGGCAGGCACGGCGCACCGCGTACTGCACGCGCCGCCCGTACAGCTCGCCGGTGCGCCGCAGCCAGCCGACCGCCGGCGCGACGGCCGGGTTGGTTTCCTCGGCCCGGTCAAGGACGGGCGGGGTCAGCCCGGCGACGAACTGCCGGTCCTTGGCCTGCCCGTCCTGCTCGAAGCCGAGAGCACGCACGGCCAGTGGCCTGTCCAGCACGTCGGAGACTTCCAGGGCATGGGAAGGGGAGAAGACTTCGGGGTGGCGGGCCTGGGCCGTGCCGCCGGGTTTGAGCAGCAGCAGGCTGTCGATGTCCCGCCACAGCGCGCGCCCCGAATCCGCAGGCCGGGGATAGGGGTTGCCCTGCTGGCTGATCTGCCAGATCAGGAACGGGTCGTCGCGCGGCAGACGCCCGTCGCGGTAGGCCCAGGTGATGAAGGCATCCGTCACGACGTTCTCGTCGTCCGGGTCGGGGATCAGGAGCAGGGCATGCTGGGAGACGGCCGTCAGCCGCGAGCAGGGCCCCTGCACGGGGGGCGGTGGCGCGTCCGGGTCGGGCAGTTCCTCCCACTCCCACATGCAGCGGTCCGTCGTACGGCTCACCTGCGGGTCCGGGTGAAGGAGGCCCGCCAGGAGAGTCTCGAAGAGGGTGGAGCCCTCGGGATGGTAGGAGAGCGCGCCGCGCAGCGGGCCCGCCTTCATGTTCGCGCTCGCGGTTCCACCGACGGTGCGGGCGGAGCCTCGTCCGGAGGGGCCGTAGTAGTGCCAGGTCAGCAGGCTCAGGGCGGCTTCACCGGCGGGGACGGGGTCAGGGTCGCCGTCCTGAACGTGGGTGAACCAGGCGTGATTGTTTCCGGAAGGCCGGGTCGGCACCAGCTTGTTGACCCCGGCCGAACGCGCCGGATCGCACTGTTCGGCCAGGCGCGGGTCCTGCATCCAAGGCCGCTCGCCGAACAAGCACAGCCGGTGCGCCCAGGCGTCGAAGTAGGCGATGATGCCGTCGGCGGGCAGACGACCCGTGTCCAGAATGTTCAGACGGCGCTCGGACCAGTCCTCTCCCGATCCG
Organism: Streptomyces misionensis; assembly: GCF_900104815.1. Taxonomy (NCBI): domain Bacteria; kingdom Bacillati; phylum Actinomycetota; class Actinomycetes; order Kitasatosporales; family Streptomycetaceae; genus Streptomyces; species Streptomyces misionensis. Next base: position 5,943,225 of record NZ_FNTD01000004.1, read on the forward strand.
TCGTCGTCCTCATCCAGCGCGCACACCCGGGCGGTGAGCGCGTACAGCGTGCGCAGGACCGCGGAGTAGGCCGGCGGTTCGGTGATGGCGAGCGAGCTGATCTCGTGACTGCGCGCCAGCACGGTGCGCAGGCCGACCAGCGGCGGGAGGTGCTTGCCGCCTGCTTGGGCGGCCGGAGTCCACAGGACCGGGATCCACGGTGCTTCGTCAAGGGGAAAGGTGGACACCGTGAACATCACGCTCCTGCGGTGGGCGGGTTGGCACAATGGGTATCGAGGGCCCCGTGTGAGCGGGGGTGAACCGGGTGCGTGCCACAGCTCGCCGCCGGTGCTTCCCCTCTGCTCGCGCAAGCGGGCTCGTCCGGCCCACCCCTCGTCTCCCAGTGCCGGGGGGCGGGCCTGGTCCAATCATCCAAGGGTGCCTGGCACAGCTCAAGCGGTTCGGTGACCTCGGTCAAATTCGATCGATTCCGGTCTCGCGCGTGAACTCGACGCGTCTGCCGTCGAGTTGACCGTGCCAGACTGCGCCCTCGCTGCCCTCCGCCGTACGGACCATGGGTACGAGGACGAGGTCACGCAGGTGGGTCTGCTTGCGCCAGGCCGCAGGAAGGTCGGGCCGCTCGCCAGCCGGAGGCAGCCAACTGCCGGGTACGGGTACGGCGCGCGCGACGATCCGTCGCACCGCCGCCCGGTCCGGAGCACCCTTGTCCGGCATCGGGAGTCGCCCGTCCTCGTCGAGCGAGACTCCCCCCGCATCCTGGGTGAACAGCATGAGCAGGCGTCCGGTGTCGGCACCGAGCCGGGTGGTGAGCAACTCCGCGGTCATCTCCGCGGTGCCTTTGCTCAGGAGGGACAGATCACCGCGTACCGCATACGGTGGACTGATCCCAGTCATCACGGCGAGCGTCTCCTCCGCGATCTGAGCACCCGTCCGGCGCTGGTCGAGTGCGTGCAGCCGCCGCGCGGCCGCCTCGGCCTCCTCCCCGCCGGCCTCCTTCAGCCGATCGGTGAAGTCCTGCGCGTACACGGCGTCCACGAGGTGCTGCACGTCCCCGGGAACAGCGATTCCCTGCCCTGCCTTCTCCCGCAGCAGGGCGGCCGAGCGCAGCAGAAGCGAGTGGTCGTAGACGTCTCCCCACGACCTGGGGGGCTCGGTCGCACCGTCCGGCCCGGTGGGCTCCAGGATGACCAGAGCAGGCCGCTCTTCCGCTCGCGCCCAGTGGGGCCGTCCGGCCGCCCCGCGGGCGTGGCGCCGTCCGCGGCCAGCGCGTTGCAGGAGTAGGGCCAGCGGAGCGAGGTCACTGACCACGAGGTCGAAGTCGAAGTCCAGTGACTGTTCCACGATCTGGGTCGCCACCAGGATCGACGCAGGCCGCGCACAGGGCTGTTCGTCCGGGCCGGGCTTTCCGTAGGCGTGCTCGCAGTCGGCGGTGATCTCCTGTCGCAGCAGGCCGGGGAAGCGTGAGTGAAGCAGCCGGAGCCCGCCCTTCCTGCGGGCCAGGGCCGGGAACGCCCTGCGGAGGTCGCGGAAGGTGCGTTGTGCCTCAGCGACGGTCGTGCAGCACACCAGCGCCGTCCCGCCGAACTCGGCCACGGGAGCAAGGACTTCACGTAGTACGCCGCGTCGCCCGCCCGGCTTCAGCCGGGCTTCGCTGTCATCGCAGTCCCAGGTCACCTGCCGCAGCGACAGGTCCAGGGTGCGTGGGCGCAAGGTCGCCACCGCGCGCGCATGCGACACCTCTCCCGTCGCGGCGTCCGTGAACAGCCAGCCTGGGTAGGCCGGTTGAATGTTGCAGGGCGCGGTGTAGCCGGCACCCCGCCGGTACGCGTCGACGAGGGAACTGGCGGAGCGGCCGGTCAACGTCGCCGACAGCAGCACCACCGGCGCCCGCAACGCCCCCAGCCATTCCAGAAGGCGGACCATGAGCGTCTGCATCCACGGCCCGTAGGCATGCGCCTCGTCCACGATCAGCACCTTGTCCGACAGGCCGAACAGACGCAGCGCGTTGAAGGAGACCAGCAGGACCGCAGCGAGAGCCTGATCGATCGTGCCCGCGCCCAACGGCGCGACAAAACCCCGCTTGCCGCCCTCCCGCAGCCATGCACGCGCCTCCACCGCAGTGGCCGGAGCCGCACTGAACTCATCGTCTGACGCATCCGCGTCCTGCTCACCCTGTCCGACGGTCTCCTTGAGGCTCCAGGTGTCCGTCGCGCGTCCGCCCTGGACGCCGTCCATCGCGGGGCTCAGCCAGGCCGCGCTGTGCATCAGCAACAGGGCCCGCTCCCCGGTCAGCACGCGCTCGGCGAACGAGGCCACCCGGGGGAACATCTGGTCCGCGGTCGCCATCGTCGGCAACGCGAAGTACACCCCTCGCGCCCCCGAGGCCCGACCGAGCGTCGCGGCCGCGAACAGGGCTGCCTCCGTCTTCCCGTCGCCTGTCGGCGCTGTCACCAGTACCAGTCCCGAGCCTTCTTGCCCCACCAGCCCGGGCAGGACCTCCGCGATGTCCTGCTGCAATGCGTTCGGCGTGAACGGAAACAACTCCTCGAACTTCAAAGCCTTCTTACGCGGGAACTCGGTACGGCCCAGTCGCGCCGTCGCCACCACGCCAGGCGCGTCCCGCGCAGCCTGCCGGTAGTGCGCATCCAACTGTTCCGCACTGCCCGGCCACGTCCTGGACGGCAGACCGGGCAGGATCCACTCGACGCTGCTGGCCAGCCAGTCCGCCAATACGACCAGCCCGTACACCCGCACCGACGTCGCCGCCGACAGCTGCCCTGCCGGCACGGTCTCGGCCCCCACTACCCGCCGAACCGCCTCAAGATGGCAGCGCCGCTGCTCCTGCCACCCGCGCTGCCCCAGCCCCGCCTGATACTGCCCGGCTGCCGCGGCTTGCCGGGGCGGCACCACATCTGCAAAACACCCGTGGTGCCCGCCCAGCAACTGGGCCACTTGATGCGGCAGACTGCGCGCCTGCACCCGCGATACCGGATATCCGGCCTCCGCCAACAATGACACCAACGCCCAGTGCGTCCCCAGCTCGTGCCGGAACCCCGCCAACCTCTCGGCCCCTGCCGCCGCAACGTAGACCCCGTCGCCCGTCAACGCCCTGAACGCATCCGGCACCTGCGCCTGGAACGGTGGCGTGATCTTCCCCAGATCATGCAGACCCGCCCACCACGCCAGCACCGCTCGCGCCTCGCCCACACCCAGCCCAAGCTCCCCCGCGACGCGCGCTCGTAACCGAGGGTGCAACAGGACATCCCACAGCGCGCCGAACACCGCTGCCACATCCAGCAGATGACAGATCAAGGGGTACGGATACGGCAGTCCCCGCTCCTTGCCCCACACCCGCACATCCACCTGGTCCGGGACCACCACATCGCTCATACCGAGAACTTCTAGCAGCAGCCACCGACAACACGGCCCCACCTGCGGACTTTCCACCGCCGTCTCCATGCCGGAGATAGTCTGACTTCTGTCACCGTCGTGGCGCGTCTCTCTGAGACGCCGCGATTTGATCGAGGTCAGGGAGACTCTGATGCGCCGCAACAGCGTTGGTAAAGGAAGTGTCAAGCCCTTCTGACATCGCAGGTCAGGAAGTGTGTCCGCTCCGCGCAGGCGGAGGTGAAGAAGTCGACGCTCATCCGGGCGTCATCGGTCTGGTGTCCGCTCCGCGCAGGCGGAGGTGAAGCTCCATCATGACAAGCACTGGGACACGGTGGTGTGTCCGCTCCGCGCAGGCGGAGGTGAAGAAGGAGCGGAGCCGGGGAGGGTCGAGGGGCGCGTGTCCGCTCCGCGCAGGCGGAGGTGAAGGACCCGCTGGAGGCCGTGGCCGGGGACGTACTGTGTCCGCTCCGCGCAGGCGGAGGTGAAGACCCACCACATCTCCGCCTCCAGCCGCCGGGCGTGTCCGCTCCGCGCAGGCGGAGGTGAACCGACACCGACCCGCGCTGGGCCGACACCGCCGTCGTCCGCTCCGCGCAGGCGGAGGTGAACCGTGGCTGCGCAAGACCACCGCGAAGATGCTCCCGTCCGCTCCGCGCAGGCGGAGGTGAACCGGCCCGCCAGCCGCCGGAGCGGCGGTGGGGGTCGTCCGCTCCGCGCAGGCGGAGGTGAACCAGCTGCTGTTTCAGGCCGTCACCCGCTACGGACGTCCGCTCCGCGCAGGCGGAGGTGAACCGGGCACCAGCTTCCCGTCCGTACCGCTCGCCTCGTCCGCTCCGCGCAGGCGGAGGTGAACCGGGACCGGTGCCACCCAGCCGTGGAACGAAGCCGTCCGCTCCGCGCAGGCGGAGGTGAACCGATCGAGGAGATCACCGACCTGTACCTGCTGACGTCCGCTCCGCGCAGGCGGAGGTGAACCGTCCGCTTGGGCCTGGTTCATCACGTCGGTGATGTCCGCTCCGCGCAGGCGGAGGTGAACCGCCCGCTCGGGCCACCACGCAGCCGGCGGAAGCGTCCGCTCCGCGCAGGCGGAGGTGAACCGTAATCCTTTGTTCCGAACTGAGGAAAGCCGTAGTCCGCTCCGCGCAGGCGGAGGTGAACCGGCCATCGAGACCGCCGGCGCCGTGGCCACGGCGTCCGCTCCGCGCAGGCGGAGGTGAACCGGAGCCGGGGCTGAGGTAGTCGTAGACGTTGACGTCCGCTCCGCGCAGGCGGAGGTGAACCGCCGCCGAGGGCCAGGACGTAGATACCGCCGTCGTCCGCTCCGCGCAGGCGGAGGTGAACCGACGTTGACCTGCTTGGGCAGGCGGGTGCGGGCGTCCGCTCCGCGCAGGCGGAGGTGAACCGTGGGTGCAGGTCTTCACCGGCTACCTGAACAAGTCCGCTCCGCGCAGGCGGAGGTGAACCGATCACCGCCGCGAACCAGCTGGCCGCCGACTCGTCCGCTCCGCGCAGGCGGAGGTGAACCGCCGGGCCCGGCGACGACGGCGCCGAGGAGGGCGTCCGCTCCGCGCAAGCGGAGGTGAACCGTAGAGCGGAAACGTCAGCCTCCGCGTCGAGCCGTCCGCTCCGCGCAGGCGGAGGTGAACCGTCGACCGTGTCGCGCTTGTAGACCATGCCGCGGTCCGCTCCGCGCAGGCGGAGGTGAACCCGGGGCGGGGCTACCGAGCTGCCGCCCCGCCCCGTCCGCTCCGCGCAGGCGGAGGTGAACCGGAGTCAACGACCGGATCCGGAGGGCAGTGATGTCCGCTCCGCGCAGGCGGAGGTGAACCGGTCGACTCGCCCCCTGGATCGTCGGGCTCGTGGTCCGCTCCGCTTACGCGGAGGTGGACCGCGGTGCTGGCCGGTGGGGTTGGTGCAGGCGACGACCGCTCCGCTGACGCGTAGGTGAGCCGCAGGGACACAGTGATGGTGACCTCGAACCTGCCCTTCGGACGCTGGGGAGAGACCTTCTCCGGCGACGTCGTCGCGGCCGTGATGACCGACCGCCTGGTCCACCACGCCGAGGTCCTCACGCTCACCGGCGACTCCCGCCGGATCCGGGCCCGACGCGAGCTGCGGACTAAGACCGGGCCGGACGGGAGTGAGCCGTCACAGAGTCCACCAGCAATAAAGGCGCAGGTCCGCGGCGCGAGCCCGTTTGGCCAGGCCGGTCAGGGCCTCCAGGACCACAGCTGCCGTCGCCGCATCATGTCCGACACCCCCACCCCTCCCAGACCAAGCCTCGGCCGCGGCCGCGACGTCGTCTCCGGAGGCGGAGACCAGGGCATCGCAAAGCGTGTCCGAGACGGTCAGGACGAACGGCGTGTCGACGTCCTCAGAGGACAACAGCTGCCCCACCCTCGGGCGCCGGCTTACCTCTTGATAACTGCAGCCGGTCATCACAGCCTCGACCCGGGCGATGGCATCGACCGGATCGATGTCCTTGAGGAAGATCACGTCCAGCCCTGCACGGACCGGTCCACCAGCCTCGATCACGGCAACGGCGGACTCATCATCGGCGGCAGAGAAGTAGTCAGCGTCTGGCACGCCACGGATTCTGACATCTGCCACTGACGATCAACGTCTCCGGACCTGGACCGGAACCTCACACAACCGGGCCGACGCCGAGACCGGCGGCGTGCACTACAACCACTTCCGCCAGTACTACCCGAGACCGCCCGCTACGTCTCCCCCGACCCTCATGGCCTGGAAGCGGGGCCCAACCCCTGCGCGTACGTCCTCAACCCGGTGACCTGGCTCGACCTGCTCGGCCTCGCCACCTGCAAGGAGAACGCCAAAAGCCTGCGCGGCAACATGGAAACCAAGGGGCCACCTTCCAGCCCGACAGGCCGCCTCGCACATCGTTCCGTCCAGCGGCGCGAAAGGCCACGGGGCACCGGGTGCCCGCGCACGCTCGACCACCCCACGCCACGTCGAACTCAGGCTGGTCTGGTCCAGTGATCCCCAAGCCGTACCGCATCCGCGGCCCATGATTTGTAGACGCGTGCCCATGGAGCAGTCGGTCCGGGCCCGGGCCGGCGCCCCCGCCCAGGCGACGGTGACGCGCCCGGCCGGGGAAATGGCCGCGGCCCCTGGCCGTCGGCGCCCTCACGGGGCGGTGGACGTCACCGGCGCGGGCCCGGTCTCCGCGGCCAGGCGTTGCAGGAAGTCCGTCACGGTGGTCACCGGGCCCTCCCAGCCCAGTCGGCGGCCGAGGTGGGCCAGTTGGGGGAGTTCGAGGCCCTGGCCGTCCGTGGCGGCGACGTGTGCGAGCCAGCCGGTGATCGGGCCGTCCCAGGCGATGCGGCCGTTCTGCAGGACGAGGACGCGGTCGAAGTGCTCCACGCAGAAGTCCATGTCGTGGGTGATGGCGAGGACGGTCCGGCCGTCGGCGGCCAGGTCGTCGACCAGGTTGCCCAGCAGGACGACGGAGGCGTGGTCCTGGCCGGTCGTCGGCTCGTCGAGGACGACGACCGGAGTGTCCATGGCGAGGACCGAGGCGAGGGCGACCCGTTTGCGCTCGCCCAGCGACAGGTGGTGGGGGTGGGTGTCGCGCCACCGCGTCAGACCCGTTCTGCGCAGGGCGGATTCGACCAGCTCCGCGCGGCGGGCCGGCGGGAAGCCGAGGTTGCGCGGGCCGAACCCCACCTCCTTGTCGACGCTCGCCGCGTGGAGCTGGTCGTCCGGGTTCTGGAAGACGAAACCGACGGTGCGGGCGAGTTCGGCGATGCCCAGGCCGTCGGCCCGCCGTCCGTCGATCTCGATGGTTCCGGAGGCCGGACGTTCGATGCCGACGAGGTGACGGGCGAGGGTGCTCTTGCCCGCGCCGTTGGCGCCGACGATCGCCACCCGTTCACCGGCCTCGACGGAGAAGGACACCCCGTCCAGGGCCGTGGTGCCGTTGGGATAGCGGAACGTCAGGGAATCGATCCGTATGATCATCGCCAGTCTCCTCGGTCGGGGCGGCCCACCGTCTCGCCGAATCCCGCGGCGGCGGCGTCGAGCGTCACCGGGAGCGGCCTTCGGGCCGGCCAGAGTCCCCGGTCCGCCGCACGGCGCGCGGCCACCGTGTAGCGCAGCGGTGCGACTCCCCACTCCTCCAGCCGCTCGTCCGCCAGTACCTCCTCGGGCGTGCCGTTCGCCACGATCGCCCCCCGGTCGAGCACGAGGACGCGGTCGGCCGCGCGGGCGAGTCGTTCCATCCGGTGTTCGATCAGCAGGACGGTGACGCCCTTCTCCTTGAGGGTGTCGAGCGCCTCGAAGACCAGCGCGTTTCCGGCCGCGTCCAGTTGCGAGGTCGGTTCGTCGAGCACCATGACGGTGGGCCGCATGACCAGGATCGAGCCGATGGCCAGCAGTTGCTGCTGCCCGCCCGACAGCTCGTACGGCGACCGGTCGGCCACCCCGGCGAGCCCGAGGTCGTGCAGGACGGGGTCGATCCGGGCCGTCATCTCGTCCCGTGGGACGCCGAGGTTCTCCAGGCCGAAGGCGATCTCCTCGCGTACCGAGAAGCGGGCGCCGGAGATCTGGTTGAACGGATTCTGCATGACGAGCCCGACCTCGCCCACGAGCCCGGACAGCGGTGTGTCGGCCAGGTCCCTGCCGTTGACCTGGACCGCCCCCTCCGCCGTGCCGCCGGTGAGATGGGGAACGGTGCCGCTCACCACGCCGGCCAGGGTGCTCTTGCCCGCGCCGCTGCCGCCCACCACCGCGCACAGTTCGCGGGGACCGACCTCGAACTCGATGTCGCGGAGCGCCGGCCGGGAGCCGGTGGGGTAGGTGAAGGAGAAACCCTTGACTTCGATCAACGCATGACTCCCCACACGTTCACAGTGACCGCGGCCACGGCGCACAGCATCAAGGCGGCGCGCAGGCATCGTTGTGCCCCGCTGTCCGGGACCGTGGTGAGGCTCGTGGGGTGGCGGGTGGCGCCGAACCCCCGGGTCTCCATGGCGGCGGCGCGTTCGCCCACGTCGGTGAAGGCGCCGAGGATCAGCGGTCCCATCAGAGGTATCAGCGCCCGCGCCCGGCCGCGCAGACCGTGGATCACCTGGCCGCGTGCCTGCTGGGCATGGAGGATGCGCGTGGCGCGACGGCTGAGCGCCGGCACGATCTGCAGCGCCGCCGACGCGATGTAGATGAGGCTCGGCGACACCCTGCGTTCGCTCAGGGCGCTCATGAAGGCCCCGGGGTGGGTGGTGAGGAGCAGCAGGAAGAACCCGCCCATCAGCACCAGGATGTGCAGTGCCGTCAGAAAGGCGAAGGAGACGCCCTCGCTCTTCAGTTTCAGCGGTCCGAGTTGGGCAATCACGTCATGGGCATCGGGCAGGAAGAATCCCTGGACCAGGAACAGGACCACGGCAACCGGAACCCAGAACGTGGCGAGCAGGAGCAGGAAACGCCGTAACACTCCCGCGCCGATCGCGGCCGGAAGGAGCAGGGCGCCGAAGAGCAGCAGGGGCCACCAGTAATCCACCACGGCGAAAGCGCAGACGGTCACGGTGACGGCGAAGGCGAGTTTCGTCAGGGGATTGAGCCGGTGAATGCCGGAGGCGCCGGTCGCGGGTGTGGTGTCCCGCACGGCCTTCACCCGGCCCTCACAAGGTCGGGCCGGGGCGCCAGGATGTGCCGGTCCCGGACGAACGGGAAGCGGTGGAGGAATCCCGGTGGCAGGCCCTTGAGAATGGCCATCGCGAGCACCACCGTCAGTGCCTTGTCGAGCGGATCCGCCACCAGTCCTTGCAGGGTGGCGGCCTTGAGCATGCCGTTGCCGAACGCCTGGAAGGTCGCGATCAGCGCGGACTGGCCCACCGATCCGCTGGCGTTGCCGAAGACGAAGGCGGTGATGGGGGCGGAGATGACGCCGGCGACCACACCGATCAGGCCACCGGCGAGCACCGCTGTGGGGAGCCGCCGGAACAGCCCCGCGCGTGCCAGCGTGCCCGCGGTGAAGCCGATCATGGCCGCAGTCACGGCGTAGGGCAGGGCGCCGGGTGTGATCGTCATGCCCACGATGACACTGGCGAGCGCCCCGGTCGCGGCCCCGGCGGCCGGCCCCGCGACCACTCCCACCAGCACGGTTCCGATGGAGTCGAGCTGCAGGGGCAGGCCGCTGAAGTAGACGATCTTGCCCATCACGATGTTCACCGTGATGGCCACGGGTAACAGGGCCACGGTGGTGGGAGGCAGCCGGGCCACGGCGCCGGAGACGATCAGGAGGGCACCGAGCGTGTATCCCACCAGGGCCAGCAGCGCGATCGGGCCACCCACGCCATGCGTCGAGGTGGGGTGGACGGCGATGAGCCCCGCGTAGGTCACGAGCACCACGCCGGTGCCCCACCCTATACGCCACCGCTCGTTCAGCCATGGGGGAGCGGAGCGATTGAAACCAGCCATTCTTTGACCTCATTCCAACGGAAGCGAGGTGATTACTGGAAATTCAAGCGCGCACACTAGCAGGGCCTCTCCAATGGATGTCAACGGCGCCCGTGATTTTCCTGATTCATGGGCTTCTCGGGTTGCTGTGACTGTAACTCGCGTATTTCAGGCGTTGGTTGACAATGGCTGGGTGGCTGGTGTGGGATCACTTGGGCAGCTGGCCAACAAGCCACGATGGTTTGTCCGAGTTGACGCGAAGTGAACTTTTCACCCATCCCATCCCTCGGGCAACTCTCAAAATTAAGGGGAACGCGGCATGGATGTTTTCCGTTCTTTTGCTGATGCCTATACGTCCGGTCTCCAGGCGGTCCTCGACGAGGGAAGTGACATCCCGTCGGTCCGCGACCCGCTCTCGAAGGCATCCGACTTCGGCCGCAACGACCGCCCCTACCGCGAACTCATCGCCCATCGCAGCACGATCGAGAACCCCACGTCCTGTCTCGCGGTCACCCCGCACCTGCCGGTGAACCTCTCGTACTGTTTCGGCCTCCTCGCCTGGTCGCTCGACGGCCGCAACGACGTGGAGACCCCCGCGTACTACCGCCGGGGCGCCCACGAGTACTCGGACGACCAGCACACCCTCAGCGGCGCCTTCGGCCACCGGTTGATCACGGCCAACGGGAACCAGCTGGAGGAGGTCGTCGGCCGCATCGAGCGCGACCCCGCCCACCGCCGGGCCTTCGCTCTGGTCCTGGAGCCGCAGGACAACTTCCGTCAGTCGCGGGAGTACCCCTGCGCCGTCGGCGTGCACCTCTTCCTGCGGGACGGGGCCCTCGTCTGGCTCACCGTGATGCGCGCCCAGCAGGCGCTGACCGTCCTGCCCTACGACGCCTTCCTCTTCATGGGCATGCAGCAGTACGCCGCCGGACTCCTCGGCGTGCCCGCCGGCCGGTACATCCACCAGGCCGGCACGTTCCACTTCTACGAGAACGAGACCGCACTCGCCCGGAAGATCGTGGACGACCCGGCGCTCCCGGCCGCTCTGCCGGCCTTCCCCACCACCCCGGAGGGCGCCCGCGAGGCGGCGCGGGAACTCGTCGACCTCGAATCCCGGCTGCGCGAGGCCGCCCAGGCGCAGGACACCGCCACGGTCGACAAGATCGCCGCGACGCCGGCCGTCACCGACTTCGCGGACGTGGCCCGCGCCTGTCTGGCCACCCATGCCTACCGCAAGCTCGGCGACACCACCTCCCTGGTGACCAGCCGGGCCGCCGAGCCCGCCGTCGCCGAGCTGATCTCGGCCATCTGATCCCCCCGAAGCGCAGGGACCTCACGTGATACTGACGGTTCGTCCACCCCTGGAACCGCGATGTCCCGACCCCGCCGCCCGGCAGGAGCTGGCAGACCGCCTCTCCCGCCGGCGCGACCTCTTCGAGCGGGCCGGCGCCACCGCCGCCCGCCCGGGCCGGGACCCCTACCTGTTTCCGATCATGGCCGCCCTGGCCCCCGTCGCCACCAGCCGTGGCGGGGAGGTCGCCTACCCCGGCGACCCCATGTGCCTCTACTCGGCCCTCTCCCTCACCATCGAACGGTCCGTCGCCCGCCTCGTGCGAGGTCTCGCCGCGCAGCCGTCGCTGGACGACGTCGCCGCCGACTGGGGCCGCTACCCGGACGACGCCTACCGCCGCGCCGAGGACGGACCGCGTTCCGTGCTCGTGGCGGACAGCCGTACCACCGACGGCCACGTCTTCGACCCGCGCATCTGGGACGATGTGGCCCGCGAGGCGTTCATCACCGAACTGAGGGCGCTGCGGCCCAAGGTGCTGCTGCTCAGCTCGGTGTCGGCCGGCCACCGCTACGCGCTGGAGATGGCCGAGCTGGCCAAGGAGCACGCACCGGGCTGCCTGGTGATCCTCGGCGGCAGACACGCCGACGAGACCGTCCGCTACCGGCACGCCGACGGCACGGCCGACCTGTCCTGGAGCAGCACGGTCGAGGTCATCCGCGACGGCCGCGCCCGGCCCGTGGTCGACTTCGTGGTGGCGGGGGACGGATCTCCCCTCCTCGACCTGCTGTTACGTGCGGTCGGGCTGGTGGCCACCCCCGGGTTCGGGCCCACCCCCGTCGAGGAGGTCCTCGACGCGCTCGACCTCGTCGCCACCCATGACGGGGGAACCAAGGGGCTCGGCAGCATCGTCGGGCTCACCGCGGAGGAAGCCGTGCTCGTCCCCGTGCAGGGGGAGCGTCTCGGCGCGGCCCAACTTCCGTCGCCGTACGAGGCGTTCTCCGTGCGGGCCCGGTTCGGGATCTTCACCCGCGCGGGCAGCTCCCCCCTGGGCAGCCGCACCGCCCACATGATGACGCTGGACGCCTGCCCCTTCAAGTGCACCTTCTGCTCCGAGAGCATCCAGGTGTCGCAGCGGCCCACGCGGTTCGCGGTGTCCGAGACCGAGCACGTCGCGCGGCGGATCGAGCAACTGGTCGACTGGGGAACGGAGGCGGCCTTCTTCGACGACCCCGTCTTCTGGGGCGGCAACTGGAAGGCGATCACCGACTTCTGCCACGAACTGGCGCGCCTGCGGGCCCGTCGGCCGGAGGTACGGTCGTTCGAGTGGGGCGCGCAGCTCACCGTGGACGTCGTCCTCAACCGCGCCAAGGCGAAGGAGGTGCACGAGGCCCTCGACCTCATGAGGGAGAACGGCTGCACCTACGTCTACATCGGCATCGAGAGCATGGCCCAGCAGGTCATGCGCAACGTCGGGAAGAACCTGCTGCGCCGCAACCCCGAAGCCTGGGTGAGCAAGGTGCGGGAGGCCCTGACCACCATCAGGGACCACGGGATCCGCGTCGGCAGCTCCGTGCTGTTCGGACTCGACGGCGAGAACCGGCAGACCATCGAGGAGACGATCGAGGAGATCGGCCGCCTCATCGACGACGAACTGCTCGTCATGGCCAGCCCGAACATCCTCACCTACCACCCCGGTACCGCGATCACCGCGGCACACGGGCAGGACCGGCTCGACTACCACTCGCGCAAGGACAACCGGCCGCCCTACACGTACTTCGAGGAGGCGTACCCCGAGGTGGTCTCCCGGCTCCTGGACGAGGACGACATCTGGTTCATCCACGAGGCCTCGGCCAAGCGATGGGGCAGCACCCGCAACAGCGCCGCCGAGTCGGCGGCCCCCATAGGCGCATGACGCCCACCAGCGGAAGGAATGCCGTGAACGACCACGTGCTGGACGTCGACGAGAAGAGCTACTGGGGTCCGTACTACTCGTACTTCCCCGCCCTCGCCCGCTACATCCCGATGGGCGAGTACGTCCGCCGGGTGCGACCGACCGCCTGCGTGCTCGGCGCCTCGGACGGCAAGTTCGCCCTTCCCCTGCTCCGCGCCGGCTGGAAGGTCGTCGCCGTGGAGACCGACGCGCTCTTCCTGGACGGGGGCGAGTTCGACCTCGTCGACGGCCACCACGACGTCGTCGGCCTCCGGGAGCGGCTGGCGTCCGAGGGCCTCGCCGAGAACTGCACCATCGTGGAGCAGGACTACATGACCCTCCCGGCCTCGGGCGAGTTCCAGCTGGTGCTGGGCAGCGGCCTGTGGTCGATGCCCCCCAACCGGGCCCACACCCTGGAAGCGCTGATCCATCACGCGATGGACATGGTCGCACCGCGCGGCATCTTCTTCGGCGAGTACCTGATCGGGCTCAACGACGAGGAGCGCACGTGCGGTTACTACCCGCCCCGGGAGGAGATGGACCGCATCGTCGACCGCCCCGGCTGGCAGCTCTTCGAGAACGCCGACCTCGGCATCCGCGGCGAGAGCCACCTCGGCTACGAGGAGTGGCACTACCACCGGTACGCCGCCGCCATCGTGCACCGCATGCCGCTGCCCACCGTCCCCGAATCGACCCCGTGACCTCCACGGACACCGCACGGACCGGCGGGCGCCCCCACCTTCCTGGGGGCGCCCGCCCGGCGGTCGTCGTCTCGGACCTGGACGGCACGCTGCTGAACGCGGACGGGAAGATCGGCGAACGCACCCGCAGGGCGCTCGGCGCCGCCGTGGCGGGCGGCGTGCACCTGGTCCTCGCCACCGCCCGGCCCGCCTGGTCCGCCCGGCAGGTGCTGCTGCCGCTGCGCGGCCTGGGCGCGTCGCTCGTCTCCTCGAACGGCGCCGTCACCGGCGAACTGGACGACCCCCGGCCGCGGCGGGTCCGCGCCATGGCACCGGCCCGGGTGCGCCAGGCGCTCGCGCTCCTCGGCCCGGTGCCCTGGGCGGTGGACCGCCCCTCCGGGCGGCTGCTCGGCCCCGACTGGCCGGACGTCCTCAGCAGCGGCGGCGCCGGTGCGCCCCGCATCGAGCAGGTGCCGGACGACGAGGACGTCCTCTGCCTCATGGTCCTCTGCCCCGAGCCGCCCCCGCCCTCCCTCCTCGACCCCGCCGGTCTGTGCTGGACCTCGTCGGACGCCGGACTCGTCGAGGTGTCGGCGCCCGGCGCGGACAAGCGGTCCGCCGTCTCGTGGCTCCTCGACCGCCGCGGTCTCGACTGGAGCACCGTCGTCGCCTTCGGCGACGCACCCAACGACCTGAGCCTGCTGCGCTCGGCCGCCACGGCGGTGGCGGTGGCCAACGCCGTTTCTGTCGTACGGTCTTCGGCGACGGAACTGACGGCCGGCCACGACGAGGACGGGGTGGCCAAGTGGGTGGAGAGGAACCTGCTGTGAGTGAAGTGAACCCTCCGGGCAGCCCGCCGGCGGGGAAAGTATGGATAGTCGGCGGGCCGGGCTGCGGGAAGTCGACCCTCGCCGGACTGCTGACGGAGTCCGACGCGCCCCCGGTCAGCCTGGACACCCTTTTCTGGGGCCCGGGTTGGACACCGGTGCCGGAGGACACGTTCGTCGCGGAGGTGGGAAAGGCGCTGGAGGCCGAGCGCTGGGTGGTCGACGGCCAGTTCCCCGCCGCCGTCGCGGCCTACGCGCACACCGCCGACTGCGTGATCTGGGTCGACCCGCCGCTGTACATCGCCTGGCCCCGGCTGCTGCGCCGCACCCTGCGTCGCTGGATACGCCGGGAGGAGCTGTACGGCGGCACCCGGGAGACCTTCTGGACCGTGGTCGGCCCCCGCTCGATCCTCTGGTACGCCCTCAAGGTGCGCGCGGAACAACGGCGCGCCAACCACGACCTGTTCGTCCGCCTGTCGGGGTCCGACGTGCGTCTCATCCGGTTCCGCGGCGGCGACGTGTGGGACCTCGTCGGCCGGACCGCCCGGTGATCCAGTCCGGGCCGATGGAACAATCCGCTTGTCAACGTCGGGAGTCACCCATGGATGTCCGCACCTACAACACAGTCGGGGAGCTGCCCGGCGCCGACTGGGACGCTCTCGCGTCCGGGTCCACCATCTACTCGACCGCGGGCTTCCAGGGCGTACGGGAGGAAGAACTCCCGCAGGGGGCGCAGGCCCGTCACATCATGGCCCACGACGCCGACGGCACCGTCGCGGCCGGTCTCGAGGCGTACACCTTCACCCGGCCCCCGCACGCGCTGTACACGCCCGCCGACCTGCTGGCCGGGCTCGTCGACGAGGAGCGCCACGCCGCCGTCGCCTCGCGCCCGCTGGCGATCGGGGCGGGCTGGTCCGAGTTCCGTGGCCAGGTCGTCCACCGCCCGGACGCCGGGCCCGAGCAGCGGACGGCGGCCGTCGAGGCGCTGACCACCGAGGCCCTGAACTTCGCCAAGCAGGCCGAGGCGTCCGTGCTCGCCTACTACTACCTGCCGCGCGAGGACGCGCTCGACATCGCCCGCGCCCATGAACACGCGGGGGCCGTCCTGCTCTTCCACGACGTGGAGACGGTGCTCCCGATCGGACTCTGGGACGACCTGGACGACTACTACGCCTGGCTTCCCGCGAAACGGCGCCCGCGCGCCCGGCGCGAGGTCCGGACCTTCCGCGAGAGCGGGCGCACGGTGCGCGAGGTCGCACTGCCCGAGGTGGTCGACCGCATCGCCCCGCTCAACAGCGCGCTGATGCGCAAGCACGGTCACGACTACGGGGTCGCCCGGGCCGCGGAGGTCTACGGCCGGCAGGGCCGGTACCTGGGCGACCGCAGCACGCTGCTGCTGGCCGAGGAGGGCGAGGGCCCCGTCGGCTTCGCCCTGCGCTACCGCCACCAGGACATGCTCTACGCCCGGGTGGCCGGCTTCGACTACGGCTACGCCAACAAGGCGGACTACTTCAACCTGGTCTTCTACCACCCGATCGCCCAGGGGACGGGGCGCACCACCCGCGCCATCCACCTCGGTCTCGGCACCTTCGAGGCCAAGCTGAGCCGGGGGCCCAGCCGGTCCCGCTGTACACGGTGCTCGTGGGCGTGGACCAGCCCCTCGGGGCCGACCCCGACGCCGTGCGGGAACGCAACCGCGCGGAGACCGAGGCGTTCGGGGCCGCGTACGCGCGGCACGTGGTCGGCGGGGTCGACACGGAGGACTGGCAGCTGTGAACACGTGCACCACCCCGGGGACCGGACGGTGCGTAAGGAGGCCCCGGCCATGACCGAGACAAGGCACCTGCCGTCGATCGGCGACATCGAACGCGGCACCTGGGACGCCCTGGTGCCCGCTTCCTGCTTCTACCAGAGCCACGGCTGGCTCGCCGGGCAGGAGCGCCCCGACTTCGCCACGGCCACCTACACCGTGGTGTCGTCGGGCGGCGCACTGCGCGCCGCCACCCCGTCCTACGACTTCCCCGCCGAGAACGCCCCGCCGCTCCCGCCGGTCGCCGCCGACCGCGAGGTCCTGCGCGTCGGCACGCGCACCGGGTACCACAACGAGTTCCTGCTCGCCGGGACGGACGCCGAACGACGGGAGGCGCTCGCCGAGTTGGTGGAGGGCCTGGCGGAGCACGCCGCCCGACTCGGCCGCGACGCCCTCCTCTTCGACTTCCTCACCACCGACAGCCTGCGGCTGCTCGCCGGTCTGTTCCCGGTCCGGGCCCAGCTGCGCAGCGCCGAGGCCGTGGTGCACAACGAGGGAGGCACCTTCGAGTCGTACCGGCGGCTGCTCGGGCGCAACGTCCGCAAACGCGACTACGAGGTGCGCAGGTTCGAGCAGGCCGGGCTGCGGCTGGAGACGGCGCCGCTGTCGGAGTGCGTGGACGAACTGGCCCCGCTGATCGGCCAGACCATGGACCGGTACGACGCTTCCCTGGACCTGACGGAGATCCTGACGTTCCTCAAGGTCCAGGCCGAGCACCTCGACGGGCTCAGCACGGTCTTCCGCGTCGTCGACGAGGAAGGCGACCTGGTCGGAGGACATGTCGCCTTCGCCTGGCGGGAGATGCTCTACGCCCGGGTGGCCGGCTTCGACTACACCCGCACCCGGGACGCGTACGAGTACTTCAACGCCGTGTACTACGGCCCGCTGCGCCACATGGAGCGGCACGGGCTGAGCACCCTCCACCTGGGCCTGTCCGCCGTGCAGGCCAAGGTCAGGCGCGGGGCGCGGCTCCACCCGGTCTGGGCGGCGGTGCTGCCGCTGCCGCTGGTCCGGGGCGCCGGCCTGACCCGTGACGCCGCCGCCGACCAGGCACTGGCCGACTCGGTGCGGGCCGAGGCGGGCGGCGGGATGGACGAGGGGGAGTGGGAGCTGAGCCGGGTCACCCCGCTCTGACCCGTACGGCACTCGCCGAGGGGTGCCGGCCGGCCGGCGCGGCACCCCCTGCGGGCCCCGGAGCGGGAACCCTCAGCCCTGGGCGGGCCAGAGGGTGGGGCAGAACTCCGGGTCGGCGTAGTCCGGCTCCCCCGACGGGGTCCGGCGCACCAGCGTGTCGTGCTTGTAGGGCTGCTGGCGGCCGTCGGAGTTCCGGTAGTGCCGGTAGGTGTTGGCACCGTCCTGGAGGTGGAACGAGATCGCGCGCCGGGGGTGAGGACTGCGGTTGGGGCCGCTGCCGTGGTACAGGAGGCAGTGGTGGAAGGTCATGTGGCCGCGCGGGATGTGCACGGGGACCCGCTCGATGGCGGCGCCGTTGCGTTCCGCGTCCCCTTCCAGCAGGTAGTCGCGGGCCACGTCGGCGGGATCGCCGACCGGTCGCTCGGCGCCGTGGCGCCGCTTCCACCGGTGGCTCCCCGGCACCATCGTGATGGTGCCCGCCTCCTCCGTGCAGTCATGGAACGGGATGAAAGCGGTCAGCATGTTGTCGGAGGAGCAGGTGGGCCAGAAGTATTTGTCGAAATGCCACGAGACGATGTTCGACGTTTCTTCGGGGACCGCCGGCTTGTAAATGAGCGTCGCCTGGAACGTGCGTATCTCCGATGTTCTCGCCAATCGCGCCGCCACGGCGGCGATCACGGGTTTACGGAGAATTTTGGCAATGGCTTCGTCCCGGTAATGAATGTAGTCGCTGTTGCGCTGGATCTCGCCGTCGGCGGGGGACCAGTCGGCCAGCCGGTCCGGTCGGCTCGGCAGCTTGCGGTCCTCGTGACCAGCGTAGAAGCGTTCGCTGGCCTGGGTCAGCGTCTCGGTCTCCGCATCGCTGAGCAGCTTCTGCGAAAGATACCAGCCGGTTTCCTCGTAGCGCCGGACATCCTCGTCCGACGGCAGCAGCCTTAATTCCTGTTCTGTCAACACCGAATATTCCGACACCGTGTCCTCGTCTCTCTCGGTACCCGGCGAACCGTCGGTCCGCGACGCACCCTAGCGTATGGATGAGGCGTGTGCTAGGTTCATTCTCCAATTGGTGCGATCGAGGGATGAGATGGCGATCCTAGACGAGGAAATCCGGGTTCTCCTCAAGAAGAACAGGGATTTCCGAAACGTATGGACAGGGGAGTCGGCCGCCCATTTCGGGGCCCAGCTGACGAACTTCCTGTTACCGCTGGTCGCGGTGACCGCCCTGCATTCCAGCGGCACCGAGGTGGGCCTCATCTCCGCCGTGCAGTTCGTCCCGGTCGTCCTGCTGTCGCTGGTCGCCGGGATGGTCGTCGACCGCCACCCGCCCCGCCGTACGCTGGTGATCACCAGCGTGGTCCGGGGCGCGGCGCTCGGCTTCCTCGGTCTCGCGCAGGCCACCGAGGGGCTGACGGCCACCCATGTCGTCGTGGCCGCCGCGGTCATCGGCACGGCCACCGTCTTCTACGAGGTCGCCTACCAGTCCACCCTCCCCAAGATCGTCCCCATGGACTCCATCTCCTCGGCCAACGGACTGCACCAGGCCACCTACTCCGTCAGCCAGCTCGCCGGCCCCTCGGCCGCGGGCTTCCTGGTGGGCAGGGCGGGACTCTCGCCCACCTTCGCCGTCACCGCCGCCCTCTTCGCGGGCGCCGCGCTCAGCGGATCGCTGCTCCGCGGCGTCAAGGCCCCCGGCGTGCCGCAGCAGTCGGCGCTGCGCACCATCGGATCGGGGCTGCGCTACACCTGGTCCCTGCGCACCCTGCGCGACCTGTGCACACAGGCGGGCCTGTCCAACCTGCACGAGCAGTGCTTCCTCACCGTCTTCCTGGTCTTCGCCGTCCGCGAGCTGGGTCTCGGCGGCACCGCCGTCGGCGTGGCCATCGGCATCGGCAGCCTCGGCGCGCTGGTCGGTTCGCTGGTGGCCGCGCGCATCGGCGCCCGGATCACCGTGGGCCGGGCGCTCACCGGGGGAGTGGTCCTGGCCGCCGTGGGTCTGCTCCTGGTCCCCTTCGTGGCCGTCTTCGACCTCGGCGCCCTCGCCCTGGTGACCCTCCTCGCCCTCGCCTTCGTGGTGAACGGCTTCGGGGTGGCGCTCTTCAACGTCTTCGCGGTGAGCCTGCGCCAGACCATCCCGCCCGAGAACCAGTTGGGCGCGGTCACGGCCAGCTACCGGCTGGTGGCCCTCGGGACGCTGCCGCTCGGCGCCTTCGCCGGCGGAGCCCTCGCGGACGCCCTGGGACCCGGCCGGGCCATCTGGCTCGTCGGGGTCTCCTACCTGTGCGTCTCCTTCTGGCTGACGTTCTCGCCGCTGCGCTCCGCCACCACGCTCGAACAGGCCCGTGAGCTTGGCGTGCCACCGGGGGCGGCGGACGAGGTCGGCGAACAGACCTCCGCCTCCTGACCGGCCGTGTGCCCGGTCCGCACCACCCCTCATCCCACCGCCCTGGACACGGAAGCGAGAACGACGTGGCTGCTGAGCGAGACGTCCTGATCTACTCCAAGCGCTTCGAGGGCGGGGTGCGCCTCGTCTCGCGCATGCTCTCGGACATGGGGCGCCGCCCGGTCCTGGTCTCCGACGAGCCCGAGGACGTCAACCGCGACCACTGCGCGGCCCATGTCGTCGTCGACTGGGAGAAGGCGAGCCTCGAGGAGCTGGTGGCGGCGGTGGAGGCGGCGGGCGTGGTGCCGACCGCCGTCGTCAACTTCGTCGAATCGCTGATCTCCTGGCAGGTGCGCACGGCGCGGCACTACGGGCTGGTGGGCGGGGAAGACGGCCGGGAGGTTCTGCTGAGCAAGGCCCGGGTGCGGGCGGCCATGGCGGAACGGGGCCTGTCCGCGCTGCCGTTCGTCGCCGGAACCGCGGCCGACCTCGACGTCGACGCGGTCGCCTCGTACCCCGTCATCGTCAAGCCGGATCAGGACTCGGGGGGTTCGCGGCTCGTCCGGCGCGCCGGGAACGCGGGGGAACTCCGCGCCCGTCTGAAGGAGTTGACCGACTCCGTGGGCGCGGACACGGACGTCATCGTGGAGGAGTACATCGACGGCGTCGAGTTCTCGGTCGACGGTCCGGTGCTGGACGGCCGGTTCCACCCGCTCTTCGAGGTCGAGAAGACGGAGCACGACAACCTCCGGCACCACGACGCGGGACTGCTCGTCTCGCCGCCGCCCTCCGCGCACGTGCGGCAGGCCGTGGGCGAGCTGTCGGAGAGGGTCGGCGCGCTGTACGCCTCCCTCGGCGTGGGCAACGGCTGGCTGCATGTCGAGGGGCGGGCGCGCGCGGACGGCAGCTGTGAGCTGGTCGAGATCAACCCGCGTCCCGGCGGCCGTATGTACCGGGCGGCCACGCAGCGGGTCTGCGGTGTCGACCCCATCGACATGTCGGTGCGCATGGCGCTCGGCGAGCGCCTGGACGGCGCCCTGGCCGGGGCGACCCCGGGCGGTACCGAACTGCTGGCCATGCTCCCCTTCGAGGCCGACCGCGTCGGCACCCTGGTGCGGGCCACCCCCGTCGAGGAGCTGAAACGCATCCCCGGGGTGGTGGACGGCTACCTGTTCGACAACTTCCGCGTGGTGACCATGGACCGGGAGAACTTCTTCGCCGAGGCCATGATCACCGCCGACAGCGTCGCCGGCCTCCACGAGATCGCCGACCGGGTCCGCTCGGTCTTCAGCTTCACCTTCGAGTGACGGCGGCCGTCCGGCCCGGCCACCTCCGCGCGGTGCGGGGCGAGCGCGCGCATACCCGGTACGGGGCGCCGTTCAGTCCTGCTCCGCCAGGTCCTGCTCCAGCGCGTGGGCCGCGGCCTCCAGCGCGTTGACCAGGTGCTGGAGGCGGTGCGGGTCGTAGCGCACGCTGGGCATCGAGACGGAGAGTCCGGCGCGGGCGGTGTCCTCCCGGTCGCGTACCGGGACGCCGACGGCGACGAGACCGCGTTCGGACCGTTCCCTGTTCACGGCGAAACCGTTGCGGCGCATGCGCCGCAGCTCCGTCCGCAGCCGCGCGAGGTCGGGGCGCTCGGCCGGGCGGTCGCGGTAGCGCTCGGGGGCGTAGACCTCCTCCAGTTCCTCGCCGGTCAGGTCGGCGAGCAGGAGCAGGCCCGCCGTGGTGCGGTGCGCCGGGAACACCATGCCCTCCCGGGAGCCGACCCGCAGGGCCTGCCGGCACTCGACGCTGGCGATGAACCGGACCGTGTCCCCGGTGCGCACGATCAGGTTCGCCGTCTCGTCGAGGAGATCGACGACCCGGTGCAGATGGGGCAGGGCCGCCGCGCGCAGCCGGGACACGAGGGACTGGGAGTGGGCGGCCAGTTCCAGCACCGGGCCCGCGCGATAGACGCGGTCCTCGCCCTGTACGGCGAAATCCCGGTACACCAGCATCGCCAGGACGCGGTGGGCCGTCGACCGGGCGACGCCCAGGCGCTCGGCAAGCTGCGCCACGGTGGCGCCGCCCTCCATCTGGAGGATGGTCGCGGCCCGCAGCGCGTGGTCCACGCTGGCGATGGGATAGGGCGGCGGAGTCTTCAGCGGCTTGTCCATGATGTTCACCTCTGATTCTGCTCTCCAGAATCTACATGTCCTCGTGCTGGACGCGGCGCACCCTGAGGTCTGTGACTGAGTCCTCCATCACCCAAGACATCGCCGCGGGCTCCCCGGTCCGGCTCCAGGCCGTCACCGCGGAGGGGCAGCCCCAGGTCACCCCGGCACTCGAAGAGCTGTACCGGGGCTTCGAGCAGGAACTCCTCGTCCCGCTGTGGACCGAGATCGGCGACCTCATGCCGGCCCGTCCGCGCTCGCGTGCCGTACCGCACCTGTGGCGCTGGGAGCGGCTGCGGGAGCTGGCGGCGAAGGCCGGCGACCTGGTCCCCGTCGGCCGTGGCGGCGAGCGCCGGGCCATCGCGCTGGCCAACCCCTCCCTCGGCGGGCGGCCCTTCGCCACGCCGACGCTGTGGGCGGCCATCCAGTACCTCATGCCCGGCGAGGACGCCCCCGAGCACCGGCACACCCAGCACGCCTTCCGGTTCGTCGTCGAGGGGTCCGGCGTGTGGACGGTCGTCGGCGGCGACCCCGTCCCCATGAACCGGGGCGACTTCCTGCCGCAGGCCGGCTGGAACTGGCACGCCCACCACAACGCCACCAGCGAGCCGATGGCCTGGATCGACGGCCTGGACATCCCGTTCCAGTACGTCACGGAGGCCCAGTTCTTCGAGTTCGGCCGCGACGAGATCACCGACGCCGAGCGGACCACGCCCGAGCGGTCGCGCTCCGAGCGCCTGTGGGGCCACCCGGGCCTGCGCCCGCTGGCGGCCGCCCCCGCCACGCCGGGCAGCCCGCTGCTGTCGTACAAGTGGGAGTACACCAACGCCGCGCTGCGCGACCAGCTCCTGCTGGAGAAGGAGGGCTTCGGCGGCACCGTCGAGCCCGGCCACGCCGCGGTGCGCTACACCAACCCGCACGACGGCTCCGACGTCCTGCCGACCCTCCGGGCCGAGTTCCACCGCGTCGCCCGCGGCGCCGAGACCGCGCCGGTGTGCGAGACCGGCTCCTCCGTCTACCAGGTCTTCGACGGCAGCGGCGTGGTGACCGTCGGCGACCGGTCCTGGACCGTCAGCCGCGGCGATCTCTTCGTCGTCCCGTCCTGGGAGCCGTTCTCCGCCCGCTCCGAGGCCGGCGCGACCGACTCCGACGAGGGCGCCCTCGACCTCTTCCGCTTCTGTGACGCGCCCGTCTTCGAGGCGCTCCACCTCAACCGCACCGACCGCACCACGAAGGACGCCTGACCATGAAGCTCGCCACGCTCCGCACCGCCGACGGCACCCGGGCGGTCCGCCTCGACGGAGAGGTCCTCGTCGACCTCGGGTACGCCGACCTGGGCGAGCTGTTCGCCGAGACCGACTGGCGGGCGAAGGCCGCCGCCGCCTCCGGCGCCACCTACCCGGTCCGGGGCGCCGACTTCGCGCCGGTCGTCCCGAACCCGTCCAAGGTCGTCTGCGTCGGCCACAACTACACCAACCACATCAAGGAGATGGGCCGGGACCTGCCGAGCCACCCGACCCTCTTCCCGAAGTTCGCCGACACCCTGCTCGGCGCGAACGACGACATCGTCAAGCCCGCCGAGACCGACGCACTCGACTGGGAGGTCGAACTCGCCGTCGTCATCGGCCAGCGGGTGCGCCGCGCCGACGAGCGGCAGGCCGCCGACGCCATCGCCGGCTTCACCGTCATGAACGACATCTCGATGCGCGACTGGCAGTTCCGCACCATCGAGTGGACCCAGGGCAAGATCTGGGAGGCGTCCACCCCGGTCGGCCCCTACGTCGTCACCCCCGACGAGGTCGGCGGCGTCCGCCCCGCCCTCCAGGTCAGCACGGTCGTCGACGGCCGGGTCATGCAGCAGGACGACACCGGCACGCTGCTGTTCGACCCGGTGTTCCTGGTGCGCTACATCTCCACCGTCATCACCCTGCGCCCCGGCGACATCATCGCCACCGGCACCCCGGCCGGCGTCGGCAACGCCCGCGACCCGAAGGTCTTCCTGCTGCCCGGCCAGACCGTGGTCACCGAGATCGCCGGCCTGGGCGCCTGCACCAACAACGTGGTCGCGCCGTGACGGACACCGCACGCACCCTGGCCGAGGCGCACGCGTGGGCCCGCACCGGCACCCGGCTGCTGCTCGACGCCGTCGCCGGCCTCGACGAGGCCGCGTTCCCGGCCCCCAGCCTGCTGCCGGACTGGACCCGGGGGCAGCTCGTGGCGCACGTGGCCGCCAACGCGGACGCGCTGTGCAACCTGGTGCACTGGGCGGCCACCGGCGAGCGGACCCCGATGTACGCCTCCCCCGAGGAGCGCGCCGCCGGCATCGCCAGGGGCACGGACATGCCGGCCGGTGAACTGCGCTCCTGGCTGACCGGCTCCGCGCAGAAGCTCGCCGACGGACTGGACCGGCTCACCGCGGAGCAGTGGCGGCACGAGGTCGTCACCGCCCAGGGCCGTACCGTCCCGGCCACCGAACTGCCCTGGATGCGCGCCCGCGAGGTGTGCGTCCACGCCGTCGACCTCGGCACGGGCACCGTCACCTTCGCCGACCTTCCCAAGGGGTTCCTGACCGCCCTGGTCGCGGAGATCCGCGCCAGGCGCGACCTGACCGCGCTGCCCGACGGCCCCCTCCCCGAGGTCGCCGCCTGGCTGGCCGGCCGCCCCCACTCGCTCGCCGACGCTCCCCTGCTCGGCCCGTGGCTGTAGAGGAGTCACGTCATGTCCCATCCCGAAGTGATCGTCGTCGGCGGCGGCATCGGCGGCCTCGGCGCCGCGTACTCCCTGACCCGCCAGGGCCTCGGCGTCCGCCTGCTGGAGCGCGCCCCCGCGTTCGGGGAGGTCGGCGCCGGCATCCAGCTCGCCCCCAACTGCACCCGCATCCTCGACGACTACGGCCTCCTGGACGAGGCCAAGAGCCTCGGTGTCGTCCCGGACTCCATGGTGATGCGCGACGCCGTCGACGGCAGCGAGCTGACCCGGCTCGACCTGCGCGACCTGGAGAAGCGCTACGGCTACCCGTACCTCGTCATCCACCGCAGCGACCTGCACGGCCTGCTGCTGCGGGCCTGCGAACGCGCCGGCGTGGAGCTGGTCACCGACGCCACGGTGACCTCGTACGAGAACACCGACGGCGGCGCCCGCGTGACCGTCGCCTCCGGCGGGACCCACCAGGCCGACGTCGTGCTCGCGGCCGACGGCCTGCACTCCGTCGCCCGCGGGCTGCTCGTCGACGACCAGCCCGTCTCGTCCGCGTACGTCGCCTACCGCGGCACCGTCCCCGCCGAGCTGGAGCGGGTGCGGTCCGTCGACCTCGGCGAGGTCGTGGTGCACATCGGCCCCTCCTGTCACTTCGTCCACTACGGTCTGCGCGGTGGTGAACTGCTCAACCAGGTCGCCGTCTTCGAGTCACCCAAGGCGCTGGCCGGCCGGGAGGACTGGGGCACCCCGGACGAACTCGACGCCGCCTTCGCCGGGACCTGCGACTTCGTGCGGGAGGGCCTGCCGTTCATGTGGCGCGACAAGTGGTGGCGGATGTTCGACCGCGACCCGGTCATGAACTGGGTGCACGGGCGGATCGCGCTGCTCGGCGACTCCGCGCACCCGCCGCTCCAGTACATCGCGCAGGGCGCCATCATGGCCATCGAGGACGGCTGGGTGCTGGGCGAGCACGTCGCCCGCCACCGCGCCGAGGACGGCAGGCCCGACTGGGACGCGGCCCTCGCCGCCTACGAGGCCGTCCGCCCGGAACACTGCCGCCGGGTGGTGACCACCTCCCGCGCCTGGGGCGAGCTGTGGCACCTCGACGGCGTCGCCCGCGAACAGCGCAACGTGCTGCTGCGCGCCCGCGACACCTACGACTACTCGTTCGTGGACTGGCTGTACGGCCCGACGGCGCTCACACCGGACGAGGAGCCGCCCATGTTCACCCCGATCCCGCTGTCCGCGGCGGACACCGGGGACCGGCTCGCGGCCGTGGCGGACGGCGCGGCCTGAGCGGCGCCCGCCTCCGCGCCTGCGGTGCCGTGCCGGTCTTCGGGGGCGGAACATCGGCTTCGCCGGGGGAACGCGGCACGGTAGCGCTCCGCGCGGAGCGGGTGCCTTGACGCGAGAACGCCGCTCGGCCGGTGGGCCGTCGGCGTCATGGCGGCGAGGGCCGCCGCGGGGTGCTGTGCGGGTGGGCGTTCCAACGCGCCCACCCCGGCCGGTGCAATGTCTGACGGGGGATCCAGGTCAGTTGGCCGGGGTGGGCGCTCCGAGAAAAAAACCGGTCTGGTGGCTAAGGGCATCACCTCCGCTTCCGGAAGCCACGGACCGCCATGAGCGCGCAGCAGACCGCCAGCGGCAGCTCCGCGGTCACGGCCGTGCCCAGCGCCAGTGCGAGTTCGCCGCCGTGACGTGCCGTCATGACGTCGAACCACGCGTCGGTCAGCAGCAGCGGCGCGGTGGCCGCGGCGGCCAGCACGCCCCGGGGGTCCCGGCGTGCCGTCAGGAGGCCGGTGCCGATGAGCGCACCGGCCTCCAACAGGTCCAGACCGACCCAGACCGCGGACAACTTCGTCGGCAGCAGGCCCGACGCCAGCAGGCACAGCCACGGAAGGAGCGCCGCTCCGCAGGCGACCAGGCCGTAGCCCAGCGCGCGATGCCTGGCGAAGGGCTGGTGGAATACGGGGGCTTCCACCGGTGCGCTCCTCGAAGGGGTCCGGGGAGCGCCGCCGTCCGCCGAGTACCGGATGCGCGGGGCGCATCCCGGTACCCCCACGCCGGAGCGGGGATCGAGGACAGTCATCGTCGGGCACTCCCTGTGCGGCCGTCGGGTCGATCTGACAAGGTCGAGCATGGCAGCGGGGCCGGGTCCGGATCAGTACAAGGGCGCACCGTCTTGGGGGTGAGGCCAGCTACACCCCAACCCGGAGTCCTGTGGCATGGCTCCGGTATCGGCCGGGGTCCTACCGTGTCCGCATGCGTGTCTCCACCGCCTCTCCTTCCTGGCTGCGTCCCCTCAAGGGGGCCGGTCCGGCCACCGCTTGCCTGGCGCTCGGCGCCGTCGTGCAGGTGGCCACGCTGCTGCTGCTCGTCTTCGCGGGCGGCCCCGTCGGGGTGGTGGCCGCCACTCCCGTGCTCACCCCGGTCCAGCGGGCCCGGCTGCACGCCTGTCTGGACCTGGAGATCCCGCCGCCCCCGAAGACCGGCGGCGACACCTACAAGGAACGGGTGCTGCGCTGGCTGCAGGCCTGGTCCTCCTGGCGCCAGGTCGGATACCACCTGATCGCCGCCCCGCTGATCGCCGTGGCCGGCCTGCTGACCCTCGCGCTGTGGGCCGCCTCCGCGGCCGCCGTGACCGTCCTGCTGTGGCGGCTGGGCGCCGGCCCGCAGAGCTGGTTCCCGCTGACCGGCGGGATCGGTCAGCAGGTGCTCCTCACCGTCCTCGGCGTGGTGGGCCTCTACCTGGCCGCGCCCCTGTCCAAGGCCCTGGTACGGCTGGACACGCGGGCGGCGGGCGCCTGCCTCGGCCCCAGCCGCGCCGACCAGCTGGCCCGCCGGGTCGCGGAGGTCAGCGAGAGCCGGGCCGGTGTGGTGGACGCGGCCGACGCCGAGCGCCGGCGCATCGAGCGGGACCTGCACGACGGCGCCCAGCAGCGGCTGGTCTCCATGGCGGTCAACCTCGGTCTCGCCAAGGCGACCCTGCCCGATCTGCCGGAGCACGCCCGGAAGGTGATCGACGAGGCGCACCGCGAGGCCAAGGAGGCGATCGAGGAACTCAACAACCTGGTGCGCGGCCTGCATCCGGCCGTACTCGACGACCGGGGCCTGGACGCGGCGCTGTCGGGCATCGCGGAACGGGCGCCGCTGCCCGTGCGGGTCGAGGTCGACCTGCCGCAGCGGCAGTCCCCGGCGGTCGAGGCGGTCGCGTACTTCGTGGTGTCCGAGGCACTGGCCAACGTGGTCAAGCACGCCCACGCCGCGCAGGCGGAGGTCTCGGTGGAGCGCATCGGCGACACGATCCTGATCTGTGTCTCCGACGACGGCGTGGGCGGCGCCGACATCACGGCCGGCTCGGGACTCGCGGGACTCGCCAAACGCGTCGCGTCGATCGACGGTACCCTCTCCGTGAACAGCCCTGTCGGAGGGCCGACGTTGGTGAGTGTGGAGCTTCCTTGCGCGCGGTGATTGCCGAGGATTCCGTTCTGTTGCGGATCGGACTGGTCAAGGTCCTGGAGATCGCGGGCTTCGAGGTCGTCGCCGAAGCCGCGGACGCCGAGGGCCTGCTGACCGCGGTCGAACAGCACGAACCCGACCTCGTCCTCTCCGACGTGCGCATGCCGCCGGGCTTCACCGACGAGGGCGTCCGCGCCTCCCTGCTGATCCGTCAGCGCTGGCCCGGCATGGCGATCCTGCTCCTGTCCCAGTACGTCGAGGAGCGGTACGCCGCCGATCTGCTGTCCGGGAACATCTCCGGCGTCGGCTATCTGCTCAAGCAACGCGTCGCGGACGTCGACGAGTTCGTCGAGGCGCTGCGCCGGGTCGCGGACGGCGGTACGGCGCTCGACCCCCAGGTGGTCTCCCAGCTGCTGGTGAGGCGGCACAGCGATCCGCTGGACCGCCTCACCGCCCGTGAGCGGGAAGTGCTCGAACTCATGGCGCAGGGCCGCTCCAACGCCGGTATCGCGGAGCGGCTGGTGGTGAGCGAGAGCGCGGTGGGCAAGCACATCAACAGCATCCTGGCCAAGCTCGACCTGCCCAGGGCCGACGCCGACCACCGCCGGGTGCTCGCGGTGCTGCGCTTCCTCGGCGTGAGCTGAGGCCCCCGCGCCGCACGCGGCCCGGCACCTCGCCCGTGCGCACCACTGCCCTCGCTCCCGGCCGGCCCGCCTCCGAACCGGCGGCCGTGCCGTATACCTCCCCGGCGGCGCCGGGCACTCCGTTCCGACTCGCCGTCAACTCCTGTGCTCTGCCGGGGCGAAGGCGCATGCTGGTGTACGCAAGGGTGGAAGGGCGGACCGACCGCCCGCACCGGGTCACCTCGTATGCCGGTCGCCGCTCGTACGCCGCGACCCCATGGCGTCCGGACCAGAGGTAAGGCCATGGTGGGGGCCGGGCCTCCGGCCATTGGGTTACCGATGGGTAATGATCACAATGATGTTTCGAGCAAGTATGGTTCGGTAGCACGGGGGAGCGGTCGAATGCAGTCACTGACGTTCCGGGTCCTGGGCCCGTTGGCGGTGCACACGGACGGGGGTGCCGCCGTCCACGTCGGCGGCCGCAGACAGAGAACCGTCCTGGCCGCGCTGCTGGTGGCCAGGAACCGCGTCGTCTCGGTGGACTCCCTCATCGACGCGGTCTGGCCGAGGGGCGCCCCCGCCACGGCCCGCAACCAGATCGCCATCTGCGTCGCGGGACTGCGCAAGCTCTTCAGCGAACAGGCCGGCTGCACCGATCTGATCTCCACCGCGCACCCGGGTTACCTCCTCAACAACCACGGTCACTACATCGACGCCCCCGACTTCGAGGAGCGTGTGCGGCAGGCCCGGGACCAGGCCCGCGCCGGACAGATCGGGGCGGCCTGCGACCTGATCAACGACGCCCTCGCGCTGTGGCGCGGCCCCGCCTTCGACGGACTGGACGGGGAACGGCTGACGGAGGAGGCGGAACGGCTCGCCTCGGTGCGCATCGGCGCCTACGAGGACTACGCCGAACTGCAGTTGAAGCTGGGGCGGCACCGCACGCTCATACCGGAGCTGACCGCGCACGTCCGTGAACACCCGCTGCGCGAGCAGGCGCGGGCCCATCTGGTGCTGGCCCACTACCGGGCCGGCCGCCGGGCCGACGCGCTGGCCGTCTTCCGCGAGGGCCGCGACCTGATGGTGCGGGAGCTGGGCATCGAACCGGGCCCCGCGCTACAGGCCCTGCACAACCTCGTCCTCCAGGACTCCCCGACGCTGACCCTCCCGGCGACCAACCCGGCACCCGCCCCGCAGACCGGGACGCCCAGCCAACTACCGGTCCAGCCCGCCTCGTTCACCGGCCGCACCGATGTACTGCGCCGGCTTGACGGGATGCTGGACGAGCGGCTCGGGCACAGCCCGCTCACCGTGGGGGTGATCAGCGGGGTGAGCGGCGTGGGCAAGACGGCGCTCGCCGTGCACTGGGCCAACCAGGTCGTCGGACACTTCCCCGACGGGCAGTTCTACGTCGATCTGCGCGGCTACCACGAGGAGGAGCCGGTCTCCGCCAGCGCCGTCCTGGACCAGTTCCTGCGCGGGCTCGGCGTGCAGACCGCGCAGATACCGGCCGACACGGGCGAACGGGCGGCGCTCTACCGCAGCCTGCTGGGCGGCCGCCGGGTGCTGATCATCCTGGACAACGCCCGGGACGCCGAGCAGGTCCGCCCGCTGCTGCCCGGCAACGGCCGCTGCTGCGTGCTGATCACCAGCCGGCACCCGATGACCGACCTGCTCGGCGACTACGCCGTGATCCAGGTGCCGCTCCAGGTGATGCCGCTGGAGGAGGCGGTGTCCCTGCTCGCGGAGATCGCCGGCCCGGAACGGATCGCGGCCCACCCGGACGAGACCGCCGACCTCGCGGCCCTGTGCGACCGGCTGCCGCTGGCGCTGCGCATCGCCGGGGCGCGGCTCGCCGCCAAGGGGTACTGGTCCGTGCCCGACCTGGTGCGGCGGCTGCGCGACCAGCGGCGCCGGCTCGACGAACTCAGCCTCGGCGACCACGGCGTACGGGCGGGCTTCCGGCTCAGTTACCGCGAACTGTCCCCGGGTGCCCGCAGGCTCTACCGGTTCGTCGGCCTGCTGGCGATGCCCACCTTCGCCGGCTGGGTCGCCGCCTCGCTGCTGGGCTCCGACGGCGACCGCGCCGAGATCCTCATGGAGGAACTGCTCGACGCCCAGCTGCTGGAGGTCACCTCCATCGACGCCTCGCTGGGCGTGCGCTACCGGTGCCCCGACCTGCTGCGGGTGTTCGCCTGGGAGCGGGCCTGCGCCGAGGAGAGCGAGGAGGCGCGGGCGTCGGCCCTGCAACGGGTCTACGCGGCCTACCTGCACCTCGCGGACGCGGCTCACCAGCGCGAGTACGGCGGCAACCGCCCCTTCGAGTACGAGGCCCCGCTGCCCCGGCCCCTGTCGAACGAGCTGGTGGAACACCTGGTGAAGGACCCGCTGGCCTGGTTCGAGTCGGAGCGCACCGCGCTGGCCGGCGTCGTCGCCCAGGCGGCGGCCGACGACGAGGCGGCCGCCGCCTGGGGGCTGACCGTGAACGCCACCACCCTCTTCGAGGAGCGCAACTACCTGGACGACTGGCGCTCCTGCGCCCTCTCCGCCCTCGCCGCCGCGGAACGCGCCGGGGACCGGCTCGGGCAGGCGACCATGCTGCGGTCGATGGGCATGCTCGCGATCTATCAGCGGGAGTACAAGGAGGCCGCGTCCTGGCTGGACCGTTCGCTCCCGCTGTTCGAGTCCATGGACGCGCCCCTCGGGCTGGCCCTGGCGCTGCGCAACCTGGCGCTGTGCCGGCGGTTCTCCGGCGATCTCGCCGAGGCGGGACGGCTGACCCGGCGCTCCCTGGAGGGGTTCCGCACGGCCGGTGACCTCGCCGGTGAATCCCACGCCCTGGGACTGCTCGCCCAGATCGAACTGGAGAGCGGGAACGTGGCCGAGGGGGCGGCACTGTCCACCGAGGCCATCGCCAAGAGCCGGGAGGCGGGCTCCCACCGGGGCGAGGCGCAGAACTCGTACCGTCTCGCCGAGGCGCTGATGCTCCAGGGCGACCACCTCGCCGCCGAACGGATCTGCTTCGAGGCGCTGGCGCTCATCGACCCGGGCAACGACCGGCTCGGCGCGGGCCATGTGCTGCGCGGCATCGGCGAGGCCCGCTGGCGCCGCGGCGCCCCCTACGAGTCGCTGCTCGTGCTGCACCAGGCCCTGGAGGCGGCCGAGGCCGTCGACGACCGCTATCTGTGGGCCCGTGCCAAGACCGACCTCGCCTGCGCCCGACTGCTGTTGGGCGAGGACGCGGAGGAACTGCTGGCCGCGGCGCGCGAGGCGTTCGCCGAACTCGGCGCCGGCAGATGGCAGGAGCGCGCCGAGCGGCTGCTCGAGCTGGCGCGGCGGCTGCGGACCGTACCGGACGCCGCCCCGCCGACCCCGGCCGAACTGGCGGCCACCGCGGACGGCTGAGCGGGCCGCGCGCCCGCCGGGTACGAGGGCCGGCCCCATGCGCAGCGCCATGGGGCCGGCCCTCGGCCACCCGAGTGTCGCCGGCCGGGCCGGCCCGGGATCAGGTCCAGGGAACCTCGCTGTTCGTCGTCGGCTCCTCGCTTCCCGCCCCGGTGTCCGCGGCGGCCGAGACCGTCGTCGTCAGGGTCCACGGGACCTCACCCGTCGCCGCCCCCCGCTGCCCGTTCAGGGCCGGCGCGGCCGAGGCACTGCCCGCGAGGACGATGCCGAGGGCGAACGCGGCCGTGAACGTGGCTGCAACTCTGCGGGTGTCAAGCATTCGTGTCTTCCCCCTTGTTGGTTGTGAGTTCCGCGGCACGAGCCGTCTTTCCGGAACAACCCGAAGGCTACGAAGCCTTTCTATTGCCGCGCTATCACTCCGATTTCGCCTGCCGCGCCCGCCGCCCGTGGGAGCGGTTCCAGGTCAGGACCACGCACCGAGACGGGTCATGCGTTCGGCGACGCTCTCCGCCGTGGGCGCGTCCAGCCGGCCGGCGAGCGCCCCGTCCGCGAGGAAGAGGACGCGGTCCGCGTAGGAGGCGGCGCCCGGGTCGTGGGTCACCATCACCACGGTCTGCCCCGCCTCGTCCACGCACGCCCGCAGCAGGGCGAGGATCTCCCGGGCGGTGACGGTGTCCAGCGCGCCGGTCGGTTCGTCGCCGAAGATGACGTCCGGGCGGGTGACGAGCGCGCGGGCGATGGCGACCCGCTGCTGCTGGCCGCCGGACAGCTCGCCGGGCCGGTGCCCGGTCCGGTCGGCGAGGCCGACCCGCTCCAGGATCTCCCGCAGCCAGGCGTCGTCGAGGCGCTCACCGGCGAGCCGCAGCGGCAGCTCGATGTTCTGGCGCACGGTCAGCGACGGCACCAGGTTGAAGGACTGGAACACGAAGCCGACCCGCCTGCGGCGCAGCTTGGTCAGGGCCGTCTCGCCCAGCCGGGTCAGCTCGACCCCGCCCACGCTTGCGGAGCCGGACGTCGGGCGGTCCAGCCCCGCGGCGCAGTGCAGGAACGTGGACTTGCCCGAGCCGGAGGGGCCCATCACCGCGGTGAAGGAGCCCCGCGGGATCTCGACCGAGACACCGTCGAGCGCGCGGACCTGGGTGCCGTCCTTCCCGTACACCTTGGTGACGCCGGTCATGGTCAGGGCGGGCGTCCGGCTTCGCTCGCCGTCGCGCGGCAAGGCACCGCTGGTGTCGATCCGCATGGGGGCTGGTCCTCTCGCGTGTACAGGGCTACCGCCGCCAGACTGCCTGGCCGATCTCTGATGCTTCTATGCGGGACGGCGGGTTCCGGTCGAATGGCCGGGATAGGTGTGAAATCGAAGCGATAATCGGCCGAAAGCGTCCCCTCCTACCGTCGGCCGCAGCCAGTGCCACCGCGCACTGACCAACGAACGGGGGACAGACATGGAGTTCCGAGTTCTCGGACCGATCGAGGCGAGAGCCGGCGACACCCGGGTCCCACTCTCCGGGTCGAAGGTGTACACCGTGCTCGCCGCGCTGCTCCTCGCCCGCGGCCGGGTCGTCTCCGACCAGCGGCTCACCTCGCTGCTGTGGGGGTGGGACCCGCCCGCCACGGCCGGCGCGCAGATCTACACCTACATGTCCCGGCTGCGCAAACGGCTCGGCGACGAGATCGAGATCGTCCGGCGCCCGCCCGGCTATGTGCTGGCCACCCGCGACAGCTGGATCGACCTGCTGGAGTTCGAACGGCTGGAGCAGGAGGGCCGCGCCGCGCTCGGCGAGGGCCGGTACCGGGAGGCGGCCGCCCTGCTCGACCGGGCCCTCGCCCTGTGGCAGGGGCCCGCGCTCAGCAACGCCACGCACCATCTGCGCGAGACGGAGCTGCCGCAGCTGGAGGAGGCGCGCACCCTCGCCCTGGAAGGCCGGATCGAGGCGGACCTGGCGCTCGGCCGGCACGAGGAGGTGCTCGCCGAACTCACCGGTCTGGTGGCCGGGTTCCCGGTCCGCGAGCAGCTGCGGGCCCAGCTGATGACCGCGCTCTACCGGTGCGGCCGGCAGGCCGACGCCCTGCACGTCTACCACGACGCGCGCAAGGTGCTCGCCGACCAGCTCGGCGTGGACCCCGGCGCCGCCCTCGACGCCACCTACCAGGCGGTGCTGAAAGGCAGCATCGGACTGGAGTCCCCGCCCCTGATCGCCCTGCGGGACCGGTTCCAGGCCCCCTCCGCGCCCGCCATGCTGCCGCCCGACGTGGAGGACTTCACCGGGCGGTCCGCCGAACTGCCCGTGCTGCGCGCCGTCCTGGAACCCCACGACACCCCCGGCTGGCAGCCCCGCCGCTGCCTGGTGACCGGGATGGCGGGCGTCGGCAAGACGGCCCTCGTGGTGCACGCCGCCCACCTGAGCGCCGGACACCACCCCGACGGACAGCTGTACGTGGAGCTGCGGGAGCCTGACGGCACCCCCCGCGACCCGTGCGCCGCGCTGGTCCGGCTGCTGCGGGCGCTCGGCGAACCCCGCATCGACGCCCCCGGCGTCCACGACGACCTGGAGGAGCTGACCCGGCTCTACCGCGCCCGCACGGCCGGCCGGCGGCTGCTCGTCGTCCTGGACGACGCGGTCGGCGACCTCCAGGTGCGGCCGCTGCTGCCGAGCACGTCGACGGCCTCGGTGCTCATCACCTGCCGTACCCACCTCACCCAGGTGCCCGGCGCCCAGACCGTCCGGCTCGGTCCGCTGGACGCCGAGGAGTCGCGCGCCCTGCTCGCCTCCGCGGCGGGCCGCGAACGCCTGTCGGCCGAACCGGACGCCTCCGCCGCCCTGCTCGCGCACTGCGCCGGGCTGCCGCTCGCGCTGCGCATCACCGGCACCCGGCTCGCGGCCCGCCCGCACTGGTCGCCGGCCCGGCTGGCGCCCCGCCTCGCCGACCCGCGGACCCGGCTCGACGAACTGCGCTTCGGCGACCTGAGCGTGCGCCAGGCACTCGGCCGCTCCCTGCCGTCGCTGTCCCGCGCCGGCCGCGCGGCCCTGCGCGGCCTGGCCGGTTTCCCCGACGGGTCCTGCACCGCCCAGCAGATGGCGTTCGTCCTGGAGACCGGCGAGGCCGAGGCCGAGCGCGGCCTGGAGGAACTGGTCGACGGCTCCCTGCTGACCATCAACGGGCTGGACCAGCAGGGCCGTCCCATCTACGGCTGCCACACGCTGGTGCGGCTGTTCGCGTACGAGCTGAGCCGCCCCAGCCTGCTGCCGGCCCAGCGCCGCCGGGACACCGGCATCCTGCGGCACTGACGGCCGGCCCTCACCACGAGCCGCGGGCCCGGCGGAACACCGGGGTGAAGCGGTCCACGGCCGGCAGCAGCAGGGTGCGTACGACCGTCCACACATCGGCGACCACGTGCTCGCGCGGGGGCCGCCGATCGGCCCGCAGCGCCGCCCCGGTGATCTCCCACATCGCCGCCGTGGCCGCGGCGGCCCACACCTCGCAGCCGGGCCGCACCGGGCGGGCCACCGCCCGGCCCGCGTCGAGCCGTCCGGCCAGGGCCGCCGCCTCCCGGCGGCGGGCCTCGGCGGCGGCGGGAGGCTCCGGGCGGGCGAACAGGGCCACGGCGCGCGGGTCGTCGTAGACATGACGCACCCAGGCCGAGAACCGCATCCGCTCCCGGGCCTCCCAGTCGTAGGCGGTGCCCGGGTCGGCCGCCGCGACGGCGGCGGACAGCCCGTCGAGGAACTCCTCCCAGTCCGTGTCGCGGGCCGGTACGGCGGTGGTGGTCTGCACGGTCATGACGGGTCCTCGTCTCGGTGTGTGCGGGGATGGATGTCGACGGCCGGGTCGCCGGCCGTCCCCTCGGTCGCCACTGCTGCCACGTAGCCCTCGCCCAGCTCCAGGTCGGCCACCGACCATACGGTGTCCGCCGCCCCGTGCCGGTGCGCGACCACCACCGGGCCGGGGCGCGCCACCTGGGTCTCCAGACGGTTCGGCGCGCCCGTGAGGCCGGTGCCGACGGCCTTGACCACGGCCTCCTTGCGGGTCCAGGCGCGCAGCAGCATCCGGTCCCGCCCCGGCCCCGGCGGCACCCGCAGCACGGCCGCTCGCTCATCCGGTGTCAACGCCGTCCGGGCCAGCGCCTCGCCGCGCACGGCACGCACCGCCTCCACGTCCACGCCCACCCGCGTCCCGGCACGCACCGCGAGCAGCCCCCGGCCGGCCGTGCGGGACAGGCTGACGGCCAGCGGCACCGCCGGGTGGACGAGCCGCGGCGGGCCGTGGCCGAGATCGCCGCAACCGGGGCACTCCGCCCGGCCCAGCACCACCTCGGCCGCCGGCACCCCGAGCAGCGCGCCCAGCGCGCGCCGGGCGGCCGCCCTGGAACGGGCGAAGGAGGCCGCGGCCCGCTCGCTGCCGAACCGCCGCAGCCGCGCCTCCTCGGCCGGCCCCAGCAGGGCCGCGTCCGCCGGGTCCACCCGTTCGGGCAGCCCCCACCACCACACCTGGGTCCGTGCCGGGTGAACCGGCCGGGGCGCCGCATCGGCGGGTACGGGCATGGGGTGCTCCTCAGGCCGGCAGGAGGACGGCCTGGATCAGCCGCAGCAGGGTGCGCCGGTGCCGCTCCAGGTAGAAGTGACCGCCGGGGTAGACCCGGTGGTTGAACCCGCCGCTGGTGAGCTGCGCCCAGGTCAGCGCCTCCGCCACGGGGACCAGCGGGTCGTGGTTCCCGATCAGCGCGGTGATCGGCGCGCGCAGCACGTCCAGGTCGGCGAGCGCGGGCCGGTAGGCGGCGCTGAGCCGGTAGTCGGCCCGCAGGGACGGCAGCAGCAGCGCCGCCAGCTCGGGTTCGTCCAGGAGTTCGGTGCCCGGCGCGCCGAGGCGCTGGATCTCGGCGATCAGGGCCGGGTCGTCGTAGTCGCCGATGTCCACCGGCTCGCCGACGTGCGGGGCCGCGGCGCCGGAGACGAAGAGCCGCTGCGGGCCGTGCCCGTGCCGCCGCTCCAGCCGCCGGGCCACCTCGTAGGCGACGTCGGAGCCCAGGCTGTGGCCGAAGAACGCGTACGGCAGGTCCAGGTACGGGCGCAGCGCCTCGGTGATCAGGTCGGCCAGCTCGTCCATCCGCTCCACGGGCGGCTCCCGGAACCGGTCCTGACGGGCGGGCAGCCGGACCGCCAGCACCTCGATGCCGCCGGGCAGTTCCTCCGACCAGTCGCGGAACAGGCTGGCCGCGCCCCCGGCGTGGGGGAAGCACACCAGCCGCACCCGGGGGTGCGAGCCGCGCGGCGGGCGCCTGAACCAGCGCGCCGGGTCCACCGCACAGGCGGCGGCGGGGGATTCGGTGGGCAGGGTCATGGGTTCTCCGTACGAAGGCGGGTGCGGTGCGCCGCTCAGTCGGTCATGGCGACGAGCACCCGGCGGCTCCCGGTGAAGGGCCGGCGGCCGTGCCCGACCAGCACGTTGTCGATGACCAGCAGGTCGCCGGTGTTCCAGTCGACGTCCACGGCGGTCTCCAGGCCGCGGTCGCGGATCTGGAGGACGTGGGCGTCGGGGATCGGGCTGCCGTCGGCGAAGGTGACGTACTGCGGCAGCTCCTCCGGCGGCAGCAGCTGGGCGAGCGCGCCCGCGGCCTCGTCGCCCAGGGCCGCCGGGTGCCACTGGTCGGCCTGGTTGAACCAGACCTCGGCGCCGGTGACCGGGTGGCGGACGGTGGCCGGACGCACCAGGCTGACCCGCAGTCCGCCGTCGGACCGCCACGCCCACTCGGCGCTCGTCCCCGCCAGGTACTCCTCGACGGCCTGCCGGTCGGTGGTCTCGAAGGTGTCCTGCCAGCTCTTGCCGAGGCCCAGACCGTCGTGCAGGTTCTGGGTGTAGCGGACGCCGCCGGCGAACGCCTCGCGGACCTCCGGGTCCAGGGCGGCCAGCCAGGCCGCGCCGTCGACCACCGGGGTGGCGCCACCGGTCTCGGCCGCCCGCTCGCAGAAGAAGGCGAGCCGGCGCGGCCAGTGCTCCGCGTACGACAGCTCGTTGTGCATGGAGATGGTGAACTGCTGCGGGTACTCGGTCGAGGTGTAGAGGTTGTCCCCGACCTTGGTGCGCGGCGAGTTGCCGTGCACGTAGGCGAGCCGGTTGGGCAGGACCAGGTCGAGAGCCGCGTCGACGGTGTCCGCGGTCAGTCCGAACCCCCGGAAGACGACGGCCTTGTGCTCGGTCAGCAGGTCACCGAAGCGCGCGCCGTCGGCGAGGAAGGACAGCAGCCCCTCCGGGGTGGCCGGCGTCCCGGTGTCGGCGGCGGTCAGCTCCAGCAGGGGCGCGCCGGTGGTGGTGGTCACGTCGTTTCCTTCTCAGTGTCGTGTGGCGGCGGTACGTGCGTCAGTCGTCGTGCGGCGCCGCGTCGGCGGCGTCGGCGGGGGCGGTGCCGCCCTCCTCGGCGGGGCCCGGCCGGCTCGGCAGCGGGGCGGCGGGCAGCAGGAAGGAGGCCAGCGCGATCAGCCCCATCAGCGACGCGACACCGAACACGGTGGTCGTGGTGCCGAAGCGCTGGAGGGCGAAACCGCCGGCGAACGTGCCGAGCGAGGAGGCGCCCGTGGCGATCAGCCCCATCGCCGCACCGACCCGGCCCTGGAGCCGGTCCGGGGTGACGGCCACCTGGTAGATGCCGCCCGCCACGTTGGTGACGCTGCCGATCAGGGCGGCGCCGAGGAAGATCGCGCCGAGCAGCAGCGGGTTGCCGGTCAGGCCGACCAGCGGCATCAGCAGCGCCCAGCCGACCGACCCCCCGATCAGCAGCGTCCGCAGGCCCGCCCGGCGGATCCACCAGGACCCGGTCAGCGCGCCGAACATGCCGCCCAGTCCGCTGACCGCCGTGATGACACCGACGAGGGCCGCGGAGCTGCCGTGGTTCTTGATGATGAGGATCAGGGCCAGTGAAAGGACCTGGAAGAGCAGATTGGAACCGCTGATCAGCAGCATGCCGCAGCGCAGGAAGCGCTGCCCCCACGTCCAGGCGAGCCCCTCGCGCAGCTCCTCGGTGAGGTTCCCGGGCGGCTGCCGGCGCTCGTCCTGGAACTTCCCCCGGATCATCAGCAGGGAGCACAGCGAGACGGCGTGCGCGGCCGTCGCCAGCAGGAACGGCGCGGAGCGGCCGACCGCGTACAGGACGCTGCCCCCGGGCTGGCCGAACAGGCCCGCGGCCTGGGTGCGCGCCTCGTTGGCGGACAGCGCCTTCGGCAGCTGGGCGGCCGGCACCAGGTGCCGCACGCCCGCCCGCTCCGCGAGCCGGTAGAAGATCGCGAGACTGCCCTGGACGAACGTGGCCGCCATCAGCAGCCAGATCCACACATGACCGGCGACCACGGCCGCGGCCACGGCACCCGTGGCGAGCAGCGAGCCCAGGTCGCACAGGATCATCATGCGGCGCCGGTCGAACCGGTCGACCAGCGCCCCGGCGTGCATCTGCACCAGCAGATTGGGCAGCAGCGCGGCGAACCCCACCATGCCGGCCGAACTCGCCGACCCCGTGGTCCAGATGACCAGCAGCGGATACGCGATGCCGCTGACCCGGGTGCCGAGCGCGGTGGCGGCGGCGCCCACCCACAGCAGGACGAAGTCGCGGTTGTGCCGCAGCGGGGCCAGGGGCGCGGACTCCGGTCCGGTCGCCCGCTGCGCGGAGGGTGCCGTCGTCACAGTCTCGCCGTCCCGCCGGTCGCGTCGGCGACGGCGCCGTGCCGGATCCACTCCAGCACGGCCATCGCGCTGTGCATCTTGTTCTCCGCCTGGTCGAAGGCGATGGCGGCCGGCCCGTCCAGCACCTCGGCGGTGACCTCCTCGCCCCGGTGGGCCGGCAGATCGTGCAGGAACAGCGCCTTCGGCGACTGCTCCCACAGCGCCCGGGTGACCTGGAACGGCGCGAAGACGGTGCGCCAGTCGGGGTCGGGCTTGCTGGTGCCGGTGGTCTGCCAGCGAGTGGTGTAGACGGCGTCGACACCGGTGGGCAGGCCGTCCATGTGGTGTGCCTCGGAGATCCGGGAACCGTACCGCCGCGCCTGCGCCCGGGCCCGGTCGAGCAACGGCCGCGCCACGCCGTAGCCGGGCGGGGTGCGCAGCTCCAGGCTGGTGCCGGGGAAGCGGGTGAGGGCCAGGGCCAGGGCGGCGGCGGTGTTGTTGCCCTCGCCGACGTAGAGCAGGCTCAGCCCCTCGACCCGGCCGAACGCCAGCTGGAGCGTGGTCAGGTCGGTCAGCCCCTGGGTGGGGTGCTCGGCCGCGCTCATGGCGTTGACCACGGGCAGCCGGCCGCCGCCGGACAGGCCGAACAGCTCCTCGTCGGGGCCGGCGGTGCGGGCGACCAGCACGTCCAGCATCCGGGCCATGACCTGCCCGGTGTCCTCCACGGTCTCCCCGGTGTTGGTCTGGAGGTCGTCCGGCCCGTACGTGAGGATCTGCGCGCCGAGCCGCAGCGCCCCGGCGGAGAACGCGGTACGGGTGCGGGTGGAGGTCTTCTTGAAGTAGATGCCGGCGACCCAGCCGGCCAGCGGCTGTTCGCCGCGGCCCGCGCCGGAGGCGAAGTGGGCGCCGCGGGTGACGATGGACCGCAGGTCCTCGTCGGTGAGGTCGTCGATGGACAGCAGCATGCGCGCGGTGGCGGCGGTGGTCATGAGTCACGTCCTTGGCGGGTCGTGGGGATGAGGCGGGGGAGGCGGGGCCGGCCCGGCCGGGGCCGGCCCCGAGGCGGTCAGTCCTGGGCGTCGGGGTTGACCCGGCCGACCTCCCAGAGGCGGGCCAGCTCGCCCTTGGCGGACCAGCGGTCCTGTTCGCGCACGGCCGCCATCAGCCACTTCAGTACCGGCCGCGCGTGCTCGGCGTTCGCCAGCATCACCAGTCCGGTGCCGGACTCCAGCTGGCTCAGCGCCATGGCGCGGTAGCCGGCGGTCTGCCCGGTGTGGCCGTAGTCGAGCCCGCCGCCGGAGGCGTCGACGAACACGCCCATGCCGTAGAAGTGGCACGGCTCGACGATCGTCAGCATCCGCTCGGTCAGCTCACGGGTGAGCACCGGCGAGGGCAGGCCGCGGTGGGCCCGCCGGATCTCGACGGTGACCCGGGCCAGGTCGGCCGCCGTGGTCCACAGCCCGGCCGCGGCGGTCTCCGGGTGCGCCTGCCAGCCCCCGGGGTGCGGGACGCCCGGCGCGTCGTGGCCGTACGCCACCGGATGCCCGAGTTCGCGCGGGTCGCTGCGCACGTAGTGGCTGTGCGTCATCCCCAGTGGGTCGAGGACCAGTTCGCGCATCAGCTTTCCGAAGGGCGTGCCCGTGACGTCCTCCATGAGCTGCTGCAAGGCGGTGTAGCTGATGTTGTTCTTCAGGAACACCTCGCCGGGGACGCCGTCCAGGCGGCCGGCCGGGGTCTTGGCCGGGGCCCGTCCGAGCAGCACGTCCAGCGGGGCCGGCAGCGCGTCGCCCGGCGCGTAGTAGTGGTCGTCCGGGTTGTCGGTGGCGTTGTGCACCGCGCCGGTGAAGCGCAGCAGCCGCTCGGCGGTGACCGGGTTGGCCGGGTCCGTGCCGGGCACCTGCCACGACGTCAGATAGCGGTTGACGTCCTCGTCGAGGTCGATCACGCCGTCCTTGGCGAGCCGCAGCACCCCGAGCGCGGTGACGTGCTTGCTGATCGACCCGGCCGGGAAGAGCGTCTCCGGGGTGACCGGCTCGTCGCCGCCGGCCCGCGTGACACCGTAGGACCGGATCTCGGCGATCTCGCCGTCCCGGATCACCGCGACCCCGACGCCGGGCACCGCGTGCTCCGCCATCACCGCCTCCGGAGAGGGCAGTTCGGCGGACTTCTCCGACACCACCCGTAGCCCGAGCGCGTCCTGATGCGCCATCACCATGCGCAGTGCCTCGGCGAGCGCGTCCGGATCGGCCGGCGGTTCGGCCCGCGCGGGCGCCGGTTCGACCGCCGCGGCGAGTTCGGCCAGCGTCTCGTTCTCGTACAGCGTGCTCAGCGACAGCACCAGGCCCGCCTTGCGCGCCGCGGAGATCACCGGGAGCACCCGGATGGAGTCGCCGCCGAGCCCGAAGAAGCTGTCGTCCAGGCCGACCCGTTCCACGCCGAGCACCTGGCACCAGACGTCCGCAAGGAGGCGCTCGGTGTCGGTGCGGGGCGCCCGGTAGGGGACCCCGGAGGCCGGGCCCGACCGGTCCGGGGCGGGCAGCGCCGCCCGGTCGACCTTGCCGGACACGGCCAGCGGCAGCGCCTCCAGGGTGAGGAAGACCTGCGGGACCATGTAGGCGGGCAGCAGGGTGCGCAGGTGCTCCACCAGATCGGCCTGGGCGGGTGCGGCGCCCGGCGCGGGCACCACGTAGGCGACCAGCCGGCGGTCACCGGGCGCGTCCTCGCGGGCGAGGACCACCGTCTCCTGGACCCCGGGCGCGCGCAGCAGGGCCGCCTCGATCTCGCCCAGCTCCACGCGGTAGCCGCGGATCTTGACCTGGCCGTCGCCGCGGCCCAGGAACTCCAGGCTGCCGTCGGGACGGAACCTGGCCAGGTCCCCGGTCCGGTACAGCCGGCCGCCCGGCGTTCCCGAGAAGGGGTGCGGCACGAACTTCTCCGCGGTCAGCGCGGGACGCCCCAGGTAGCCGCGGGCCACGCCCGCACCGCCGAGGTACAGCTCGCCGACCGTACCGACCGGGACCGGCTCCATCGCGGCGTCCAGCACGTACACCTGGGTGTTGGCGATGGGCCGGCCGATCGGCACCGGGCGGGCGGGGTCGTCGGCGGCGGTCGCGTCGTGCACGACACAGCCGACGACGGTCTCCGTGGGCCCGTACTCGTTGATGATCCGGGCGTTCGGCGCGACCCGCCGCCAGGCGGCGACGCTCTCGGCCTTCATCTCCTCGCCGCCCACCACGAAGGTGCGCACCGAGTCGATGCCGCCCGCCTCGCCGACCTCGGTGGTGACCAGGTCGAGATGGGCCGGGGTGATCTTCACGATGCTGAAGTCGCCCTCGGAACGCAGCAGTTCGGGCAGCGCCTCCTGGCCCCGGTCGCCCGGTACGACCACCACGTCCCGGCCCGCGATCAGCGGCAGCAGGAAGCTGGGCACGGCCAGGTCGAACGCGATCGAGCCGAACATCGGGGCGCCGTGCCCGCCGTCCATGCCGTAGTGACCGAGCGCCCAGTCCAGGTAGTTGGCCAGCCCGTGGTGGGTGACCAGGACGCCCTTGGGCCGGCCCGTCGAGCCCGAGGTGTAGATGGTGTACGCCAGGTCGTCCCCGGTCACGGGCGCGTGCGGGGCGTGGCCGGGCCGCCGCGCGATCGCCGCCGCGTCACGGTCGGCGCACACCACACGGGCCCCGGTCGCGGGCAGACCGTCCAGCCACCGCTCCTGGGTGACGAGCACCGGAGCCGCGCTGTCGGTGAGCTGGTGGGCGAGCCGTTCGGCGGGCGCCTCCGGGTCGAGCGGCAGATAGGCCGCACCGGCCTTGAGCGCGCCCAGCACCGCGACCAGCTGGTCGACGCCCCGCTCCGCGAGCACACCCACGAAGTCGCCCCGGCACACGCCGAGTTCGAGCAGATGATGGGCCATCCGGTTGGCCGCCGCGTCCAGTTCGCCGTACGTCGTCGTGCGTTCGCCGACGACCACCGCGACCGCGTCGGGAGCCGCCGCCGCCCGCTCGGCGATCCGGTGGTGGACGGGACGGCCGTCGAAGGCGGTGCCGGCGTCGCCGGACCACGCCCCCAGCAGCCGTTCCCGCTCACCCTCCGGCAGGTACACCGCCCGCGCGTCACCGTCGAGGTCGTCGACGACGGCGTCCAGCACCGCCCGGTACATGGCGCCGAGGCGCTCGGCCTCGGCGCGGGTCATGACCCGGGTGGAGGTCAGCAGCCCCAGCTCACCGGCCATCGTGGTGACGGCCAGGTCGAACTCGGTGCCGCCCTCGCGGACGCTGCTGCTCATGTCCATGAGGTCGGTGTCGACCTGCCGGAAGTCCAGGTAGTTGAAGAAGACGTCGATGAGACGGCCGTTGCCGGCCTCCCGCTGGACCTCCGGCATCGGGAAGCGGCGGTTGGGCCACAGCGCCGTCTCGGTCGCGAAGACCTGCCGGATCAGCTCCCGCCAGGTCCGCGCACCGCGCCGGAAGCCGATCGGCAGCGTGGTCAGGTACATACCGATGACCTGCTCGGCGCCGGGCGCCTCGGGACGGGCGTCGCACACCAGACCGCTGTGGAAGGCGTCCTCCTCGGTGAGCTGGCTCAGCACCTTCAGGTGCGCGGCCAGCAGCACGCTCTTGACCGGCACGTCGGCCGCCCGCGCCGCGTCGCGGATCCGGTCCTGGATGTCGTGCAGCGACACCTCGACCGAGAAGGTCCGCGGCTCGGTGCCCGGTTCCGGCTCCTCGCCCCAGGCCGCCGGCAGCGCGAACCTGGTG
Source organism: Streptomyces misionensis (assembly GCF_900104815.1). Lineage (NCBI taxonomy): Bacteria > Bacillati > Actinomycetota > Actinomycetes > Kitasatosporales > Streptomycetaceae > Streptomyces > Streptomyces misionensis. The sequence continues at coordinate 5,987,825 of NZ_FNTD01000004.1, forward strand.
TGCCGGCCGACGACGTCCTTCCAGTAGCCGCGCTCCTTCGCCGAGGCCAGCGACTCCAGTTCACCCGCGACGAAGTCCGCGAAGCGGACCTCGGGCCGCTCCGGGTCCACGGGCCGGCGGCCCGCGCGCAGCTCACCGTAGGCGGTGAGCACCTCCATCCAGATGTTGTAGTGGCTCCAGCCCTCGATGATCGTGTGGTTGAGGCTGATGAACAGCCGCCAGCCGTGATCGCCGAAGGCGGCGGCGAGCCGCAGCAGCGTCGGCCGGGTCACGTCGAACGGGTTCTCCTGCTCGGCCGTGCTGATCTCGGCGACCCGCGCGGCCACCTCGTCCGGGCCGAGCCCGGTCAGGTCGTGCACGGCCACCGGCATCTCGGCCCGCGCGTACACCAGCTGCATGGGCACGGAGTACGTGTCCAGGTCGAGACCGGTGCGCAGCGCCTCGTGCCGGGCGGTGACGATCTGCGCCGCCTCGTACAGCGCGTCGGCGTCGAACGGGTGCCCGTCCTTGATGTCGAACGACGTGGTGTGGTGGTAGGTGCCGGTGCCCGTGGCGCTCAGCTGCTCCACCAGCATGCCGGTCTGCAACTGCGACAGCGGATAGGCGTCGGTGACCGTGTCCGGCAGCAGCGCCCGGTCCTCGGCCCCGATCAGCGCGAACGGCTCGACGTACCGCAGCTCGTTCGCCGCCCGCCCGGCGCCGGCCGCGGCCAGCCGGGCGATCGTCCGCTGCTCGAACACGTCGCCGACCGTCACCTGGAAGCCGGCGGTGCGCAGCGCACCGACCAGGGTGACCGCCCGGATCGAGTCGCCGCCGAGGTTGAAGAAGCTCTCCTCCACGCCGACCCGGTCGAGTCCGAGGACCTCCTGCCACACCCGCGCCATGCGCCGTTCGTCGTCCGTGCGCGGCGCCGTGAACTCCTGCACGGCGGCGAACGCGGCGTCGTCGGGCACCGGCAGCGCCCGGACGTCGAGCTTGCCGTGCGCGGTCAGCGGCAGCCGCTGAAGGGCCACGAAGGCGGCCGGGACCATGTACTCCGGCAGCAGGTTCACCAGGTGCTCGCGCAGCTCCGCGGGCGAGGGCGCCGCACCCGGGGCGGTGACCGTGTACGCGACCAGCCGCTTGTCACCCGGAGCGTCCTCACGCAGGGTCACCGCGGCGGCCTCCAGCGCGGGATGAGCGTGCAGGGCCGTCTCGATCTCGCCCAGCTCGATCCGGTGCCCGCGCAGCTTCACCTGGTGGTCGGCGCGACCGAGGAACTCCAGGGTGCCGTCCGGCAGCCAGCGCACCAGGTCGCCCGTGCGGTACATCCGCTCCCCGGGCGCCCCGAACGGGTTCGGCACGAACCGCTCGGCGGTGAGCCCGCCCCGGCCGTGGTACCCGCGAGCCGTCCCCGCGCCGCCGACGCACAGTTCACCCGGCACGCCCCGCGGCACCAGCCGCAGCTCGGCGTCGACCACGTACGCGGTCGAGGCGTGCACCGGACGGCCGATCGGCACCGAACCCGCCCGCTCACCGAGCGCGGAGATCACCTGGACCGCCGAGAAGGTGGTGTTCTCCGTCGGGCCGTACATGTTCACCAGGCGCTCCGGCGCCCCGGCCCGCAGCAGCTCGCGGACGGTGGTGACATCGCCGGCCTCGCCGCCGAAGCCGACCGTGCGCAGCCGGCCCAGCGTCCCGGGCACCGTCCGGGCCACGTGGTTGAAGAGCGAGGTGGTCAGGAACAGCGTGGTGATGCCGCGCTCCTCGACGGCCGCCGCCAGGGCCTCGGTCTCCAGGACGGTGTCCCGGTCCAGGATCTCCAGCCGCGCCCCGTTGAGCAGGGCGCTCCAGATCTCCGCCGTGGCCGCGTCGAAGGACACGCTGGAGGCGTGGGCGACCACGTCGTCCGGCCCCACCTGGAGGCTCGCGTCCTCGGTGACCGTCCGCACCACACCCCGGTGGGTGATCATCGTGCCCTTGGGGGTGCCCGTGGAGCCGGAGGTGTACATCACGTAGGCCAGCTGGTCCGGGTGGACCGGCGCGAAGCCGTGCGCAGGCACGTCGGTGTCCGCGTCGGCCGGGACGACCGTCCCGCCCCAGCCCTCCGGCGCCACGTCCGCGCGCCCGTCGGTGACCAGCAGGCCGGCGCCCGAGTCGCGCAGCATGAACTCCTTGCGCTCGTCCGGATAGGCCGGGTCCACCGGCAGATAGGCGGCGCCCGTCTTCAGCACCGCGAGCAGCGCCACCGGCAGCACCGCGGAGCGGTCCATGCCGACCGCGACGACCGCCCCGGGCACCGCCCCGGCCTGCCGCAGCCGCGCCGCCAACCGGTCGGTGCGGGCGTCCAGTTCGGCGTAGGTCAGCACCGTGTCCCCGTAGGAGACGGCCGGGTGTCCGGGCCGGCTCGCCGCCTGCTCGGCGAAGAGACCGACCACGGTGCCGGTGTCCCGGCCCGCGGGCCCGGTGCCCCATTCGAGCAGCAGCTCCGCCTCGCCCGACGGCAGCGGCGCGACGGCCTCGCCGTCGGCGTCGGCGGCCATCGCCAGGACCGTCGCCCGGTACATCGAGGCGATCCGCTCGGCCTCGGCGCGGCCGAGCACCCCGGTGTGCGTGGTCAGGCTCAGCCGGCCGCCGGTGGTGGTGACGATCAGCGCGAACTCGGTGGCGGCGGCTCCGTCGCTCGCCCCCGCGTCGATCTCCCCACCGTCCAGGTGCCGGTAGTCCTGGTAGTTGAACGTGACGTCCACCAGGCGGCGCCCGTCCGCGTCCCGCTGCATCGCGGGCAGCGGATAGCGGCGGTGCGGCCAGTCGGCAGCCTCGCGCCGGTACACCTGCGCCACCAGCTCCCGCCAGCTGCGGGCGCCGCGGTCGAAGGCGAACGGCACGGTGTTGAGGTGCATGCCGAGCACCCGTTCGGCGCCCACGGCCTCGGGCCGGGCGTCGGTGGCCAGTCCGGCGCTGAACCGCTCCTGCCCGGTGAGCCGGGCGAGCACCGCCAGATGGGCGGCGTGCAGTACGGCCTTCATCGACGCCCGCGCCTCGCCCGCCAGGTCCCGCAGCCCGGCCTCGACGTCCGCGAACGGCACCCGCACGGTGAACGTCTCGGGCTCGGCGGTGTCGTCGCCGAGGTCCGCGGGCAGCTCGAACGGCTCATAGCCGTCGGTGACCGCCAGCCAGTGCGCACGGTCCTCCCCGCCGGCCAGCGACTGGAGCTCACCGGCCACGAAGTCGGCGTAGCGCACACCGGGCGCGCTCCACTCGCCGGGCCCGCCGGTGTCCCGGAACGAGCGGTACAGGTCGAGCAGTTCGGCCACCATCGAGTGGTGGCTCCAGCCCTCCGTGATCGCATGGCTCTGGGTGAGCCCGAGCCACCACGCACGCTCGTCCTCCGGCAGCACCGTGACCCGCAGCAGCGAGCGGGCGTCGGCGGGGAACGGGGTGGACCGCTCCACGGCGACGAAGTCCGCCACGGCCGCCGCGCGGGCGGACTCGTCGAGGCCGCGCAGATCGCGCTCGGCGACCGTCAGCCCGGCCTCGCGGTGCACCAGCTGAAGCGGCTGCGAGAAACCGGTGAGCGCGAAGGAGGTGCGCAGCACCTCGTGCCGCGCGGCCAGTTCGGTCACCGCGGCCCGCAGCGCGTCGAGGACCGGCGGCCGCTCGTCGAGCACCCGGAACGCGCTGACGTTGACGTACTTCAGCGCCTCGGCGTCGGCCAGCTGCTCCACCAGGATGCCGAGCTGCGCCTGGGAGACCGGGTAGGCGTCGGCCAGACCGGTGGGCAGCACCGCCCGGTCCGCCTCGCCGACCAGCGCGAACGGCCGCACGCCCACGAAGGCGGTGTCGCCGTCCCGGTCCGAGGTGTCCAGCGCGGCCAGCCCGGCGATCGTCCGGGCGTCGAAGACGTCCCGCACGGTCACGGCGAACCCGGCCGTGCGCAGCGCGCCCACCAGGGCGACCGCACGGATCGAGTCGCCGCCCACCTCGAAGAAGCTGTCCTCGACGCCGGGCGCGTCCAGTCCCAGCACCTCGGCCCACACCTCGGCGACACGCCGCTCCCGGTCCGTCCGCGGCGCGACGTGCTCCTGCCGTCCCGCGAGCGCGGACCAGTCAGGCGCGGGCAGCGCCTTGCGGTCCACCTTGGTGTTCGAGATCAGCGGAATCCGCGCCAGTTGCGTGAACGCCGCCGGGACCATGTACTCCGGCAGCCGGGCACGGCAGTACGCGGCCAGCTCGGCCGGTGCCGGCAGGGCCTCCTCCGCGGGCACGGCGTACGCGGCGATCCGCGGGTCGCCCGGAGCGGTGGAGTCGGTCACCACCGCCGCCTGGAGGATCGCCGGGTGCGCGTTCAGCACGGCCTGGATCTCGCCCAGCTCGACCCGGTAACCGCGGATCTTCACCTGGTCGTCGACCCGGCCCAGGAACTCGATGCCCCCGTCGGCCAGCATCCGGCCCATGTCACCGGTCCGGTACAGGCGGGCGCCGGGCGTGCCGAACGGGTCCGGCAGGAACCGCTCGGCGGTCAGCGCGGGCCGGTTGAGATAACCCCGGCTGACCTGCGGCCCGCCGATGTACAGCTCGCCCGGCACACCGGCCGGCACCAGGTGCCCCTCCCGGTCCAGGACGTGCACCCGGGTACCCGGCAACGGCAGCCCGAGCGGGATCGCCGGAGCGCTCAGATCGGTCTCGGTGATGCGGTGGTGGGTCACCTGCACGGTCGCCTCGGTCGGCCCGTACAACTCCACGAGCTGCGGCTCGTCGAGCCCGAACCGGTCGATCCAGGGGGCGAGCGCGGCACCCGTGTGCTTCTCGCCACCGAAGAACATCGCCCGCAGCGGCACCCGCGCGAGCCGTTCGTCGCCCCCTTCGGCGGCGGCACAGACGCCGCGGAACGCCGACGGGCTGTTCAACAGCACCGTGAACCGCTCCGCGACCGCCAGGTCCAGCAGGGCGTCCGGGTCCCGGGCGGTGTCCGCGTCGACCACCACCAGCCGGCTGCCGTGCAGCAGCGCCGCCCACAGCTCGAACACCGAGACGTCGAAGGCGAAGCTGTGCACCAGCGGCCACACATGCCGCTCGTCCAGCGGGAACCGCTCCGCGGTGGCCCGCATCAGCCGCAGCACATTGGCGTGGCTCACCCCGATGCCCTTCGGGACACCGGTGGACCCCGACGTGTAGATCACGTACGCCAGCTGCCCCGGGTCCGTGACCTGCTCCACGGCGGTGTCGGGGAGGGCGTCGAGCGACCGCTCGTCCGCGCCGTCCAGCACGATCAGCGCACCGCCGTGCGCGGACTCGGCGACCGCGAGGTGCTCGGCCTCCGTGATGACCACCTTCGGCCCGAGGTCCTCCACCATGGTGGCCAGCCGGGCGGCCGGCTGCGCCGGGTCGAGCGGCAGATAGGCCGCACCGGCCTTCAGCACGCCCAGCAGCGACGGCACGAGCCCCGCGCCGCGGCCCAGGCACAGCCCCACCACCGACTCGGCGCCGACGCCGAGTTCACGCAGCCGGTGCGCGATGCGGTTGGCACGGGCCTCCAGCCGCGCGTAGCTCAGCGTCTCGCCGCCCGCGGTCACCGCGCCCGCGTCGGGCCGGAGCGCGGCCTGCCGCGCGAACAGCCCGTGCAGGGTGTCCGTGACCGGCCCGGACGCGCCCGCCTCGACGGGCGCCACCGCCCGGTCCGACGCCGGCAGGAAGGTGCCCCGGGCGTCGCCGTCCGGATCGGCCGCCATGGCCTCCAGCACCATCCGGTACATCTCGGCGAGCCGGGCCGCCTGCTCCCGGCCGAGGTGACGGGTGTCCGTGCGCAGCCCGAGATAGCCACCGCGGGCCACCACGGCCAGCGGGAACTCCGTCGAGCCGATGCCGACGCTCGCCTCCTCGTCCACCACCGCGGTGTCCACCTGGTGGAAGTCGAGGTAGTTGAAGACCGTGGACAGCAGCCGGTTGCCGCCCGCCGTCCGCTGGATCGCGGGCAGCGGGTACCGGCGGTGCGCCCACAGCTCCGCCTCCTGCCGGAAGACCTGGCTCACCAGCTCCCGCCAGGTCCCGGCCGTACGGTCGTACGGGAACGGCACGGTGTTCAGGTGCATGCCCACGACCCGGTCGGCGCCCGGGAGTTCGGGCCGCGCGTCGAAGGCGAGCCCGGCGAAGAACGACTCCTCCTCCGTGAGCTGCGCGAGCACCTTCAGGTGCGCGGCGAGGACGACGCTCTTCGGCGAGGCACCGGCCGCGGTCGCCAACTCCCGCAGTCGCGGCTCCAGGTCGTGCATCGGGACGTGCACCTGGTACGTCTCGTACGACTCCGCGTCGGCCCCCCGCGGATCGCCCCACGGCGACGGCAGTTCGAAGCCGGCGTGGTCGGTGACCATCGCCTGCCAGTACGCCTGGTCCTGCGCGTCGTCCAGGGAGGCCAGCTCCGCGGCGACGAAGTCCGCGTACCGGCTCGGCGTGGGCCGCGCGGGCTCGAACTCGCCGTGCTGCGCGAACTGGTGGTACAGCTCGACCAGTTCGGCCATCACCGAGTGGTAGCTCCAGCCCTCCAGGATCGGATGCGCGTGGGTGAGCACCAGCCACCACGACTCGTCGTCCTGGAGCACCGCACGCGCCCTGAGCAGCGGCGGCCGGGCCAGGTCGAACGGCGTCGCGCTCTGCTCCTCGTTCACCGCACGCAGCGCGGCGGCGAACGCGTCCCCGTCCAGAGCGCTGAGGTCCGTGACCGTCACCGGATGCGTCACGGCGCCGTGCACCAGCTGGAGCGGCCGGGAGTACCCCGTCAGGTCGAAGCCGGTGCGGAGGATTTCGTGGCGGGTGAGGAGTTCGTCGGTGGCGTGTTGGAGTGCGGTGGGGTCGAGGGGTTGGTTGTCGCGGATGCGGAAGGCGTCGACGTTGTGGTAGGCGGCGCGTTCGGTGCCGAGGGACATTTCGACGAGCATGCCGAGCTGGACCTGGGAGACGGGGTAGGCGTCGGTGACGTCTGCGGGGAGCAGGTTCCGGTCCTGGTCGTCGATCAGTTCGAAGGGCTGGACGTAGTGGTCGGTTTCGGCGGGGTTGTCGTGTGCGTCGAGGTGGTGGGCGAGTTCGGCGATGGTGCGGTGTTCGAAGATGTCCTGGACGGCGACCTGGAAGCCGGCGGAGCGGATGGCGCCGACGAGGACGATGGCCCGGATGGAGTCGCCGCCGAGGTCGAAGAAGCTGTCCTGGACGCTCACACGTTCGAGTCCGAGCGCGGCTGCCCAGGCGTCGGCGATCTTCTTCTCTGCTTCGGTGCGGGGTGCGACGTACTCGGCCTGGGGCACGACGTCGGGAGTGGGGAGGGCCTTGCGGTCGAGTTTGCCGGCGGTGTTCAGGGGCCAGGTGTCGAGTTCGACGAAGGCGCCGGGGACCATGTAGTCGGGGAGGGTTTCGCGCAGGTGGGTGCGGAGTTCGTGGTGATCGACCGTGCCGTTGGGGATGAGGTAGCCGACGAGCCAGGTGTCGCCTGTTTCTTCGGTGCGGGCGGTGACGGCGGCGTCCTTGACGGCGGGGTGGGTGAGGAGCCGGGATTCGATTTCGCCGAGTTCGATGCGGTAGCCGCGGATTTTGACCTGGTGGTCGGTGCGGCCGAGGAATTCGAGGGTTCCGTCGGGCATGCGGCGGGCGAGGTCGCCGGTTTTGTAGAGGCGGGTGCCGGCGGGGCCGAAGGGGTCGGGGACGAAGCGTTCGGCGGTCAACCCGGGGCGGCCGAGGTAGCTCTGGGCGACGCCGTCTCCGGCGATGCACAGTTCGCCGACGACGCCGACGGGGACGGGTTCCATGTGGGTGTCGACGATGTACAGCTGGGTGTTGTCGATGGGCGCACCGATGGACACGTGCGTCGGATCGGCGGGGACTTCCCAGGTGGTGGACCAGATCGTCGTCTCGGTGGGGCCGTAGACGTTCACCAGGCGCGTCACGCGTGAGCGCAGCGTCTGGGCCAGCTCGACCGGAAGGGCCTCGCCGCCGATGAGGGCTGTGACGGAGGTGGTGCGGAACCCGGATTCCAGCAGGAGCTTCCATCCGGAGGGGGTGGCCTGGACGTGGGTGACGCGCTCGGTCTCGATGAGGTCGGTCAGGTCCTGGCCGGACTCGGCGATGACGACCCGGTGGCCTCCGACCAGCGGCAGGTACAGCTCAAGACCGGAGATGTCGAAGGACACGGAGGTCGAGGCGAGCCAGGTTTCGGAACCGGTGGGTGCGCCGAGCACGCGTCGGATGCCGGTCAGAAGGTTGCCGAGGGCCGCGTGGCTGATCTGGACGCCCTTGGGTCGGCCGGTGGAGCCGGAGGTGTAGAGCACGTACGCCACCGCCGCCGGGTCGACGGGCCGGGGCGCCAGCGCCTCGGCCGAAGCCCCCTCCTCCACCAGGACATGCGTGCCGTGGTGGATCTGTGCAGCCGTCTCGTGCAGGGACTTCTGGGTGAGCAGGACGGCGGGTGCGGCGTCCTCGATGATCCCGGTCAGACGTCCGGCGGGGTGCGCGGCGTCCAGGGGGAGGTAGGCGGCGCCGGTGCGCTGCACGGCGAGCAGGGCGACGAGGAGATCGACACTGCGCTCCAGCAGCACGGCGACGACGTCACCCGCACCCACACCCGCTGCGGCCAGGGTCCCGGCCAACCGCGCGGAGCGGTCGTCGAGTTCGGCGTACGTCAGCGACACGCCACCCGACGTGACCGCCACCGCGTCCGGCACCCGAGCGGCCTGCCCGGCGAACAACTCCGGTACGGGCCGGGCCGGTTCGTCCGTCGCGGTGTCGTTCCAGCGGGTGACGACGTGCACCTGCTCCTCGTCGGGGAGACGGGTCGCCAGCGCGTCGCCGTCCGGGTCGGCGGCCATCGCCTCCAGCACCAGCCGGTACATCGCGGCCATCCGCTCCGCGTTCACCCGCGAGAGGGCGGTGCCGTCGGCAGTCAGCATCAGGTGACCGGCCAGCGTGGTGACGGCGAGCGGGAACTGGGACGTGGTGTCGCCCTGTTCCGCGCCGACCTCGATCAGGCCGGTGTCGACCTGGTGGTAGTTCTGGTAGGTGAACAACATCTCGACGGCGGGCCGACCGGCCTCGGTCAGCCGCTGGATGGACGGCAGCGGGTAGCGGCGGTGCTCCCACAGGTCCATCTCCTGCTCGAAGACCTGGCGCACCAGCCGCGTCCAGGTGGGCGCGCCGCGCCGGTGCGCGAACGGCACCGTGTTGAGGTGCATGCCCAGCACCTTCTCCGCGCCCAGGAGTTCGGGACGGGCGTCGAAGACCAGGCCGGCCGAGAAGGACTCCTCCTCGGTGAGCTGGCTCATCACCTTCAGGTGGGCGGCCAGGAGCACGCTCTTCATGGACACGCGGGCCCGCTCGGCGAGCGCCCGCAGACCGTCGTCCAGGTCGCCGTACGCGACCGGCAGCCGGAAGGAGTCCGCCGCGGACTCCTCGCCCCAGCCCGCCGGAAGGGCGACGGCGGGGTGCTCGGCGACGATCCGCTGCCAGTACGCACGGTCGCCGTCGTCCTCCAGGGACTCCAGCTCGCCCGCGATGAAGTCGGCGAACCGGACCCCGGTGGCCTCCCGGCCCGCGTCCGGGTCCCGGCCGTCGCGCACCGCGCGGTAGACGTCCAGGAGCTCCATCAGCAGCGAGTGGTGGCTCCACCCCTCCAGGATGATGTGGCTGTGGGTCAGCGCGAGCGACCAGCAGTCGGCACTCTCGACCAGGCCCGCAACCCGCAGCAGCGGTGCCGCGCCCAGGTCGAACGCGGTGTCCTCCTCACGCTTGACGAACGCGCGCACGGCGTCCCGCGTGGCCGTCTCGTCCAGAGCGGTGAAGTCCTCGACGGCGACAGGCACTTCGGCGTCCCCGTGCACCAGCTGCATGGGCACGGAGAAACCGGTCAGGGCGAGGGACGTCCGCAGGATCTCGTGCCGGGCGACGACCGTGCGGGCCGCCGCCTCCAGCGCCTCGCGGGAGAACGCGTGCCCGTCCCGGACGCGGAACGACGTGACGCGGTGGTAGTCGTCACCCGCGTTCTCGAGGAGCACCTCGACGGCCATGCCCGTCTGGACCTGCGAGAGCGGATAGGCGTCCGCCAGTCCCTCGGGTATTCGATCGCGGTCCTCAGCGGGGACCAGGGCGAAAGGGGCGGTCCCCGCCTCCTTCGGGCCGGCGGCCTCGGGGGCGGCTTCGGGCTCGGCCTGCTTCTGCTGGAGCAGCGCGAGCAGGTCGGCCACCGACGTGTTCTCGGAAAGGCCACCCGACGCGAGGTCGATACCAGCCGCACGGAGCGCCCCGGTGAGCGCCTCCGCCGCGTCGGCGGTTGCCGTACGGGAGTCCTTCTCCGACGGTGACACGCTCTCCTCCTGAGGTGCTTGAGCCGCGAGATGGCGGGCCAACTCCGCGACGGTCTGGTACGTGAAGATCGTCCGAACGGTCAGGCTGTAGCCGATCGCCTTGAGCGCACCGACGAGCGACACCGCGCGGATCGAGTCGCCACCGAGGTCGAAGAAGCTGTCCTCGACACCGACTCGCTCCAGCCCGAGAGCCGTCTCCCAGGCACCAGCGATCCTCGCCTCGTCATTTGTGCGCGGGGCTATATATGGCCTCTCCTCGCCCCGCTCGGGAGTGGGGAGGGCCTTGCGGTCGAGTTTGCCGGCGGTGTTCAGGGGCCAGGTGTCGAGTTCGACGAAGGCGCCGGGGACCATGTAGTCGGGCAGTTCCTCACGCAGGTACGCCCGCAATTCGCCTTGGTCCACGGCGTTGTTGGGGATGAGGTAGCCGACGAGCCAGGTGTCGCCTGTTTCTTCGGTGCGTGCGGTGACGGCGGCGTCCTTGACGGCGGGGTGGGTGAGGAGCCGGGATTCGATTTCGCCGAGTTCGATGCGGTAGCCGCGGATCTTGACCTGGTGGTCGGTGCGGCCGAGGAATTCGAGGGTTCCGTCGGGCATGCGGCGGGCGAGGTCGCCGGTTTTGTAGAGGCGGGTGCCGGCGGGGCCGAAGGGGTCGGGGACGAAGCGTTCCGCGGTCAACCCGGGGCGGCCGAGGTAGCCCTGGGCGACACCGTCTCCGGCGATGCACAGTTCGCCGGCCACACCGACGGGGACGGGTTCCATGTGGGTGTCGACGATGTACAGCTGGGTGTTGTCGATGGGCGCACCGATGGACACGTGCGTCGGATCGGCGGGAACCTCCCAGGTGGTGGACCAGATGGTCGTCTCGGTCGGGCCGTAGACGTTGACGAGCCGCGCCACACGGGACCGCAACTCACGGGCGAGTTCCAGGGGAAGCGCTTCGCCACCCACGAGTGCCGTGACGGAGGTGGTGCGGAACCCGGATTCCAGCAGGAGCTTCCATCCGGAGGGGGTGGCCTGGACATGGGTGACCCGCTCGGTCTCGATGAGATCGACCAGGTCCTGCCCCGACCCGGCGATGACCACGCGGTGGCCTCCGATCAGCGGCAGGTACAGCTCAAGACCGGAGATGTCGAAGGACACGGAGGTGGACGCCAGCCACGACTCCGCCGTCTCCGACCGTCCGAGTACGCGTCGGATGCCGGTGAGGAGGTTGCCGAGGGCCCCGTGGCTGATCTGGACGCCCTTGGGTCGGCCGGTGGAGCCGGAGGTGTAGAGGACGTACGCCACGGCCGCCGGGTCGACGGAACGGGGGGTCAGCGGTTCGGCCGCCGCGCCCTCGTCCACCAGGACGCGGGTTCCGTGGTGGATCTGTGCAGCCGTCTCGTGCAGGGACTTCTGGGTGAGCAGGACGGCGGGTGCGGCGTCCTCGATGATCCCGGTCAGGCGACCGGCGGGATGTGTGGCGTCCAGGGGGAGGTACGCGGCGCCGGTGCGCTGCACGGCGAGCAGGGCGACGAGGAGATCGACACTGCGCTCCAGCAGAACGGCGACGACATCACCCGCACCCACGCCAGCGGAGGCCAAAGCCCCTGCCAACCGCGCGGAGCGGTCGTCCAGTTCGGCGTACGTAAGGGACACGCCACCCGAGGTGACCGCCACCGCGTCCGGCACCCGAGCGGCCTGTCCGGCGAACAACTCCGGTACAGCACGAGCCTGTTCGTCGGTGTCGGCGGTGTTCCACCGCCGCAGGACCACCTCCCGCTCACCGAGCGGCAGGTAGACCGCCTGCGCGTCGCCGTCGAAGTCGGCGGCCATCGCCTCCAGCACCAGCCGGTACATCGCGGCGATCCGCTCCGCGTTCGCCCGCGACACCAGACGGCCGTCGGCGGTCAGGACGATGTAGCTGCCACGGGTGGCGACCATCAGCGGGAACTCGGTCGGCACCTCGTCGATGTCGCCGAGTTCGTCGACCTCTTCGCCGTCGACCTTGCTGAAGTCCTGGTAGTTGAAGTAGACGTCCAGCAACCGGCTGCCACCCGAGTCGCGCTGGATGGCGGGCAGCGGGTAGCGGCGGTGCGGCCACAGCTCGGTCTCCTGCTCGAAGACCTGGCTCACCAGCTCCCGCCAGGTGGCGGCCCGCCCCGACTCGAAGGGGAACGGGATCGTGTTGAGGTGCAGACCGTAGACGCGGTCGGCGCCCCGCAGCTCCGGACGTGTGTCGCAGACCAGACCGGTGTGGAACGCGGTCTCGCTCGTCAGCTGGCTCAGCACCTTCAGGTGCGCCGCCAGCAGGACGCTCTTCATCGACACCCGGGCCCGACCGGCGAGCGCCCGCAGCCGCTCGTCCAGGTCCCGCAGCTCGATCGGGAAGCGGTGGGCGGTGCCGGTGGCGACCGAGTCGTCACCCCAGCCGGCCGGCACGGTCAGCGTGGTGTGATCACCGACGACGCGCTGCCAGTAGGACTTGTCCGACTCCCCGGCGACGGATGCCTGTTCGGCCGCGATGAAGTCGGCGAAGCGGCTGCCACCGCTCGCCGCCGGCGCGAGGCCCCGGCCGTCCCGGAAGGCGCGGTACAGGTCCAGCAGCTCGGTGAGCAGGGCGTGGTAGCTCCAGCCCTCCAGGATCGGATGCGCGTGGGTGAAGACGAGCTGCCACTCGTTCTCGTCGGCACTCGCCAGGGCGTTGACCCGGATCAGCGGCGGGACCGCGGGGTCGAACGGCGTGGCGCGCTGCTCGTTCTCGCACTCACCGTTGTCCGGAGCGCCGACGACGACCCGCAAGTCCGCCGTCGCGTGGACGAGTTGCAGCGGTACCGAGTAGCCGGTCAGGTCGAAGCCGGTGCGGAGGATTTCGTGGCGGGTGAGGAGTTCGTCGGTGGCGTGTTGGAGTGCGGTGGGGTCGAGGGGTTGGTTGTCGCGGATGCGGAAGGCGTCGACGTTGTGGTAGGCGGCGCGTTCGGTGCCGAGGGACATTTCGACGAGCATGCCGAGCTGGACCTGGGAGACGGGGTAGGCGTCGGTGACGTCTGCGGGGAGCAGGTTCCGGTCCTGGTCGTCGATCAGTTCGAAGGGCTGGACGTAGTGGTCGGTTTCGGCGGGGTTGTCGTGTGCGTCGAGGTGGTGGGCGAGTTCGGCGATGGTGCGGTGTTCGAAGATGTCCTGGACGGCGACCTGGAAGCCGGCGGAGCGGATCGCGCCGACGAGGACGATGGCCCGGATCGAGTCGCCGCCGAGATCGAAGAAGCTGTCCTCGACACTGACCCGCTCCAACCCGAGAGCCGTCTCCCAGGCGTCGGCGATCTTCTTCTCTGCTTCGGTGCGGGGTGCGACGTACTCGGCCTGGGGCACGACGTCGGGCGCGGGCAGGGCCTTGCGGTCGAGTTTGCCGGCGGTGTTCAGGGGCCAGGTGTCGAGTTCGACGAAGGCGCCGGGGACCATGTAGTCGGGCAGTTCCTCACGCAGGTACGCCCGCAATTCGCCTTGGCCCACGGCGTTGTTGGGGATGAGGTAGCCGACGAGCCAGGTGTCGCCTGTTTCTTCGGTGCGGGCGGTGACGGCGGCGTCCTTGACGGCGGGGTGGGTGAGGAGCCGGGATTCGATTTCGCCGAGTTCGATGCGGTAGCCGCGGATCTTGACCTGGTGGTCGGTGCGGCCGAGGAATTCGAGGGTTCCGTCGGGCATGCGGCGGGCGAGGTCGCCGGTCTTGTAGAGGCGGGTGCCGGCGGGGCCGAAGGGGTCGGGGACGAAGCGTTCCGCGGTCAACCCGGGGCGGCCGAGGTAGCCCTGGGCGACGCCGTCTCCGGCGATGCACAGTTCGCCGACCACACCGACCGGTACCGGCTCCATGTGGGTGTCGACGATGTACAGCTGGGTGTTGTCGATGGGCGCACCGATGGACACGTGTGTCGGATCGGCGGGGACTTCCCAGGTGGTGGACCAGATCGTCGTCTCGGTGGGGCCGTACACGTTGACGAGCCGCGCCACACGGGACCGCAACTCACGGGCGAGTTCCAGGGGAAGCGCCTCGCCACCCACGAGTGCCGTGACGGAGGCGGTGCGGAACCCGGATTCCAGCAGGAGCTTCCATCCGGAGGGGGTGGCCTGGACGTGGGTGACGTGCTCGGTCTCGATGAGGTCGGTCAGGTCCTGCCCCGACCCGGCGATGACGACGCGGTGGCCTCCGATCAGCGGCAGGTACAGCTCAAGACCGGAGATGTCGAACGACACGGAGGTGGACGCCAGCCACGACTCCGCCGTCTCCGACCGTCCGAGTACGCGTCGGATGCCGGTCAGGAGATTGCCCAGCGCCCCGTGGCTGATCTGGACGCCCTTGGGTCGGCCGGTGGAGCCGGAGGTGTAGAGCACGTACGCCACCGCCGCCGGGTCGACGGGCCGGGGCGCCAGCGCCTCGGCCGAAGCCCCCTCCTCCACCAGCACACGCGTGCCCTGGTGAATCCCGTTCGCCGTCTCGCGCAGTGCCTCCTGCGTGAGCAGCACGGCGGGTGCGGCATCCTCGATGATCCCGGTCAGACGTCCGGCGGGATGTGTGGCGTCCAGGGGGAGGTACGCGGCGCCGGTGCGCTGCACGGCGAGCAGGGCGACGAGGAGATCGACGCCTCGCTCCAGCAGGACGGCGACGACGTCACCCGCACCCACACCAGCGGAGGCCAAAGCCCCTGCCAACCGGGCGGATCTTTCGTCGAGTTCGGCGTACGTCAGCGACACGCCACCCGAGGTGACCGCCACCGCGTCCGGCACCCGAGCGGCCTGCCCGGCGAACAACTCCGGTACGAGTCGGGCCGGTTCGTCGGTGTCCGCGGTGTTCCACCGCCGCAGCACCACCTCCCGCTCACCGAGCGGCAGGTAGACCGCCTGCGCGTCGCCGTCGAAGTCGGCGGCCATCGCCTCCAGTACCAGCCGGTACATCGCGGCGATCCGCTCCGCGTTCACCTGCGACACCACCCGGCCGTTCGCCGTGACGATGACATGGCCGCCCCGGCTGGAGACGGTCAGCGGGAACTCGGTGGGGCTGTCGTCGATCGCGGCCTCGTGGTCGACCCGCTCGGTGTCGACCTGGTGGAAGTCCTGGTAGTTGAAGTAGACGTGCAGCAGCTGACCGCTGCCGGCCAGCCGCTGCACGGCCGGCATGGGGTAGCGGCGGTGCGGCCACAGCTCGATCTCGGCGGCGAAGACCTGGGTGACCAGCTCCCGCCAGGTCGCGGCACGGCCCGCCTCGAACGCGAACGGCAGCGTGTTGAGGTACATGCCGTAGACGCGGTCGGCGCCGGGCAGTTCGGGACGGGCGTCGCAGACCAGGCCGGTGTGGAACGCGGTCTCGCTCGTCAGCTGGCTCATCACCTTCAGGTGCGCCGCCAGCAGCACGCTCTTCATCGACACATGGGCCCGACCGGCGAACGCCCGCAGCCGGTCCTCCAGGTCGGTGACCGGGACGGAGGCCTGGTAGGTGGCGCGGGGCGCGTCGGCGCCGTCGCCCCAGCCGGCCGGGACCTCCAGCGGCGCGTGGTCGGTGACGACCCGGCTCCAGTACTCCCGGTCGCCGTCGTCCTCCAGGGCCTGGAGCTCCGCGGCGATGAAGTCGGCGAACCGGGTGCCGGGCCGCTCCGGCTCCTCGACGGGGCGGCCGTCGCGGAGGGCGCCGTACACGTCGAGGATCTCCATCAACATGGAGTGGTGGCTCCACCCCTCCAGGACGGGGTGGCACTCGGTGATCGACAGCCACCAGCTGCCGTTGCCGGTGTCATGGGCGAACAGCCGCATGAGGGTGGGCACGGACAGGTCGAAGACGCGGGCGCGTTCGCGGGCCGTGTACACGCGAACGGCGTCCCGGATCTCGTCCTCGGTCAGGCCGTGCAGCGACTGGGTGCCCACGGGCATGTCCGCGATCTCGTGGACCAGCTGCATCGGGACGGAGTAGCCGGTCAGATCCAGTGACGTGCGCAGCGCCTCGTGGCGTGCCACGACGATCCGCGCGGCCTCGACCAGCGACGGGTGGTCGTAGGGACGCTCGTCGCGGATCCGGAAGCTCGTGACGTTGTGGTAGTTGTTCTGCCCGTTGTCGACGGACATCTCCAGCACCATGCCCGCCTGCACCTGCGACAGCGGGTAGGCGTCGGCCACCCCCTCCGGCAGCCGGGCCCGGTCCGCCGCGTCGATGAGCGCGAAGGGCCGCACCGGGTCGGGCACCACGGCGGGGGCGGGACGGCCGGTGAGCAGTTCGGCGAGGCGGGCGACCGTGCGGTACTCGAAGACGTCGCGGACGGTGATGTCGTGGCCGGCCGAGCGGATCGCACCGACCAGGGCGACGGCCCGGATGGAGTCGCCGCCGAGGTCGAAGAAGCCGTCGTCGACGCCCACCCTGTCCAGGCCGAGCACTTGGGCCCACACCTCGGCCAGCCGCTCCTCGGTGGGGGTGCGCGGGGCGGTGTAGGCGCCGCCGGCCCGGCGGGCGTCGCCGCTCGGGGCGGGCAGCGCGCGGCGGTCCAGCTTGCCGTTGGTGGTCAGCGGCAGCCGGTCCAGGGTGACGAAGGCGGCCGGGACCATGTACGACGGCAGCCGGGCGCCGAGCAGTTCGCGCAGCTCGGCCGGCTCGTAGGAGGTCTCCGGGACGAGCACCGTGTACGCGACCAGCTCCTTCTGGCCCGGGACGTCCTCGCGGAGCACGACCACGGCGTCACGGATGCCGTCCAGCTCCGTCAACGCGGCCTGGATCTCGCCGAGTTCCACCCGGTAGCCGCGGATCTTGATCTGTCCGTCGGCGCGGCCGAGGAACTCCAGGGAGCCGTCGGGCAGCCGGCGGGCGATGTCGCCGCTGCGGTAGAGACGGGAGCCGGGCGGGCCGAACGGGTCGGGCACGAAGCGCTCCGCCGTCAGCGCCGGGCGGCCCAGGTAGCCGCGGGCCACGCCGGGGCCCGCGACGTGGATCTCGCCGAAGACGCCGACGGGGACGGGCTCGCCCCAGGCGTCCAGGAGGTGCACCCTGAGGTCGCCGAGGGGGACCCCGATGGGGTTGCCCGCGTCGGGGCGCAGGTCGGCGGGGCCCACCTGGTAGAAGGTGGTGTGCACCGTGGTCTCGGTGATCCCGTACATGTTGAGGAGCGCCGGTCGGTCCAGGCCGAGCCGGTCCACCCACGGCTGGAGGTCCGGGACCTGGAGCTTCTCGCCGGCGAAGACGACGGCGCGCAGCCGCAGCCGGCCGACGCGCTCGTCGCCCTCGGCGGCCGCGGACACCAGCGCGCGGAACGCGGACGGCGTCTGGTTGAGGACGGTGACCCGCTGTTCGACCAGCAGGTCGAGGAATTCGTCCGGGGAGCGGGTCACCGCGGCGGGCACGACCACGAGCCGCCCGCCGTGCAGCAGCGCGCCCCACATCTCCCAGACCGAGACGTCGAAGGCGTAGCTGTGGAAGAGCGGCCAGACGTCCTCGGGGGAGAAGCCGTAGTGGCGGTCGGCGGTGGTCAGCAGCCGCAGCACATTGCGGTGGGTGAGGCAGACGCCCTTGGGGCGGCCCGTGGAGCCGGAGGTGTAGATGACGTAGATCAGCTGGTCGGGGTGGCCGGCCGCGGCCGGATTCGACTCCGGCAGCGCCGCCCACGCCGCGCTGCCGCGCTCCTGGTCGAGTACGACCAGCGGGCCGTCGTTGATGCCCTCCACCAGGGCCACGTGCGCGGACTCGGTCAGGACGGCGAGCGGCCCCGCGTCGCCGACGACGTAGCCGAGGCGCTCGGCCGGGTTGGCCGGGTCCAGCGGCAGGTACCCGGCGCCGGACTTCAGCACGCCGAGGATCGCGGGGATCAGCTCGGGGCCGCGCTCCACGCAGATGCCCACGACCAGGTCGGGGCCCGCGCCGAGGGCGATCAGCCGGTGGGCGACGCGGTTGGCGCGGGCGTTCAGCTCGGCATAGGTGAGGGCCTGGCCGTCGGCGACGACCGCGATCGCGTCCGGGGTGGCCGCGGCCCGCGCCTCGAAGACCTCGTGGACGAGCCGGGGGTCGGCCGCCTCTTCGGTGAGCGGGTCGATGAGGACGGCCAGTTCGGCCTCGTCCACGACCGTCAGCTCGGACAGCCGGGCGTCCGGGGTGTCCGCCACGGCGTGCAGCAGGCGCACCAGGTGGCGGGCGAACCGGGCGGCGGTCGACCGGTCGAACAGCGCGGTGGCGTACTCGAACTGGCCCTGGAGGGAGCCGTCGGGGGACTCCTCGATCTGCAACTGGAGGTCGAACCGGGCCACCGAGGCGGGCACGGCGAAGGGCTCCACCCGCACGCCCGGCAGGTCGTAGGCGGCGGTGCGGGACTCGTGCAGGGTGAAAGCGGCCTGGAACAGCGGGGTGCGCGACAGGTCCCGCTCGGGCTGGAGCTCGTCCACCAGCCGGGCGAACGGCGTCTCCTGGTGGTCGAAGGCGTCCAGGACGACGGAGCGGCCCCGCTCCAGCAGAGCGCTGAACCGGGGATCGCCGTCCCACTCGGCCCGCATCACCAGGCTGTTGATGCCGTAGCCGATGAGCTGCTGCAACTCGGGGCGCGCCCGCCCGGAGACGACGGTGCCGACCGCGATGTCGGTGCTCGACGTGTACTTGGACAGCAGGGTCTGGTAGGCGGTCAGCAGCACCGTGAACAGCGTGGTGCGGTGGGTGGCGGCCAGCTCCCGCAGCCTGCCGGACAACGCGTCCGGCAGGGCGAACGTCTCGGTGGCGCCCGCCGTGTCCCGCACCGGGGGACGCGGCCGGTCGGTGGGCAGTTCGAGCGGGGCCACCCCGGCGAGCTGCCGCCGCCAGTAGTCGAGGTGCGGGGCGAGCGCGGCGCCCTCCGTGCGCCCCGCCTGCCACTCGGCGTAGTCGGCGTACTGCACCTCCAGCGCGGGACCGGGCTGCTCGCCCCGGTAGCAGGCGCTGAGGTCGCGGGCGAAGATCTGGGTGGACCAGGCGTCGCAGGCGATGTGGTGGAAGAGCAGGGCGAGCACCCAGTCCTCGTCGTCCAGCCGGAACAGGCTCACCCGCAGCGGCCATTCGGCGCCCAGGTCGAAGGGCTCACGGGCGCGGGCGGCGGCCCGGGCACGGGCCTCGGCCTCCCGCTCGGCGGCGGGCAGGGCACCGAGGTCGGTGGTGGTGAACGGCACGGGCCCCGCGGGATCGACCAGCTGCACGGGCCGGCCGGCCACGAAGTCGTAGCGGGTGCGCAGGATCTCGTGCCGGGCGGCGACCGCGTCCACGGCCCGGCGCAGCGCGGCCTCGTCCAGCGGGCCGGTCAGCCGCAGCGTCAGCGGGACGATGTACTCGTGGCTGTCCGGCTCGAGCCGCTGCAGGAACCACATCTGCTGCTGGCCCGGGGACAGCCGCAGCGGCCGCTCCCGGTCGGCGCGCGGGATCTCGGGCCGGCGCTGCTCGGTGGTGCGGCCCGCCAGCCGGCGCAGCAGTTCAGCGCGCAGGCGGTCGCCGGTGGAAGAGTGCTCTGCGCCGGTGGTCATGCGGAGTGCTCCTTGGTCTGCGAGGAGTGCGGAAGGTTCGGGGAGGACCCGTCGGTGTCGGTGCCGTCGAGTTCGGCCTGGACGAGTGCCTCGACGGCGCGGGCGAGCCGGGCCGGCGTGGGATCTTCGAAGAGGGCGCGCAGCGGCAGGGCGACCTGGAACTCGTTCTGGATCGCGGAGATCAGCCGGATGCCGAGGATGGAGTTGCCGCCGCTGTGGAAGAAGTCGTCGTCCATGCCGGGCTCCTGGCCGAGCAGGCCGGCCCAGACGGCGGCGATCCGCTCCTCGACGATGTCGCGCGGACCGGTGTGCCCGGCCGCGGCGTCCGCGGCGGCGGGGTCGGGCAGCGCGGCCCGGTCGAGCTTGCCGTTGGGCGTCAGCGGTACGGCGTCGATCGCGACGAAGTCGGTGGGGACCATGTAGGCGGGCAGTGACCGGGCGCAGTGCTCGGTCAGTTCACCGGCCGACGGCGGCTGGGGTCCGGCGGGCACGGTGTACGCCGTCAGGCCCTGCCCGGCGAGGACGACGGCCTCGCGGACGCCGGGGTGGGCGACCAGGACCGACTCGATCTCGCCGGGTTCGACGCGGTGGCCGCGCACCTTGATCTGGTGGTCGACGCGGCCGAGGAACTCCACCGTGCCGTCCGGGAGCCGGCGGGCCAGGTCGCCGGTGCGGTAGAGGCGGTCGCCGGGCCGTCCGTAGGGGTCGGGCAGGAAGCGCTCGGCGGTCTGGCCGGGCCGGCCGGTGTAGCCGCGGGCGACTCCGGTGCCGCCCACGTACAGCTCGCCGACACCGCCGGTCGGCACCGGACGCAGCCCGTCGTCGAGGACGTACATCGACATGCCGGGCAGCGGACGGCCGATGGGCACGGTGCCCTCGACCGGCTCGTCCACCGGGTGCACACAGGTGCCGACGGAGCACTCGGTGGGCCCGTACTCGTTGACGAGCCGGCCCGGCCCGAGCAGCCCCAGCCAGCGGGAGGCGGCCTCGCCGGGGAAGGCCTCGCCCGCCACCACGACCACTTCGGCGAGGCCGGCCGCCTGCTCGTCGGTGAGCTGGTGGGAGAGGATCTCCAGGTGGCCGGGGGTCAGCTTCAGGAAGCTGTAGGGGGCGTGGGCGGCGAGCGTGGCCCCGAGGTCGGCGAGGTCGAGTCCGGCGGGCAGCAGGTGCAGCGGCTGCCCGGCGGCCAGCGCCGCGTACAGGTTGGGTACGACCAGGTCGTAGGCGGTGGAGGAGAACAGGGCCGCGCCGGTGCCGCCGCGGCCGGCCAGGTCGCGGACCGCCCAGGCCACGTGGTTGGCCAGGCCGCGGTGCTCGACCCGGACCCCCTTGGGCCGGCCGGTGGAGCCCGAGGTGAAGATCACGTAGGCGGTGGCCCGCGGATCGCTCCGGCGCGCGGGCGGCGCGGCCGGCAGCCGCCCCAGCAGCTCCCGGTCGCGGTCCAGGACCACGAGTTCGCCGGGGAACAGGTGTGCCACCCGGGCGCCGTGCGCCGCCGAGGTGATCAGCACGCCGGCGCCCGCGTCGGCGAGCATGGCGGCGACGCGCTCGGCGGGGTGCTCCGGGTCGAGCGGCAGGTACCCGGCGCCGGCCTTCCAGCTGCCGAGGAACGCGCCGATCAGGTCGGGGCCGCGGTCGAGCAGGACGCCGACCACCGACTCGCCGCCGACCCCGGAATCGCGCAGCCGGTGCGCGATCCGGTTGGCGGCGGTGTCCAGCTCGCCGAAGGTGACGGTCCGTTCGCCGCGCAGCGCCGGGGCGTTCGGCCGCTCGGCCGCCCGGGCCTCGATCATCTCCAGTACGGTGCGGTCCTCGGGGTCGGCGAGCGTCTCGCCGGCGCCCGCGTTGAACTCCACCAGCTGCCGGTGGCGTTCGGCGTCGTCGAGCATCTCCAGCTCGGCGAGCCTGGTGCCCGGCGCGGCGGCCGCGTGCGTGAGGAGCCGCACCAGCTGGGCGCCGAACCGCTCCACGGTGGCGTGCTCGAACAGCGCCGTGGCGTACTCCAGGACGCCGACGATCGTGCCGTCCGCCCGCGGCCGCAGAAACAGGCTGAGGTCGGTCTTGGCGATCCGCCAGGAGTCGCCCAGTTCGGCCAGCTCGCCGAAGTCGACGCCCGCGGTGGTCAGTTCGGCGTCGAGCAGGTCGAAGGCGGCCTGGTAGACGGGGGTACGGGACGGATCGCGGCCGTCCTGCACCTCCTCGACGAGCCGGTCGAAGGGCAGTTCCTGGTGGGCGAACGCGTCCAGGGTGACCGCGCGCACCCGGCGCAGCGCCTCGTCGAAGCCGAGCCCGCCGTCCATGTCGACGCGCAGCGGCAGGGAGTTGAGGAAGAACCCGACGAGGTGCTCCGTCTCCGGCCGGGTACGGCCGACGACCGGGGTGCCCACGACGATGTCGTTCTCCCCGCTGTGCCGGGCGAGCAGCGTGGCGAACGCGGTGAGCAGCGTCATGAACAGGGTGGCGCCGTGCTCGCGGCCCAGCTCGGTCAGCGGGCGGACCACGTCCGCGGGGATGGTCAGCGGGACGACGGCGCCGCGGTGGTCGCGGCGCGCGGGGCGCCGGTGGTCGGTGGGCAGCGGCAGCGGGGTGTGCCCGGCGAGCGTCTCGCGCCAGTGCGCCGCGTCCGCCGCCAGCCGGTCCTCGGTGAGCCGGGAGCGCTGCCAGGCCGCGTAGTCCACGTATCCGAAGGGGAGTTCGGGCAGGCCGGGGGAGCGGCCGGCGGCGAACGCCGCGTGCGCCTCGGTGAACTCGCGCTCCAGGATCACCGACGACCAGCCGTCGCAGGCGATGTGGTGGACGGTGATCACCAGCAGCGGGGCGCCCTGCGGGAAGCGGACCAGCACCGCCCGCCACAGCGGGCCCCGCTCCAGGTCGAAGCCGCGCGCGAACCGCTCGGCCAGCAGCCCGCCGAGCGCGGCCCGTTCGGCGGTGGTCTCGGTCAGCTCGACCCGGCCGGGCGCCGCGAGGCGCGGCCCCTGCTCCACGAGATCGGCCGGGAAGCGGGTGCGCAGCGCCTCGTGCCGCCGCTCCAGCAGATCCAGGGCCCGCTGCACGTCGTCGGTGCGGGCCCCCTCGGGCAGGTCGATCAGCAGCGGGGAGACCCACTCGGCGCCGCCCGGCTCCAGCCGGTCGAGGAAGGCGAGCCGCTGCTGGCCGAAGGAGAACGGCAGGCGGCCCTCGCGGGGTACGGCGACGAACGGCTCGTCGGCCGACGCCTCCTCGATCAGCCGCGCCTGCGCCTCCAGCGTGGAGGAGGTGAACAGGGCGGCGAGTTCGATCGCCGCGCCGGACCGGTCGCGCAGCCGCGCGGCGAGCCGGGTCAGGCTCAGCGAGGTGCCGCCGAGCTGGAAGAAGTCGTCGCCCGCGCCGGGGTCGGCCACGCCCAGCACCTCGGTCCACACCTCGGCGACGGTGCGCTCCTCGTCGGTACGGGGCGCGATGTGCTCCTGGGCGGCCGACAGCTCGGGCGCCGGGGCGGGCAGCGCGGCGCGGTCGACCTTGCCGTTCGCGGTCAGCGGCAGTTCGGTGAGCGGGACCAGCTGGGTGGGGACCAGCGCCGCGGGCAGCCGGCCCGCCAGGAACGGCCGCCAGTCGCGCGGCGGGCGCCCGTCACCGGTGACGCCGTAGGCGACCAGGCGCATGCCGCCGTCGTGTGCGGGCGCGGCGACGACCACGGCCGCCTCGACGTCCGGGTGCGCCAGCAGGGCCGCGGAGACCTCGCCCGGTTCCACCCGCACCCCGTTGACCTTGACCTGCTCGTCGGCGCGGCCCCGGTACTCCAGGGTCCGGTCCGAACGCCAGCGCACCAGGTCGCCGGTGCGGTACAGCCGGGAGCCGGGCGGCCCGTAGGGGTCCGGCACGAACCGCTCGGCGGTCAGCCCCGGGCGGCCCAGGTAGCCGCGGGCGACCCCGGCACCGGCCGCGTACAGCTCGCCGATGACACCGACCGGCACCGGCCGGCCGCCCGGATCGAGGACCAGCACCCGCATGCCGTCGAGCGGACGGCCGATCGGGACGGGACCGCCGTCCTGCCCGGCGTCGTACGCCTGGGCCGTGATGTCGATGGAGCACTCGGTCGGGCCGTACGTGTTCCAGATCCGCAGGTCCGCGCTGCCGACGCGGTCCAGCGCGCGCCGGCACAGCTCCGCGTGCAGCGGTTCCCCGGCCGAGAACAGCAGCCGCAGCGCGGACAGTTCGGCCCAGGCGGGCTCGTCGACCAGCAGCCGCAGCACCGACGGCACCACCTGGAGCACGGTGATCCCCCGGTCCGCGGCGCAGCGCACCAGGGCCGCCGGGTCCCGCTCGGCCCCCACCGGCGCGAGGACCAGGGTCGCCCCGCCGACCAGCGGCGCGAACACCTCCCAGGTGGCGGCGTCGAAGCCCATCGTCGTCTTCTGGAGCACCCGGTCGCCGGGGCCGATGCCGTGCTCGCGCACGCTCCAGCGCACCCGGTTGGCGATGCCCTCGTGGGTGACCACCACGCCCTTGGGCCGGCCGGTGGAGCCGGAGGTGTACACCGCGTAGGCGGCGCCGTCGGGGTCGGCCGGGGTGTCCGGCGCGTCGGCGGGCAGGGCGGCGAGGGTGTCGCGCCGCTCCGCCAGCCCGAGCGCCGCAGTGCCGAACAGCGTCCCGGTGGGCGCGGACTCGGTGATCACCAGGGCGAGCCCGGCGTCCGCGGCCATCCACTCCAGCCGTTCGGCCGGGTGCGCCGGGTCGAGCGGTACGTAGGCGGCGCCGGCCTTCCACACCGCCAGGAGGCTGACGACGAGGTCGAGACCGCGGTGCAGATGCACACCGACCAGGGACTCACGCGTGACACCCGAGCGGCGCAGCAGCACCGCGAGCCGGCGCGCGCGGGCGTCCAGCTCGGCGTAGCTGTGGGAGTCCCCCTGCGCGGTGACGACCGCGACGGCGTCCGGAGTCCAGGCAGTCTGCCGTGCGACGACTTCGGCGAGCGTGGCGAGATGGGCGGTGTCGGTT
Organism: Streptomyces misionensis; assembly: GCF_900104815.1. Lineage (NCBI taxonomy): Bacteria > Bacillati > Actinomycetota > Actinomycetes > Kitasatosporales > Streptomycetaceae > Streptomyces > Streptomyces misionensis. The sequence continues at coordinate 6,012,607 of NZ_FNTD01000004.1, forward strand.
GCGTCGTCCTGACGGATCTGCGTGGTCATCTTGGGATTCCTCTGCTGGACAGCTGCGGCCGGACGGTGGGGCACGGCGGGTTCGGGAGCACGGAGGCGGGCGTGCGTCCCCGAGCGGCGTACGTCTGACATGCGGCGAAGACGCGGAAGCGGACGGCGGGGCCAAAACGAGGGGGCCCGGAGGACAAAAGGGAGCGCCGGCCCGTCGGGGGAACCGGGCCGGCGCGCTCGGGGTCAGGACGCGAGCGGGGCGCCCTCGTCCTGGCTCTGCTCCATGCGCAGGCGGAGGCTGAGCGGACGCATGTCGGTCCAGACCTCCTCGATCCGCTGGAGGCACGCCTCCTTGGGGCCCTCGGTGCCCTCCGCGTGCCAGCCGGCGGGAAGGTCACGGTCGGCCCACCAGATCGAGTACTGCTCCTCGTCGTTGCGGACCACGCGGTAGGCGCGCTCGTCGTTGTGGCTCTCACTCATGGTGGCTGACTCCCTGTCGGATGATGATGCGCCGGCCGCCGCGCGGCCCACGCCCGGTACAACTGTTCGGGTGGCGGCTATATCGCGCCCATACGGCCCATACGCCGGATCGATGCGCCTCAGCCGCGGCGGTTTTTCAACTCGGCGAGGAATTCCAGGCTTTTCAGGGTCTGCTCGGTGCCGACACCGAAGTCGACCAGGCAGCCGATCTCGTCGACGCCGACCTCCTGGAGGAGATCCACCACCCGCTCGCCCTGTTCGACGGTGCCGAACATGCCCTGCCGCTCGAAGAACCGGGTGAACCCGCGCTCCACGAGATAGGCGACGTCGGACTCCTTGATGTCGGCGGAGTCGAAGGTGCCCGGGCGGTTGCCGATGGAGCCGGAGATCAGCCCGAACGAGGTCTTGAGATAGCCCGACAGCGGGCCCCGGACCAGCTCGCGGACCTCCTCGGTGGAGGAACCGAGGAACGTGTGCAGCATCAGCACCACGTGCCCCGAGCCCTCCGCGTGGTGCGCGCGGTACGACTCCCGGTAGGCGGCGATCTTCGTGCGCAGCTCGTCGATGTCCTGGCTGAGCAGGTGCGTGAGGACGCCGCCGCCCTGCGCGCCGGCCTTGCGGAAGGTGTCGGCGCTGCCGGCGCTGGTGATCCAGAAGGGCAGCTCGGGCTGGACCGCCGGCGGGAAGACGCGCACCTCGGCGGGTTCGTTCTTGCCGTCGGGCAGCGTCACCGACTCCCCGCGCCACAGCCGGCGCACCATGTCGATCGTCTCGTCCATCACCTCGCGGCGCGTGCTGTGCGCGTCGGGCCGCATCACGAAGTCGGCCGGGTGCCAGCCGGAGGCGAAGGAGATGCCGACCCGGCCGCCGGAGAGGTTGTCGACGACCGACCAGTCCTCGGCGATCCGCAGCGGGTGGTGCAGGGGCGCCACCACGCTGCCGGCCCGGATCTGGACCCGCTCCGTGGCCACGGCGAGCGCCGCGCCGGTGACCGCCGGGTTGGGGTAGAGGCCGCCGAAACGGTGGAAGTGCCGCTCGGGAGTCCAGACGGCGGTGAAACCATTGCGGTCCGCGAACCGGGCGCCTTCCAGGAAAAGTTCGTAGCGATCCGCGCCGCTCGTGTCGTCACTGTCGTTGGCGAAATAGAAAAGGCTGAAATCCACCTCGGCTCCTCGGTCCGAATCGGGTGCGCAGGGCGTTCTCCGCACCCGACGAAGACCGTAGAAGCCGGGGATATCGGTGCGGTTTCACCCTTCTTTCGACGGCCCGGGGGCCGTGTGTCCGGTCAGGCGCCGCCGAGTGCGAGCAGCGCCGCCAGGTCGTCCTCGTCGGTCAGCGGAACGTCGGCGACCCGCCGTTCGGGGTCGTCCGCCGCCGCCCGCAGGAAACGCTCGTAGCACCGGGCGAAGCGCTCGACGCTCTCGTGGTCGAACAGGTCGGAGTCGTAGGTGAGCACCCCGACCAGACCGTGCACGCCCTGGTGCAGGGTGAGCATCAGGTCCAGCTGCCCCTCCTGGCTGGGCTCGTCGATACGGCTGACCCGCAGGCCCGCGAACTCGGCCGGCGCGCCCTCCGGTTCGCCCGGCGCCGGGGGCGGGAACCGCGCGTCGAGGCTGCTCATCTGCAACAGCAGCGCGCCCAGCCGCACGAGCGGCCCGCGCCGGCCCGGCAGCACCGCGCCGGCCGGCAGCCGGACGTGCCGCATGCCCTCCAGCAGCTGCCTGCCGCTCTCCTTGGCCAGCACCGCGAAGGTGGTGTCCGCGCCGACCCGGACCCGGACCGGGATGCTGTTCAGATAGCAGCCGAAGACCGCGCGGTCGGGGCGGGCGCGGGTGCTCGCCGGGGTCCCCACCATGATGTCCTGCTCACCCGTCCAGCGGGCGAGCAGCGCCAGGTAGGCGGCCAGCAGCAGCGGATAGGGCCGGGCGCCCACCGACTTGGCGGCCTGCTGGAGATCGTCCGACAGCACCGCGAGGTCCAGCCGTACGGTGCCGCCCGTGTGGCTGGGCACCGGCGGCCGGGGCCGGTCGGTGGGCAGCTCCGTGGTGACGGCCCCGGCCAGCAGCTGCGACCAGTAGGCGTGGTCGCGCCGCCCGGCCGGGGTGCCGGGGTGGGCGGCCTCCTCGGCCACGTACTCGTCGTAGCCGCGGGCGATGTCCGCCAGCTCCGGTTCCTCGCCGGCCACCAGGCAGCGGTAGACGGTGAAGACCTCGTCCAGCAGCAGCGAGTACGAGGAGAAGTCCCCGGCGATGTGGTGCACGGCCAGCGACAGCGCGAAGTCGTCCGCCGCGCGCCGGTACAGCAGCGCCCGCAGCGGCCCGGTGCGCTCCAGGGCGAACGGCAGCCGGGCCGCCTCGCGCAGCAGACCGAGGAGCGCCTCGTCGCTCGTGCCCGGCACGTCGATGATCTCCAGCCCGGCGGGCGGCTCCGCGCGGGGCAGCCGTACGGGTTCTCCGGCCACCTCGGCGAAGCAGGAGCGCAGCATCTCGTGCCGGCGGCAGACCAGGTCGAGGGCGTCCGCCAGGGCGGCGGTGTCCAGGGGGCCGCGGATCCGCAGGGACAGCAGCATGGTGTAGGCGTGCCCGGCCGGGGCCATGCGGTACGCCGTCCACAGCGACTGCTGGGCCGCGCTGAGCGGCCTGGGCTCGCTCACCACGACAGGCCCCCGTCCACCTGGAAGACCTGGCCGGTGATGTAGCCGGCCCGCTCCGAGACCAGGAACGCCACCAGTTCGGCCACCTCCTCGGGCCGTCCGAACCGGCGCATCGGGATCGAGCCGAGCAGGTCCTTGGTGACCTTCTCCGACAGCCCGGCGGTCATGTCCGTCTCGATCAGTCCCGGGGCCACCACGTTGGCGCGCAGCCCGCTGCGTCCCGTCTCCTTGGCGAGCGCCTTGGTGAAGCCGATGATGCCCGCCTTGGAGGCCGAGTAGTTCGTCTGGGAGGCGTTGCCGTGGACGCCGGCCACCGAGGACAGCGTGACCACGGCGCCGGTGCGGCGGCGCATCATGGAGTAGGTGACGGCCCGGCACAGATTGAAGGTGCCGTCCAGGTTGGTGCGCAGCACCTCGTCCCAGGACGCGTCGGGCATCCGCGCCAGCGGCGCGTCGCGGATGATGCCGGCGGCCGTCACCAGGACGTCGACGGGACCGAGGGTCCCCTCGACGTCCTGGACGAACCCGGCGACCCCCGCCCGGTCGGTGACGTCGACGCGGCGGGACAGCACCCGCGCCCCGTGCTGCCGGGCCTCCTTGGCCGTGGCCTCGGCGGCCTCGTGGTCGGACGCGTAGCAGAAGGCGATGTCGTGGCCGTCGCGGGCGAGCCGCGCGACCACCGCGCGGCCGATGCCGCGCGAACCGCCGCTGATCAGCGCCACCGGCCGGTTACCGGTCTCGCTCATGTCGTCTCTTCCTCGTTCCCGTGTGTCGTGGGGCTCAGCCGGGCGGCGCGCCCAGCAGCGCGGCGCCGACCCTGCCGTCGGCCACGAAGGTGATCAGTGCCGGTGCCCGCAGGGGATGCGGGCCGTTCGCGGCGAGCGCCGCCGCGACCTGGAACGCGGGCGCGGCGGAGCCCGCGTGGCCCAGCCGGTGCCCGGGGGCCAGCTGCCGCACGGCGTCCGGCCCGCCGAACAGCCCGTCGAGCGCGCTGTCCTCCTGTTCGCCGAGCGGCCCGTCCGGGTCCGAGCGGACGACGAGGGTGATCTCGTCGGCGCCGGTGCGGGCGTCGTCCAGCAGATCGGTCACACAGCGGTGGAGCGCCTTGCCGGCCTCCCCGCCCGAGCGGGGGTGGTACGCCCGGAACCGGGTGCCGAGCAGCGTGGCGAGCGGGGTGCGGCCCCGCGCCGCGGCGCCGTCGGCCGTCTCGACGACGAACAGCGCGCCGCCCTCGGCGACCGGCGGCGCCGCGCCCTCGCCCCGGTGCAGGGCGTCCCCCAGCAGCACCCGGTCCTCGGTGTACTCCTCGGCCGCCCCGGCCAGCAGCACCTCCGCGCGGCCCTGGCGCAGCAGCCTGGCCGCCTGCCCGAGGACGAGCAGCCCCCCGGCGGGACCCGCGGTCAGCGTGGTGTTGGGCCCCTTGAGACCGTGCACGATGGCGCTGCGGCTGGCCGCGCAGTTGACGGCGGTCGAGGGGAAGCGGGCCACGTCCACGTGGAAGGGCAGCCGCTCCCGGTAGGACCGGCCGGTGAACTCCAGGCCGGTCCGGTAGCTGCCGGAGGTGGCGAACACCATGCCGGTGTCCTCCGGGGCGCTGCCGAGACCGCCCTCCTGCTCGGTGAGCAGCAGTTCGCTCAGCCGCAGGGTGAGCCGGGTGAGCCGGTCCAGCGAACGCAGGCCCCGGGTGCCCGGGTACTCCATCGAGAACCCGGGCACGATGCCCGCCCGCACGGGCGTGCCGGGCACGAACTCGCTGTCCACCGTGGCGATGGCCTCCGTCCCGGCGGCCAGCCCGGCCCGGAAGGCGTCGGCGCCCTCCCCCCAGGGGGACAGCGCCGACCAGGCGGTGATCACCGGCCGTCCGGCCGTGGTGGTCGTCATGAGCCTTCCCCCGCTCCGGCCGCCCCGGGGCCGTCGTAACGCCCGAGGACCAGGACGGCGTTGTTGCCGCCGAAGGCCATCCCGTTGTTCTGGGTGACGCGCGGCCGCGCGGCCACGGCCACGTTGGGCACGCAGTCCACGTCGCACTCCGGGTCCAGGGTCCGGTGGTTGATCGTCGGCGGCAGGAAGCCCTCCGTCATCGCCAGCACGCAGGCGATGGTGCCGAGGGCGCTGGCCGCGCCCAGGGTGTGCCCGAGCATCGACTTCAGGGCGCTCACCGGAGGCAGGTCCGCGCCGAACACCTCACGCAGGGCGGCCGTCTCGACGATGTCGTTGGCCTTGGTCCCGGTGCCGTGCGCGGAGACGTAGTCGACGTCGGCGCCGCTCACCCCCGCGTCCCGGTGCGCGGCACGGACCGCGCGGACCACCCCGTCGCGGTCCGGTGCGGTCGGGTGGTGGGCGTCGCAGCTCAGCCCGTAACCCAGCACCTCGGCCAGGATCCGGGCGCCGCGCGCCAGCGCCGCCCCCAGCGGCTCCAGCACGAGCATCCCGGCGCCCTCCGCGACGATCATCCCCTTGCGGTCGGCGTCGAAGGGCCGGCACACGTCCGGGGACATCGCGCCGAGCCGGTAGAAGCCCGCGAACGTCTTGCGGGACAGCGCGTCCGTGCCCCCGCACAGCGCCACGTCCGCCTCGCCGTCGCGCAGCGCGTCCAGCCCCTGGCCCACCGCGTAGTTGCCCGCCGCGCAGGCGGTGGGCACGGTGACCGACTCCACGTCCTCCAGCCGCAGTTCGTTGACGACGGCGTCGGAGAGCCGCTCGGCCGGCGTGCGCCGCGCGATGTCCGGGTCCGGGCGCACCTCGCCCCCACGGTGCCGCCGCTCGGCGAGCTGGTCCACCTCCTTGGTGCCGCCGTCGGTCGTACCGACCGAGACGAGCACCCGCCGGTGCCGCAGTTCCTCCTCATCGAGGCCGGCTTCCTGAACAGCCAGCCTGGTGGCCGCCACCGCGAACTGGGCGGCCCGTCCGTACTCCCGGGGGTCTTCGGCGCGGAACCAGTCCGCGGCCTCGAAGCGGCCGACCTCGCCCACGTTCCAGTGCGCGAAGCCGGCGCGTCCGAACTCCTCGAGAGGGCCGATCCCGCTGCGCCCCGCGCGCAGCGACCGGGCGAATTCGGCGGTCCCGGTGCCAAGACCGGAGACGACGCCCATTCCGGTGACCACGACCCGCCGGTCACCCGCCCTACGGCCGGCGGTCACTTCGCTTCGGACTCCGCGACGACGGCGTACACGCCGTCCAGGTTGGTCATGCCTTCGATGGGTGCTGCCGACAGGTCGAAGCCGAGGGTCCGCTCCATCTCGGCCAGGATCTCGATCGTGCGGAGCGAGTCCGCGTCGAGGTCCTCGACGAAGAGGGTGGTGTCGGTGACGTCGGCGGGGTCCACTTCGAGGACGTCGCAGACGATCTTCTTGATCGCCGCTCTGGTCTCCGCGCTGAGTTCCTTGCCCGCTCTGGTAGCGCTCATGTCGATCTCCCGGTCTTCTCGGTGGAGAGCTCTCGGCGAGCTCATGGAGATCCTGCGACGACGAGCTATTCGCGTCCTATAAATGGCCCTCAATCACCCTTTGGCTACGGCGGGTTGGCCGACAAGTGACTGTCCGGCACGTCAGATGCCTGCTACACGCACCCACTCATGGCACGACGGCGGTCCCGGCCCGGTCGCGGAACCGCCGTCGGCGTGACGGGCGCCCGGGGCCGCCGGGCGGCCCGCTCACTCCGTCGTGGTCAGCCGGACCGCGGGGGTGCGCAGCGCCACCCAGGCGGGCAGCACCGTCGCCAGCAGCGCCACCACCACGCAGGCACCCGCGGTCACCGCGAACGGCAGCCCCGGCAGCGTCACCCGCGTGCTCACCACGAGCTGCTGGAGCCCCGCCCACAGTCCCGCCGCGTTGAGCGCGACCACCACGGCGGCCATCACCACACCGGTGCCGGCCACCAGCACGCTCTCGCCCGCGACCATGCGCAGCAACTGCCCGGGCGTCGCACCGCCCAGGCGCAGCACCGCCAGCTCACGGGCCCGCTGCCCGGTCGACATCGTCAGGGTGTTGGCCACGGCCACCCCGGTGTACAGCATGGCGATGCCACCGACGATCAACAGGGCCATCCGCGTCTGCTGGTTGACGGTGTCGTCCACCGCGGCCCGGTACCCGGCGATCGGCACCGCCCGCGCCGACATGCCCCGCACGGCCGCGCCCAACTCCCGCTGCACGGCGGCCCGGTCGGCGCCCTTCGCCAGCTTGACGTACATCGCGTCCGGCAGTGCCCGGCCCGCGTACCTCGGGGTCAGCACCGCGGCGCTGCCGCCGGCGCTCGCCTTGGTGACGGCGACCACCTTCAGGTGCTTCTTGGTGCCGTCCGCGAGCCACACCGTCACCGTGTCGCCGACGTGCCGGTTCCAGGTCTCGTCCACGATGATCGACCGGTCGTCCAGCCCGCGCGCGTCACCGTGCACCACCGGCAGCGTCAGCAGACCGCCGAGCGCCTTCGGATCGACGGTGAGCGCGTCGTACGGCAGCAGCGGAGCACCGGCCGGGAACACCAGCAGATTCGGGCCGGGGATCGTGTACACCCCGGTCGGCACGGTGGTCGCCGACTCGATGCCCGGCACCGCGCGCACCTTGTCCACCACGGCCCGGCTCAGGCCCGGCGTGTGGTCCGGCGCCACCACGAAGTCGTTGCCGCGCACCCGCTCGAACGCCTCGCTGCGGGCCACCCCGGACAGCGTGCCCGAGGTGCTCCACAGCGCCGAGAACAGCCCCACCGTGATCAGCACCGGCGCCACCGTGGCCGCGGTGCGGCGCAGCGCCGTCACCGTGTTGGCCTGCACCAGCATCGGGCCCGCGCCCCGCAGCGCCGTGAACGGCGCCGTCACCACCCGCACCACGAACGGGATGACCACCGGGCACAGCAGCGCGCCCGCCACGATCAGGGCCGGGGCCGCCATCGGGGTGATGTCGCCCCAGTAGGCGGGCGGCAGCAGCGGCGTGGCCAGCAGCAGCACCCCGCCGACCGCCAGCGCGGCGATCCCCGCCAGCCAGCGCAGGGCGTTCATCGCACGCCGTTCGACCGCGGACTCCCGCAGCGCCTCCAGCGGGCGGATGCGGCCCGCCCGCACCACCGCGACCCCGGAGCCCAGCACCGCGAGCAGCACGCCGATCAGGAAGGCCAGGACCAGCACCAGCAGCGTGCTCCAGCCCAGCCGCACCCGGAACCACTCCGGCGCCAGCCCCCACGCGCTCATCCGGCCCGCCAGCACCGGCCCGCCGGCCAGCCCCAGCAGACAGCCCGCGGCCGAGGCCACCGCGCCCACCAGCGCGGCCTCGGCCAGCACCAGCCGGCCGACCTGCACGGGGGTCGCCCCGGTGGCCCGCAGCACCGCCAGCTCCCGGCGGCGCTGGGCCACCGAGAAGGCGAAGGTGGTGCCGACGACGAACGCGGCGACGAACGCGGCCACCCCGGTCGCCATACCGAGCATGGTGGAGACGCCGACGAGGGCCACCTCGTCGGCGTGGGCCCGCGGGTCGGCCTGGACGCGGTCCGCGCCGGCCAGCACCTGGGCCCGGTCCTCCACCGCGGTGCGCACCTTGTCCACGTTCCCGTAGGAGACCAGCGCGTCCACGCGCGGGGACAGGGCGGCGGCCTCGGCGTCGGAGAAGAACAGGGCCGACTCGAAGGAGACGTCGTCCGTGACGCCGGAGACGGTGAAGGGACGCGGCCCGGACGCCGTCAGCACGGTCACCCGCTCGCCGGGCGCGGCCCCCGACTTCGCGGGCACGGCCACCTCGCCGGCCCCCGCCGGCGCCTGGCCCCGCACCAGCCGGTACCCGCCGAACGCGGCGGACGACCAGGGGTGCCCGACCTGGTCGGACGGCCCGGAGCGGGCCGTGCCCGAGCCGCCGAGCTGGGCGTAGAAGGTGCGGTCGGCGACGGCCTTGCCGACCGCGGTGACATCGCGGACCAGCGCCGGCGCGAGGCCCTTCGGTTCCTTCAGAGGCTCGCTCTCGATGCCGCCCCACGGATCGGACATGCTCAGGTCCGGTTCACCGCGGACGATCACCGGGGCGTTCGCGAACCGGCCCGGGCCGTGCTCGTGCGAGGTGACGCTCGCCGCGAGGACGAGCCCCATCGTGGACAGCAGGGCGGCGCCGAGCATCAGCGCGATGAAGGTCCCGGTGAAGGCGGACAGCCGGCTCCGCAGCGTGTACCAGGCAATGTTCAGCATGAAAGGGGGCTCTCCAGTTGGTGCGAGCGCGCGGCGGCGGTCAGCCGGCGACGAGTACCTTCACGTCTCCGGCGAACGTACGCGCCTTGATGTGCCGCTCGCTGCTCGAATCCGTTTTCACCTCCACCTTTTTCGACCCCAGCGTGGTCGAGGCGGACACCTGGTAACCGCTGTCCGGCACATGGAGGGTGACGTTGCCGCCCTTGGCGTTGACGTCGATGTCGTCGGGCGCCTTCGACCAGGACGCGTTGATGGCCCCGCCGCCCGAACTCGCCGTCAGGTGCCCGGCCGCCAGGTTCTCCGCCTTGACCTCCCCGCCCCCGCTGGAGGCGTCGACGCCCCCGGAGACGCCGTCGAGGTTCACCGTGCCGCCGCCGCTGTGCAGCGAGACGGCAACCCCGCGGGGGACCTCCACCCGGTAGTTCACGGTGCAGTTGGCCGAGCCCAGGCTGCTGCCGCAGCTGGTGGCGACCTTGAGGTGCAGGTCGCCGTCGCGCACGAAGTGCTCGGTGCTGGGCCGCTTGCCGCTCTTGTACTTGAGGTTCTCGGTCACGTGGACGCCGTCACCGTCGCCGGCGACCACGTCGATGTCACCGCCCGCCGAGTCGACGGTCACACCCGTCACCTTGTCCTTGACGTCGAAGGAGCGGGAGTCGGAGTCGTCGTACTGGTCGCACGCGCTCAGCACGGGGGCCACGGCCAGCAGCAGGGCGCCCGACACCAGGAACGCACGGAAACGGATCTTCATCGAGGAGGCTCTCCAGTGGGGGGAGGGGTGGTCACAGCGCCCGCCGGCAGGTCGGCGGCGCCCAACAGATAAGAACGCCGCACCGGTTCAGGCGGGTGCTTGGGCCGCGCTCATTGGCAGAAAGCCGTCCACGCGTGTCCCGATTCCGAACTCCTCGGCCTGCCGCGTCACCCACTGGGCGAGCGCCATGTCCAGGATGCCGAGACCGAACGGCGAGAACACCGTGACCCGCCGCGGATCACGCCGGAAGGTGGCCGGGTCCCGCAGCAGCGCGCCGATCTCCGCGTCGACGAACTCCCGTCCACCGGACTCCTGTTCGGCCAGGTGCAGCGAGGTCCGCTCACGGCACACGTGGTCCGTGTCGTCGACGACGTTCTGCGCGCCGAGCACCGCCGCCGCGGTCAGGTCGCGCAGCGACACGTGCAGCACCGTCGTACCGGGGGCCGCGGCCGAGAGGTCCGCGTGGGGGGTGCCCGCGGTGGTCGCGAAGGAGACCAGGCGATGGGCCGCGACGGCCTCCTCGCAGGTGGCCGCGAACCTGACCCCGAGACCCGGCACGACCCGGCGGGCCTTCGCGGTGAACGCCCGGGCCCGCTCCGCGTCCAGGTCGAACAGCGTCACCTCGATCAGCGAGGGCAGCCGCGCCTTGGTGAACCGCAGCACCTCCAGGTTGATCGGCCCGGCGCCGATCAGCGACATGCCGCCCGGCTCCGCCTCGGTGCCGAGCAGCCCGGCCGCCAGGGCCGCGGACGCCGCGGTGCGCTTGGCGGAGATCAGCGACGCCTCCAGGAACGCCTGCGGCGTACCGTCGTGCATGGAGTTCAGCACGATGCTGGCACTGGCCCGCTCCCGCCCCCGCGCCACGTTGCCCGGGAAGCTGGCGATCCACTTCATGCCGGCCACCGACCGCTCGCCGCCGAGGTGGGCGGGCAGCCCGATGATGCGGTTGCGGTCGTCGCCGGGGAAGCGGAGGAAGACCGAGTGCGGCAGCGCGGAGCGGCCCTCGTCGTGCAGCCGGTAGGCGTCCGCGACCAGCGAGAGGACCTCCGGCTCCTTCCCCTTGAGAATGTCGCGCACCTCGCGGTGGCCGATGATCAGCACAGCACGGTCTCCTTCCGTGTCACGGGGCCGGTGGTGCGCGAGGCGCCGCGCGGGCCCGTGAGGGCACCACCGCCCGGGCCGCGATCCGGCTCCTTCCAGAGGTGGAAGACCTCGCCGAACCGCTCGCGCACCCAGGCGTCGTCGTAGATGGTGTCGAGATAGCGGTCGCCGCCGTCCGGCAGGATGAGGACGACGTTCGAGCCGGGCCGCACGGTGGGGGCCAGCCGTTCCAGCGCGGAGACCACGGCGCCCGAGGAGCCGCCGGCGAGGATGGCCTCGCGCCGCACCAGCCGCCGGCAGCCCACCACGCACTCCAGGTCCGTGACGTGCACGACGTCGTCGGCGTCCGACGGATCGAGCAGCGGCGGCACCACCGAGGCGCCGTGCCCCGGGACCAGCCGGGCGCAGGACACCGGCGAGTCGAACAGCCGGCTGCCCACCGCGTCCACCGCGTGCACGGTGGTGCGCAGCCCGGCGGTGCGGATGTACTCGGCGCAGCCGCTCAGCGTGCCGGTGGTGCCGACCGCGAGCACCAGATGGTCGATCTCACCCCCCAGCTCCTCGGCGATCTCCCGCATCGTCGACTGGTGGGCGAGGGAGTTGAGCGGATTGGCGTACTGGTCGGGGCAGTAGGCGTGCGGGATGCGCGCGAGCAGCTCGGCGACCCGGCGCAACCGCTGCGGCAGCAGCTCCCCGGTCTCGGGGTCCGGCTGGGTGACGACCTCCACCTCGGCGCCGTACGCGCGCAGGATGCGGATGTTCTGCTCGGTCGTCCGGGCGTCCACGACACAGATGAGGCGCAGCCCGAAGTACCCGCAGATCTGGGCGAGTCCGATCGCCAGGTTGCCCGAACTCGACTCCACCACGGTCGACCTGCCCGGCACCAGCTCACCCGACCTGATCCGGCCGAGGACCATGCTGAGCGCCGACCGGTCCTTGACGCTGCCGCCGGGATTGAACCGTTCGGCCTTCGCGTAGACCCGGGAGGTGAAGCCGGGTACCAGACGCTCCAGTTCGATGAGCGGAGTACCGCCCACCGTCGAGAGGATGCCCTTCAGCCCCGGTGTGGGGGACGGGCGCCCTACGGCCGCTTTCCCTTCGTCGTACGGCATCGTGTGCAAGCCATCCTCGGTTGCGGGTGTGGGCGGTCCGTCGGCTGGTCACCGCAAGGACGCGCGACGGCGGCGCCGGCCCGATCCCCGTCGAGCCGGCCTTCGGCACCCACAGGCTGACCGGGGACGCTATATCCGCTCCATACGTCCCGCGTTGGACGGCACATAGAAGCGGCATAGCAGCGCTGGCGACTCTGTCTGGCATCGGTTGCCCCGCTGGCCTGAAACCGGCCACCGGACGTCGCGGCCGATCCGTCCGCCATCGCTTACCTCCGGAGGAGAGAGCCGCTCATGACCGGCGAAGACAGGCGTATCAAGAAGGTCGTCATCCTCGGTGGAGGTACGGCCGGTTGGATGACCGCCGCCTACCTCGGCAAGGCCCTGCAGAACACCGTCGAGATCACGGTGCTCGAGGCCCCCACCATCCCACGCATCGGCGTCGGCGAGGCCACCGTACCCAACCTCCAGCGCGTCCTCTTCGACTTCCTCGGCATCAACGAGGACGAGTGGATGCGCGAGTGCAACGCCAGCTTCAAGACAGCCGTGCGCTTCGTGAACTGGCGCACCGAGGGCGCGGGCCAGGCCACCGCCCGGGAACTGCCCCAGGGCGGCCCGGACCACTTCTACCACCCGTTCGGTCTGCTCCCCGACTACGACCAGACGCCGCTTTCGCACTACTGGTACAAGAACAAGTACGAGGGCCTGACGGACGAGCCGTTCGACTACGCCTGCTTCCGCGAGCCCCCGGTGATGGACGCCAAGCTGTCCCCGCGCTGGCTCGACGGCCGGCACGCCACCCGGTACGCCTGGCACTTCGACGCCGCCCTGGTCGCCAAGTTCCTGTGCCGGTTCGCCACCGAGAAGCAGGGCGTGCGGCACGTCCAGGACGAGATGACCCGGGTGGAGCAGGACGAGCGGGGCTTCGTCACCGCCCTGCACACCGCGTCCGGCAAGGTCCTGGACGCCGACCTGTTCGTCGACTGCTCCGGCTTCCGCGGCCTGCTGATCAACAAAGCCATGGCCGAGCCGTTCATCGACATGAGCGACCACCTGCTGTGCGACTCCGCGGTCGCCACCGCCATCCCGCACGACGACGAGGCCAACGGCGTCGAGCCGTACACCTCGGCGATCGCCATGTCCTCCGGCTGGTCCTGGAAGATCCCGATGCTGGGCCGCTTCGGCACCGGCTACGTCTACTCCAGCAAGTTCACCGGCCAGGACGAGGCCACCCGCGAGTTCAGCGAGATGTGGGGCCTGGACCCGGAGAACCACGAGTTCAACCACGTCCGCTTCCGCGTCGGCCGCAACCGCCGCGCCTGGGTGAAGAACGTGGTCGGCATCGGCCTGTCCTCCTGCTTCGTGGAGCCGCTGGAGTCGACCGGCATCTACTTCATCACCGCGGCGATCTACCAGCTCGCCAAGCACTTCCCCGACCGCAGCTTCAACGAGACGCTCATCAACCGCTTCAACCGCGAGGTCGAGTCGATGTTCGACGACACCCGCGACTTCATCCAGGCGCACTTCTACTTCGCGCCGCGCAACGACAGCCCGTTCTGGCGCGCCAACAAGGAACTGACGCTGCCCGAGAACATCCGGGAGAAGATCGACGCCTACCGCGCCGGTCTGCCCATCAACTCGCCGGTCACCGACGAGTCCACCTACTACGGCAACTTCGAGGCCGAGTTCCGCAACTTCTGGACCAACGGCAGCTACTACTGCATCTTCGCCGGCCTCGGCCTGGTCCCCGACGCGCCGCTGCCCGCGCTGTCGTACAAGCCGGAGTCCGTCATCGGCGCGCAGCCGCTGTTCGAGCGGGTCAAGCGCCAGCAGCAGGACCTGCTGGACACGCTGCCCACCACCTACGACTACCTGCGCCAGCTCCACGGCACCTCCTGAGCCCCGCACCCCACCCGCGGCCCGTTCGCCTCGCCGGCGACGGGCCGCGTCCCCTTCCGGCGTCATCCCAACGGAGTGACCCATGCAGAATCCGCTGTCCGCCCCGGCGCGAACGAGCGCCGACACCGCCGACGAACCCGACATACGTCCGCTGATGTCGTCCTTCCCGAGCGGGGTCAGCATCGTCGCGGCCCTCGACGCGGAGGGCAACCCGCACGGCATGACCTGCTCCTCGATCGCGAGCGTCGCCCTGTCGCCGCCCACGATCGTCGCCTGCCTGCGCACCGCCAGCCACACCACCCGGGCCGTCCGGGAATCCGGCCGGTTCGCCCTGAACCTCTTGCACGAACGCGGCCGTGCCACGTCCGAACTGTTCGCCTCCGGCGCCCCCGACCGGTTCGGCCGCGCCGAGTGGCGGCTGCCGCTGGACGCGTGCGGGCCGCATCTGACGGACGCCGCCCACACCATCGCCGACTGCCGGGTCAGCCGCACCATCGAGGTCGGCGACCACACCGCGGTCCTCGCCGAGGTCGTCGGCATCACCGTCGTCGACGAGGCGCCCGAGCCGCTGCTGTACGGGCTGCGCCGGTACGCGGCCTGGTCCACGGTCACGGCCGGGGCACCCGGGGACGCGCCCACGGACCGGGAGGAAGGAGCCGGCCGTGTCGGCCGCTGAACCGCTGTCGGCGGTGCTGGTCGCCGTACCGGCTGTGATCCTGGCCTGCCGGGCGGGCGGCGCGCTGCTCCAACGGCTCGGCCAGCCGGCCGTGGTGGGCGAGATGTGCGTCGGCATCATGCTCGGTCCCACCCTCCTCGGCAGGCTCTGGCCGGCCGCGGAGCACTGGCTGCTGCCGCCGTCCGTGCTGCCGTTCACCGATGTGCTCGGCCAACTCGGCCTGCTGGTCTTCATGTTCCTGATCGGACTGGAGCTGGACCTCGGTGTGCTGCGCGGCCACCGCGGCACCGCCATGGCCATCGGCCAGGCGTCCATCGCCCTGCCGCTGCTCCTCGGCGCGGGGCTGGGCCTCGCCATGTACGGCACTCAGGCCCCCGAACACGTCGCCCGGCTGCCGTTCGTCCTGTTCATCGCCGTGTCGATGAGCATCACGGCCTTCCCCGTGCTGGCCCGGATCCTCGCCGAGCGGGGACTGTACGGCACCCGGGTGGGCACCCTGGCCATGGCCTGCGCCGCCATCGGCGACGTGACCGCCTGGTGCCTGCTTGCCCTGGTGGTCTCGCTCGCCGCCGGCACCTCCACGATGGACGCCGTCAACACCGTCGCGCTCACCGCCGGGTTCGCCGCCGTGCTGGTGTTCGGACTACGGCCGCTGCTCGCCCGCTGGGTCCGCGACGAGCGACGGAGCACCGGTCTGCGACACGAGGCCGTCGTGATCGCCGTGCTGTTCAGCGCGGTGTGCCTGGCCGGCCTGGCCACCGACCGGATCGGCGTGCACACCATCTTCGGGGCGTTCCTGCTGGGCACCGTGATGCCGCGCGGCACCCCCGCCGTGGAGCGGGCGGCCGGCCAGCTGCGCTCGGTGGCCGTGCCGCTGCTGCTCCCGCTGTTCTTCGTGCAGACCGGCCTGCGCACGGACCTGGGCGGGCTGCACGACGCGACCGAGTGGCTGTGGGCCGCCGCCATCCTGCTGCTGGCGATCGCGGGCAAATGGGGCGGCGCCACGCTGGCCGCCCGCGCGGTCGGCCAGGACACGCGCTCGGCCGCCGCCATCGGCGCCCTGATGAACTGCCGCGGGCTCACCGAGCTGATCGTCCTGAACATCGGCTACGACATGCACGTCATCAGCGCCGAGGTCTTCACGATGCTCGTCCTCATGGCCCTGCTCACCACCGCCCTGACCGGCCCGGTCCTGACCCGCCTCCACCCCACCACCACCCCGGCCCCCACCCGGCCGGAACCATCGGAACCCAGGGACAGCGCTTTGACGTGAGAGGGGTTGGGTGTCCCCTGGGGGGCGTGGGGACGACCCGGCCCGTCACGCCCGTCACGGGTGCGGGCACAGCGTTGCCGTGTCGTCGTCCCCACCAGCCCCGCACCAGGGCCGTCACCCCGCCGGTTCACGGCGCCTGTGCCGCGCCGGTCGGGGGCTGGACCGGCTGGAGCATCCGTTCCATGACGGCGGTGGGCAACTCCGGGAGGGACGTCCCCTCCCGCACGGTCTCGGTCGGCTCGGCGCCGCCCGGGACAACCGGTCGCCAGGCGGCCCGGGGCGGCGGCACCTCCTCGATCCGCCGGTCCCCCACCACGGCCAGCCCCGCGCGCCGCAGCAGATCCATGAGCTTGTCCACCCCACCCGTCATGGGAGTCATCCTGCCCGAGGAAGTCCCGCCCCGACGGCCCCACCGCGGCGGTGACATGCCCGGGAGCGGGCAGCGGGCCCGCGGCCGTCTCACGCCACCGGATAGCCGATCTCCGCGATGTCCTGCGCCAGGGCGGCCAGGGAGGCCTCCGGGTTCAGCGCGCGGACCACTGCTTCGGTCAGCGGCCGAGAGGAAAGGACGTGCCGGACCGCCTCCAGGTCGACCGGGACCTCGTGGTAGTCCTCGGCCCACCGCTGGAACGCCTCCGGGGACCGGTCCGCCAGCAGACCGAACAGGAAGGCGGCGCCGTCCGGGTCTCCCGTGGTCTCCTCCGGAAAGTCGATCGTGCCGGCCTGCCAGCGGTCGTCTCCCGTCTCCCGCCATATGCAGGCCGTGACGACGGGCATTCCGTCCTCGTCCGAGAAGGCCGGCTCCTCGACGTGGGCCCGGAAGACGGCGGGCACGTCGTCGAGCACGCCGGGCCACGGCCCGTCCACGGCGTAGGGGCTCATGGGTGATTCGTGCGCGAACCCGCGCACGTAGACGCCGGCGGACGAGAACACGATCGCGTACTCGTCGCCCGATCCATTGGACATCGAGGCCATGGCCTGCGCCTGCGACCACCGTGCGTCGAAGAGGTGGTGGCGGTACGTCCGCTCGCTCTCCAGGACCGCCTCCAGCATGGCCAGGGCGCGGCAGTGGTCATGGAGGGCGGCCGGCTCGGGCAGCCGCCGGGCGATGTCATGAACGGTCACGGGTGCATTCAAGCGCACGCCTGTGACGACGGAGTTCCGCGAGTCGGGGCTCAGTAGCCCCCCAGAAGCCCCCGCACCCTGCGCAGTTCCTCCGCCCCCGCCGAGCTGTGCCAGCGGGACGGGTCGGACGGGCGGCGGCCCCAGAGGAGGAGCAGGCGGGTGGCGGCGTCGCTTTCGATGGTGGCGGGGCCCTCCGGGGCGGCCAGCCGGATGTCGGCGGTGTCGGCGTCGGCGGTCAGGACGACGTCGGCCGTGCCCGGGGTGCGCAGGCGGGCCTCGATGCGGTCGGCCGGGGCGAGGGAGAGGGCGGCCCGGCCGCGGGCCAGCAGAGGGCGGCCCACGGAGACCACACTGTGCTCGGTCATCCAGGGTTCGGTCAGGGCGCGCACGGCCGTGCCGTCGTCGCCGGTCAGGTCCCAGCGGTGCAGGATCAGCTCCTCGCGCATGTGCTCCGCGAAGAAGGGGACCGTCACGGTACGGCCGGTCCACCGCACCTCCGTGTCCGGCGGGAGGTCCCGCGCGGCGGCCGCGGCGATGTCCGTCAGCTCCGCGCAGTTGCGCAGGAACGCCGACCACAGGTCGGTGGCGGACAGCCGGTGGTAGGGGGCCTCGCGGTCGAAGCCCCGGGTCTCCACCGGAGTGCCCGCGAGGAACGCCTTGAGGACCCGGCCCAGTTCCTCGGCGTTGGCCGCCTGGTGGATCAGGACGTCCCGTACCGTCCAGGCCTCGCACCACGTGCCGTCGTCCGGGCGTCGTGCCTGCACCGCGTGGAGGAAGGGGACCAGTTCCGGCAGGGTCTCCTCGACCCGAGTGGGGATCATGCGGCATGGGTAACCGGGGCGGGGCCCTCGGTAAACCGGGGTCAGGGGGAGTCCGGGTCGGCGACCAGGTCGGTGAGGCGGTGCAGCAGGGTGACCAGCAGGGCGCGCTCGGCCGGGGTGAATGCCTCGTAGGCGCGGGCCTGGCGGTCGCGCAGCCGGTCCCGGAGCGCGGCCAGCCGTGCCGCGCCGTCGTCGGTGAGGCTGACCAGGACGCGCCGTTCGTCCTCGGGGGAGCGGCGGCGCACCACTATCCCCTTCGCCTCCAGCTGCTGCAGCATCCGGGTCGCGGTGGGGACGCTGACGTCCGCGCTGCCGGCCAGCCGGCCCACCGGCATGTCCCGCTCCGTGGCCAGCGGTTCCAGCAGGGCGACCTGGGCCAGGGAGAGGCCGCCGTGGTGCTCCGCGCTCGCGGTACGGGCCCGGCGCATGGCGACGAAGAGGGCGTCCGCCGCCTGGGAGATCTGCTCCGCGTCGACGTCGCCGTCAGCCGTCAACCGGTCGATGTCGCCGGGGCCGTTGCGTCTGTCGGTCATGGGTGGTAGCTTAGCAAAGCAATCGTTAGCAGGCTAAATGTTAGGAGGGTAAGAGGAGATGTCCGATTCCGGACGCATCGACGTGCATCAACATCTCGTCCCGCCGGCCTACCGGGAGGTCATGGAGCGGCACGGGGCGACGGCGGGCGGCTGGCCCATGCCCGGCTGGGACGCCCGGAGCGCGATCGCGATGATGGACCGCCGCTCCATCGCCACCGGCGTTCTGTCCGTCAGCTCGCCCGGCACCCACTTCGGGGACGACGCGGAGGCCCGCGCGGTGGCCCGCGAGGTCAACGAGTACGGCGCCGAGCTGGTCAAGGACCGCCCCGACCGCTTCGGCCTCTTCGCGAGCCTTCCGCTGCCGGACCTCGACGGCGCCCTCGCCGAGGCCGCCTACGCACTGGACGAACTGCGTGCCGACGGCGTGGTGCTGATGTCCAACGTCCAGGGCCGCTACCTCGGCGACAAGGTGTTCGCGCCCCTGTGGGCCGAGCTGGACGCCCGCGGCGCCGTGGTCTTCATCCACCCCACCGGCTCGGCGCTGCCCATGCTCGACGGCATGCCCGGACCCGTGGTGGACTTCCCCCACGACACCACCCGCACCGCCCTGCACATGACGCTCAACGGCGTGCTGAGCCGGCACACCCGGATGAAGGTGATCCTCTCCCACGCGGGCGGTTTCCTGCCCTACGCCGCCTGGCGGTTCACCCTCGGCTCCCAGTTCAACCCGGGCACCACCCCCGAGGGCGTCCTGGCCGACCTGCGGCGCTTCCACTTCGACACCGCGCTGTCCGCCGGCCCCTTCGCCCTGCCCTCCCTGCTGGCCTTCGCGGCCCCGGGACACGTCCTCTACGGCAGCGACTCCCCCTTCGCCGCCGAGGAGCAGGGCAGACTCTTCGACTCGATGCTCGACGACTACGACGGCTACGAACCGGGCCAACTCGACGCGATCAACCGCGGCAACGGGGAGGCCCTCTTCCCGAGACTCGGCCAGGCCTGACCGCCGGTCCGGTCCGGCGGCTCACCCCCGGCTCGGTCGGCCTGGCCCGGTGCGATCGGTCCGGCCCGGTCCGGTCACCGCCGTTCGGTCTCGTGCCGCCTCGGCCGGGTCACTCCAGCTCGCTCGGGCCGCGTGGCGCCGGAGCGGACCTGGACGCGCCGGGCGGACGCGGCCGCGCCCCGTACGCGTCGACGGCGGGCAGCGCCGGCTGGGTCCCGGTGTCGGAGAGCCTCGACACCAGTTCCGCGAGGTGGCCGCAGGCCCGGGCGATCTCCCGCTGGGACCGCTCACGCTCGCTGACGGCCGCCGCGACGAGGAGGGCGGTCAGCGCGGAGGAGGCGTTGAAGGCCTGCAAAGTGATCATGTCCGTGAGCAGACCGTGGGTGCCGAAGGGCTCCGCCCCCCGGGTGGCGTCGTAGATCGCGAAGGTCGACACGGCCAGGGCGCAGGGCGCGGCCCCGGCCAGCCGGAAGCGGAAGGCGGCCCAGATCAGCAGCGGGAAGCCGAGGAAGAGCAGGGGAGTGGTGCCGGTCTCGACGAACCCGACGCAGGCGATGGCCACGGCCAGCAGGAGCGCCTCCAGGCAGCGGGAAGCCGGGACGTTCCGCGGCAGGCGTGCCGAAGCGAGCACCAGCAGCACCGGCGTCACCACCAGGACGCCCATGGCGTCGCCGGTCCACCAGACCCACCACGTCGGCCAGAACCGGTCGGTGGTCAGGGCGCCGGAGAGGACCAGCGTGCCGCTGCCCGCCGTCGCGCTGATCAGCATCCCGGGGAACGCGCCGAGGAAGATCAGGGCGAGCGCGTCGTACAGCCGGTCCACGCCGTGGCGGAAGCCGGCGAGCTGGAGGAGCGCATAGGAGCAGAGCGGAGCGAGCGTGTTGCCCACGACGATCAGGAACAGTGCGGCGAACGACGGCCCGAGGTCGAGATTGGCCAGCAGCGCGCCGAGGGCGATACCGGGCCACAGCCGGGGCCCGCGCAGCAGCAGGCTCGCCACGGCGATCCCGGTCGGCGGCCACAGGGGCGTGACCTGGCTGCGCACCAGCTCCTGGAGCAGTCCCAGCCTGGCGGAGCCGTAGTACAGGCCCGCGACGACGAGGATCTCCAGAGCGGTCGTACAACCGCGCCGGAGTGCTCCCTGCCGCGCGACAGCCATCGGGCGACCTCCGCATCACCATCGCCCCGGCCTCCATCATCCGCCGGTTCCCGCGGATCCTCCACGGCACGGGCGGGCCGCGGGCGGGGCGGGCGCGCCGGTCAGGCGGGCGGGGTGCGCAGGGCGAGGACCGCCATGTCGTCGTGGCCGTCGCTGGGGTGGTGCTCGGCGAGGGCCTGGACGAAGTCCTCCAGGGGCAGGGCGGCGTACTCGGTGGCGAGGTCGGTCAGTTCGGCCAGGCTCCGGTCGATCGGGAGGCCCGGGTGCTCGACCAGGCCGTCGGTGAAGAAGACCACGGTGGCGCCCGGCGGGACCGGGCAGGAGTGGTCGGGGCGCGGCTCCGCGGGGTCGACGCCGAGCGGCAGGCCGGGCTCGGCGAACAGGTACTCCGCCCGTCGGCCCGGGGCGATCAGGAGGTGGGGGACATGGCCCGCGGTGCTCCAGGAAAGCCGCCAGCCCGGCCCGTCCGGCTCGATGCGCGCGAGCGTCGTGGTGGTGATCGGGTTGTCGGTGATGGCCTGCAAGGTGCGGTCGAGCCGGGTGAGGATGGCGCCGGGCGCGTTGCCCCGGTCGAACAGCAGGGCGCGCAGCATGTTGCGGGTGGACGCCATCGCGGCCGCGGCCCGCAGGTCGTGGCCGACCACGTCCCCGATGACGATCGCCACGACGTCGCCGGGCAGCGGAATGGCGTCGTACCAGTCGCCGCCGAGCTTGCTGGGCTCGGCGGCGGGCCGGTAGACCGCGGCCGCGGTGAACGGACGCAGGTCGGGCAGGGTGGGCAGCAGCAGACGCTGGAACTGCTCGGCGCCTTCGCGGACCCGTTCGAACAGGCGGACGTTCTCGATGGCGATGCCCGCGGCGCCCGCGAGGGCGATGACCACGCTCTCGTCGTCCGCGTCGAAGGGCTGCCCGTCCCGCCGCTCGGAGAGGTAGAGATCGCCGTAGATCTCGCCGCGGACGCTGACGGCGACCCCCAGCAGGGTGGCCATGTGCGGATGGCCGGGCGGGAAGCCCACGGACGACGGATGCCCCGCGATGCTCTCCACCCGCAGCGGCTCGGGGTGGTGGATCAGATGCCCGAGGACTCCCCGGCCCCGGGGGAAACCGATGCCGGCCAGGGCGGCGCGTTCCTGCTCGGTGAGGCCGGCGGTGATGAACTGCTCCAGCTCGTCCCCGGACGGAGCGAGCACGCCGAGCGCCCCGTAGCGGGCGCCGACCAGGTCCATGGCGGTGGTCACGATGCGGTACAGCACCGAGGGCAGCTCGTTCTCCCGGGTGATGGCGACCACGGCGTCCAGCAGGCCCTGGAGCCGGTCCATGGCATCCAGCAGGCTGCGCATCTGCTCGTCCATCCGGCCCAGCTCGGCCCGCAGCCGCACATGGAGGTCGGAGTCGTTCGGGGGCCTCGGCGACGCCGCGTCCCCGGGCCCGGCCATCACGGGCACCCGGCGGCCGGCCGGCCGATCTCGGAGCGGTACATCACGCCCTCCTCGCGTGCCCCCGGAGCGGCTGGGGCCACGGTGTGGCACGGCGACACGGATTTTTCGGTCATCAATCAAAAAATAGGGCAGTCCGCGCCATGCCGCCGCTCGCCCCGGGCCGCGACACGCGGGCCGGCCCGGGCCCCCACCCCGGCGGTCGGCCCCGCCCGTCGCCACGGGACGGCCCGGCAACGGCAACCCCCGAGGCCCCCAGCGCAGTTGGCGGCGGCCGTCGGGAGTGGCCCGCCGGGCGGGCCGCCGCGTCCCGTGCGCCGCGCGGGGGCAGGGGTGCGATGGTGGAAACAGGGCAGGTGGTCGGGAGGGTTCGGCAGGGAGGAGAGCGATGGACTGGCGTATGTTCGCCGAGCGGCTCGCGAGCATGGCGCGGGATCTGCTGGCGCAGGAGACGGTGACCGACACCCTGGAACGGATCACCCGCTCCGCCACCGAGCTCGTCCCCGGCTGTGACGCGGCCGGCATCCTCATCCTGCAGTCCAAGGGCGTACGCACCCTCGCCCCGACCGACCAGGTGGTGATCGACAGCGACCGGCTCCAGGAACGCCTCCAGGAGGGCCCCTGCTACGACATCGCCCGGCGCGAAAGCGAGGAGCGGGTGTTCCGGATCGCCGACTTCCGCGCGGACCATCCCGGCTGGCCCGCCTATGTGGCCGCCGGCCGCGAGCTGGGCCTCGGCAGCATGATGGGCTTCCTGCTCTACACGGAGGACGAGGACCTCGGCGCGCTCAATCTGTACTCCCGCCACCCCGGCGCGTTCACCGAGGCCGGGGAGACGGCCGGCTGGCTGCTCGCCTCGCACGCCGCCGTCGCCTTCTCCAGCGCCCGCACCCACGCCCAGCTGGAGCAGGCCGTCTCCACCCGGCACGTCATCGGCGAGGCCATGGGCATCCTCATGGGCCGCCACGTCCTCACCGAGGACCAGGCCTTCGACGTGCTGCGCCGCTACTCCCAGGACCACAACGTCAAACTCCGGGAGGTGGCGCGGCGCATCTGCGAGCACGGCGGGCTCAACTGACCGGCGGGGTCCGCCCCTCGAAGGCCGCCAGGATCCGCTCCGCCGCCAGCGTCGCCGTCAACGTGCCCTCCCTGACCCGCCGTTCGAGATCCGGCGCCGCCTCCCGCACCGCCGGGCTGGCGTGCAGCCGGCCGAGGAGTTCGTCACGGACCATCGCCCAGGTCCAGTCGACCTGCTGGTCGCGCCGCTTGGCGGTGAGACGGCCGGTGGAGTCCAGCAGCCGCCGGTGCTGCTCCAGCCGCTCCCACACCGTGTCCAGGCCGGTCGACTCGCGGGCGCTGCAGTGCAGCACCGGCGGCGTCCAGAAGGCGTCCTTGCCGTGCATCAGCCGCAGCGCGCCCGCCAGTTCCCGGGCCGCGGCCCGCGCGTCGCGCTCGTGCGGGCCGTCCGCCTTGTTGACGGCGATCACGTCGGCGAGTTCCAGGACGCCCTTCTTGATGCCCTGCAACTGGTCGCCGGTGCGGGCCAGGGTGAGCAGCAGGAAGGAGTCGACCATGTCGGCGACCGCCGTCTCCGACTGCCCGACGCCGACGGTCTCCACCAGGAGCACGTCGTAACCGGCCGCCTCCATCACCACCATCGACTCCCGGGTGGCCTTCGCGACCCCGCCCAGCGTGCCCGCGCTGGGGGAGGGCCGCACGAAGGCCGCCGGGTCGACCGACAGCCGTTCCATCCGGGTCTTGTCGCCCAGGATGGAGCCGCCGGTGCGGGTCGAGGACGGGTCCACGGCGAGCACCGCGACCCGGTGGCCGATCGAGGTCAGCATGGTGCCGAACGCGTCGATGAAGGTGGACTTGCCGACCCCCGGCACCCCGCTGACGCCGATCCGCCGCGCCCGGCCACTGTGCGGCAGCAGCCGGGTCAGCAACTCCTGCGCCAGCGCGCGGTGCTGGGGCCGGGTGGACTCGACGAGCGTGATGGCGCGGGCCACCAGGGCCCGCCTCCCGTCGAGCACACCCTTCACATACGTGTCGAGGTCGATCGCGGCCATCGCGGCCCTACAGCTCGTGGCCGAGGTCGGCCGCGAGGCGCCGCACCAGGTCGTGGGCCGCGTCCGGGATCACCGTCCCGGGCGGGAACACGGCCGTGGCGCCCATCTCCAGCAGCGTCGGCACGTCCTGCGGCGGGATCACCCCGCCCACCACGATCATGATGTCCTCGCGGCCCTCCTCCGCCAGTTTCTCGCGCAGCGCCGGTACGAGGGTGAGGTGACCGGCGGCCAGCGAGGACACGCCGACCACGTGCACATCCGCCTCGACCGCCTGCCG
Source organism: Streptomyces misionensis (assembly GCF_900104815.1). Taxonomy (NCBI): domain Bacteria; kingdom Bacillati; phylum Actinomycetota; class Actinomycetes; order Kitasatosporales; family Streptomycetaceae; genus Streptomyces; species Streptomyces misionensis. The sequence continues at coordinate 6,037,119 of NZ_FNTD01000004.1, forward strand.
GGCGACCTCGTCCGGGGTCTGGAACAGCGGGCCGACGTCGACGTCGAAGCCCAGGTCGGCGAAGGCGGTGGCGATCACCTTCTGGCCGCGGTCGTGGCCGTCCTGGCCCATCTTGGCGACCAGGATGCGCGGCCGGCGCCCCTCGGCCTCCTCGAAGGCGTCCACCAGGGCCCGGGTGCGGTCCACCGACGGGGACTCGCCTGCTTCGTTGCGGTACACACCGGAGATCGTACGGATCTGGCTCGCGTGCCGGCCGTACACCTTCTCCAGGGCGTCGGAGATCTCCCCGACCGTCGCCTTGGCGCGGGCCGCCCGCACCGCCAGCTCCAGCAGGTTCTCGCCGCCCTCGGCGCCCCGGGTCAGCGCGTCCAGCGCGTCCCGGCAGGACTGCTCGTCGCGCTCCGCCCGCAGCCTGCGCAGCTTCTCGATCTGCTGGGCGCGCACCGAGGAGTTGTCGACCTTGAGCACCTCGATCTGCTCGTCGCTGTCGACCCGGTACTTGTTGACGCCGATCACCGGCTGGCGCCCGGAGTCGATGCGGGCCTGGGTGCGGGCCGCCGCCTCCTCCACGCGCAGCTTGGGGATGCCGGCGTCGATGGCCTGCGCCATGCCGCCCGCCCGCTCCACCTCCTGGATGTGCGCCCAGGCCTTGCGCGCGAGGTCGTACGTCAGACGCTCCACATAGGCGCTGCCGCCCCACGGGTCGATGACCCGGGTGGTGCCCGACTCCTGCTGGATGAGCAGCTGGGTGTTGCGGGCGATGCGCGCCGAGAAGTCGGTGGGCAGGGCGAGCGCCTCGTCCAGGGCGTTGGTGTGCAGCGACTGGGTGTGGCCCTGGGCCGCCGCCATCGCCTCCACACAGGTGCGGGTGACGTTGTTGAACACGTCCTGCGCGGTCAGCGACCAGCCCGAGGTCTGCGAATGCGTGCGCAGCGAGAGGGACTTGGCGTTCTCCGGCTCGAACTGCGAGACCAGCTTGGCCCACAGCAGCCGGGCCGCGCGCAACTTGGCGATCTCCATGAAGAAGTTCATGCCGATCGCCCAGAAGAACGACAGCCGGGGCGCGAACGCGTCCACGTCCAGGCCGGCCGCGCGACCCGCGCGGATGTACTCCACACCGTCCGCGAGGGTGTACGCCAGCTCCAGGTCGGCCGTCGCACCCGCCTCCTGGATGTGGTATCCGGAGATGGAGATGGAGTTGTAGCGCGGCATCCGCTGCGAGGTGTACGCGAAGATGTCGGAGATGATCCGCATCGACGGCTTCGGCGGATAGATGTAGGTGTTGCGGACCATGAACTCCTTGAGGATGTCGTTCTGGATGGTCCCGGCCAGCTTCTCGGGCGGTACGCCCTGCTCCTCGGCGGCCACGATGTACAGCGCCAGCACCGGCAGCACGGCGCCGTTCATCGTCATCGACACCGACATCCGGTCCAGCGGGATGCCGTCGAACAGCTGCCGCATGTCGTAGATCGAGTCGATGGCCACGCCCGCCATGCCGACGTCGCCGGTCACCCGGGGGTGGTCGCTGTCGTAGCCGCGGTGGGTGGGCAGGTCGAAGGCGACCGACAGGCCCTTCTGGCCCGCCGCAAGGTTGCGCCGGTAGAAGGCGTTGGACTCCTCGGCGGTGGAGAAGCCCGCGTACTGGCGGATGGTCCAGGGCTGGTTGACGTACATCGTCGGGTACGGGCCGCGCAGATACGGCGCGATGCCCGGGTAGGTGCCCAGGAAGTCCAGGCCCTCCAGGTCACGCCCGGTGTACAGCGGCTTGACCCCGATGCCCTCCGGGGTCTCCCACAGCGGGTCGGCGCCGCCGGTGGCCCGCTTGACGGCCGACTGCCACTCCTCGGCGCTGCCGCCGGCCACCGGGGTCCCCAGCTCGATGCCGGAGAAGTCGGGGATTCCCATCAGGACACTCCCATGCGGTCGAGGGTCGCGGACAGCACATCGACGGCGTCGCAGCCCGCGAAGACGTACGAGTCGACGCCGGCGTACTCGCCCCGGCCCGCCAGGAACACATGCCGGGCGCCGGCCGCGCGCAGCGACTCGGCGGCCTGTTCGGCCTGTTCGGCGTAGAGCGCGTCGCTGGAGCACAGTACGGCCTCGGTGGCACCGCTGTCCGCGAAGCCGCCCTCGGTGACCGGCTCGATGCCGCCCGCCTGGAACAGGTTGGCCGCGAAGGTCGCGCGGGCCGTGTGGGCGGCGGCCGGGCCGAGCGTGGCCAGGAAGATCCGCGGGCGGGCGCCGGTGGCGGCAAGGTGCGCGTCGGAGCGGGCGCGCAGCTCCTCGAACGCCTCGTCGCGGCGTACCCGCGGCAACCCGCCGGACGGCGGCTCGGGCGCGGGCTCGCGCACCACCGGCTTCTCGGCGAGCAGCGGGAACTCGCTGACACCCGTGATGGGTTCGCGGCGCTTGGCGAGCCGCTTGGAGCGCTCCGCCCAGGTCGTCGCGAGGTCGGTGCGCAGCCGGCCGGAGCGCAGCACGGCCGCCTGGCCGCCGTCGCGCTCGATGGTGCGGAAGAACTCCCAGGCGGCCTGGGCGAGTTCGTCGGTCAGCCGCTCCACGTACCAGGAACCGCCCGCCGGGTCGATGACCCGGGACAGGTGCGACTCCTCGATCAGGATGGTGGAGGTGTTGCGGGCGATCCGGCGGGCGAACGCGTCCGGCAGGCCGAGCGCGTGGTCGAACGGCAGCACCGTCACGGAATCGGCGCCGCCCACCCCGGCGGCGAGCGTCGCGACCGTGGTGCGCAGCATGTTCACCCACGGGTCGCGGCGGGACATCATCACCGGCGAGGTCACCACGTGCTGCGTCTGCGCCCCGGGCGCCCCGCAGACCTCGGCGACCCGGGACCACAGCCGGCGCGCCGCGCGCAGCTTGGCGACGGTCAGGAACTGGTCGGCGGTGGCCGCGTAGCGGAACTCCAGCTGTCCGGCGGCCTGTTCGAGGGTCAGCCCGGCCTCGGTCAGCGCGCGCAGATAGGCCACGCCGGTGGCGAGCGAGGCGCCCAGCTCCTGCGCGGCCGAGCCGCCCGCCTCGTGGTACGGCAGCGCGTCCACCGTCAGCGCGCGCAGGCCGGGGCGGGTTTCGGCGCAGCGCGCGGCCAGGGCGGCGTACGGCGCGAAGTCCAGCGCGGTGCCGGTGCGGGCCTCGTACCCGAGCGGGTCGCCGCCCAGGTTGCCGCGGGCGGCCTTCGGGTCGACGCCGCGGTCCGCGTACAGCCGCAGCAGCGCCTCGGCGGCCTCCTCGGTGTCCCGCCCGGCGTCCAGGACGACCGGCGCGAGGTCGAGGTAGACGCCCTCCAGGGCCCGGCCCAGCTCGGCGACGGGAATGCCGCCCTCGCCGAGCACCAGCCACAGCGAGGTGCCGCCGTTCTCCAGGTCGGCGAGGACCGCGCCGTCGGCGAGCGCGGTGTGCCGCTGCCGTACGTCCCAGCCGCCGACGACCCCGCCCTCGGGGCGCGAGCCGCGCAGATACGGGGCGAAGCCCGGCAGTCCGGGGTCGGGCGCGGCGTCGCGCGCGGTGTACAGGGGACGGGTGCGCAGCCCGTCCTCCAGCGTCGTGGACAGAGCGTCCTCAGCTGCCGCGCCCGAGACTTCCTTGCCCGACTTGCGCAGCACACCCTCCACCAGGCGTTGCCACTGCTCGTGTGTCGCGTCAGGGAACTCGGCGGCCAGTGAGAGCCCGTCGTCAGGCAGGACCGTCATGGCTCGGATGCTAGGCCAGTGCGCTCAGAAGAGTGCAGAGCAAACGCTTGTGAGTTTTCTCCCCTTGCGGCTGTGACCTGCACCGCTCCCGACGGCGATCCGGCTGCTGTGACAGCGCGCCGCGGCGCGCCGTGAGGGCGGACTGTGATGCGGGGCATCACCCTCGGCGGAGACGGCGGAGACGGCGGAGACGGCGGTGCGGGCCGGCCGCGGTGACGACGCCCGCGTGGAACCACCCCGGCGGCGCAGCTGTGGCGGGGCGGCCGCGCGGCCGGGCCCTGGCCGGGTCAGTCCCCGATGCCGAGGTCGGAGCGGCGCACGTCGCGGGTGGACAGTGTCTGCGGGGTGCCCGTGAAGGCGCGCAGGCGCAGATGGGTGCTCGTCTTCGCCGGGACGGTGAAGTGGCCGGACGGAGCGCGCAGTTCGACGGTCGTCGTGGTGTGCGCGGGGATCGTGGCCGGGCCGTGCGTGCGCGACCAGTAGCGGTTCATGCCCTGGCCCGTGGTGAGCATGTAGTACGGGGTGAGCGGGGTGTCGCCGGTGTTGGCGACCTTCAGGGTCAGCCCGGTCACCGTGCGCCCCGGGCGGTGCCTCACCGAGGCGATGTCCATCCGCAGCGGCGCGCGCCCCGTGGCCGCGAGGACCGCGCTCACCAGCGCGGGCGCCAGCAGCACCACGACGGCCGCGGCCAGCGCGGGCCTGCGGCGCGGGCCGGTCAGCGGACCCGGCCGCGGCTGCCAGGCGTTGCCGAACTCGGACAGCGGCACCGTGATCGCCGCCGCCAGCCACAGCGGGGTCATCATCAGGTAGTAGCCGTCCTGCGAGCGCGTCGCCAGATAGAACGCGCACCACGGCAGCACGGTCGCGGCGGGGCCGAGCCGCCGTACGAACAGCACGAACAGGGCCAGCAGGGCGGCGGCGAGCAGCATGCTGGCGTGGCTGTACCAGTCGAGCCGGTCGCTGCCGTGGGTGAAGTACAGCGAGACGTCCACCAGGCCCTGGCCGTGCAGCACCGCGCCCTGGGTCAGCGGCAGCGCGATGCCCCGCAGCCACGGGCCGGGCTCGGTCACGATCAGATACGCGTTGATCAGCAGGAAGGCCGACACCGCGACCCCGGCGATCCGCAGCACCACCCGCGCGGCCGCCCGCCCGCCCAGCTCGCCGCGGCGCACCGCGTAGACCCCGGCGAGCAGGAACGGTGTCACGAACCAGGGCAGTTGCTGGGCCGCGCACGCCGCGCCGAGGCAGGCGGCCCGCGCGATGCCGGCCGCGCCGAGCCGGCCGCCCGCGCCCAGCCGGGGCCAGCGGACCACCACCGGCACCAGCAGGGCGAGCGCGACGATCGCGGGGTAGCCCTGACGGGCGTACATCGGCAGGAACCCGAAGCCCAGGCACACCATGGTGGCCGCCGGGCGCCACGGCGCCGGCAGCATCCGCCACAGCAGCACCGCGCCCACGACCAGCGCCGCCGTGGCCGCCGCGGTCGCCGGGGCGCCGTTGTGCCCCAGCCACAGGAACGGCAGGGTGAGCAGCGGCGCCAGCGGGGGATAGCCGTACGTGTAGTCGTACCCGCCGCTCGTCGTCGCCGTCAGCGCCACGCCCTTGAGGTGGAACAGCCACGGCCAGGGGTGGTCGTACAGCGTGTGCCCGCCGGCCAGTTCCTTGGCGGCCTGCGTGGTGAGGACCGCCTCGTCGCCGCCCGCGTGGTTCAGCGCCCACGCGCACAGCGTGAGGACGATCGCCGTCACCAGCACCACGAGGTCCAGGCGGGCCAGCGAGCGCGCCCGGCGGACCGTCAGCGTCAGCACGCCGGTCACCAGGATCGCGGCGTAGCAGACGGAGATGACCCCGGCGAGGACGAGACGGTGCGTGGCCGCCTGGGTCCAGACCGAGCGGGTGCCGATGAAGAGGCTCACGTCGGCGAGGAGGGTGAGCACGCGGTGCCACTGCGCGGGGGCCCCGGGGACCTCCGCGCGCGGTCCCGGTACGGCGGACACCGCCGACTGCGTCCGCCGGCCGGGCGTCACCTGCTGTGTTTCTGCCAAGTGCACGGGATCGGACGCTATCGGCGACGTGTGAGCGGCTCGCGGCGGCAGGTGAAGAGTCTGGTATGAGGGCGGTAAGAAGCGGGCGTATTCGTACATGTGCCCCAGCCTGGGGCGGGTTCGGCGTCATCGGGGCGATGCCACCCGTGTCGTTGTTGGGCCGAACGGGTGACTTGGCGTAAGAATTGGCTGGTGCAGGCATGGAGTGCGAGTCAGGTCGGGGGGAGCCGGTGAGCCGTTACGACGTCACCGATGAACAGTGGGAAGGGCTCGCCCAGGTCGTGCCGTTGCGGGGCCGGGACGCGTGGCCGTCCGCGGTGAACCACCGCTCGCTGCCCGACGACGAGACCGAGACCCGGCGCCGCTTCGTCGTCCTGCGGGTGAATGTCTTCGCGGACGCCCGCGAGGTGGCCGAGACCGTGATGGCCGGCGCGCCGGTCCTCCTGGACCTCTCCGGCGCGGAGGGCGACGTCGCCAAACGCGTCCTCGACTTCAGCACGGGTGTCGTCTTCGGTCTGGGCAGCGGAATGCACCGGGTCGACCGCAACGTGTTCCTCCTCACTCCGCCCGGCACGGAGGTCAGCGGGCTGATGGAGGGCGCGGGCTGACGAGGGGCGCCGGGGCCCGCGACGAGTGAGGCGCGGCGCCCGGGGCCGGACGCGCCATGCCGGTTTCCGTCACCCGGTCCGGTGACGCGCGGGTCATCGCCGCGACCGTGCGCCCCCCGATCGTGGGAACGCCGCCCGGGGAAACGGTTCGGTGCCCCGGACGGGGCCCTACCGTTCGGGCATGTCCGTGCCCTCCGTGTCCCCCGTCTCCTCCGTGCCCGTCGTCGAGGCGGCGGTGGGCGACGCGTTCGCCGGGGCCGTCGGTCCGCCCGACGCGCGGCCGCGGATCGCCGAGTTGCGGCTGTCGGCCTTCGCGGGACACCGGCGGGCCGGGTACCCGCTGGGGCCGGTCACCGTGTTCGCGGGGCCCAGCGGCGCGGGCAAGACGACCGCGCTCGCGGCGTACGAGGGGCTGGCCCGGCTCGGCGGGGGCGCCTCGCTCGTGGAGGCGTTCCCGGACCCGGCCGCCTGTGTGCCCGACCGGGCCCGGCCCGACGCCGAGGGCCGCAGGGGCTTCAGGATCGGCTGTACGGCCGACGGCGCCGAGGGCCCGGTCCGGCTCGACATCGCCGTCCAGGCCGAGCCGCACCCGCGGATCGTGGGCGAACGGCTCACCGCGGCCGGCGTCGTGCTCCTGGAGACCGCCCTGCGCGATCCCGGGCGGCGCACCGTGCAGGCCGCCTGGCACACCGCGGGCGCCGCGCCGGTGACCCGCGCGCCGCTCCCCGACGACCGCCTGGGCACCGCCCTGCTGCCGCTGCGGGTGGCCGGCAAGACGGACGGGCAGCGCCGGGTGCTGGCCGCGGCCGAGCAGATGGTCGTCGCCCTGCGCTCGGTCTTCGCCTGCGACCCCCGCCCCGACTGCATGCGCACCCCCGTGCCCATCGGGCACGGCCGGCTGATGCGCGGCTGCGACAACCTCGCCGAGGTGCTGTGGCGCACCCGCGCCGAGTGCGCCCGCCGGCACGCCCGGCTGGTCGAGGCGCTGGAGGCGGGCTGTGCCGGACCGGTGGCCGACCTGATCGCCGAACCGCTCTTCGACGGCACGGTACGGGCCCTGCTCGACCGCGGCGACGGGCACCGCACCGACCTGGCCCGGCTCGGCGAGGGCGAACTGCGGTATCTGGCACTGGCGTTGGTGCTGCTGACCGGCCCCGGGGTGCTGGACGTCGACCCGCCGGGCGAGGTGCCCGACGCGCTGCGCTCCCTCACCGTCCTCGCCGACGGCTTCGACCGCTGCCTCGACCCGGCCCAGCGCCGCGCCCTGCTGCGGCTGGCGGTGCGGATGGGCGAACGCGGGCACATCCGCTGTGTGGCGGCGGTCAACGACGCGTCCTGGGCCGCCGGGACGGAGGGCGTCACGGTGGTACACCTGAACCCGTGACGGAACACCCCGACCTGCCCCGACTCCAACGCCGGCTGGCCGAGTTCGCCGCCGCCCGCGACTGGGGGCCGTACCACACGCCCAAGAACCTCGTCGCCGCGCTCAGCGTGGAGGCCTCCGAACTGGTCGAGATCTTCCAGTGGTTGACCCCGGAGGAGTCCGCCCGGGTGATGGCCGACCCCGGCACCGCGCACCGCGTCCGCGACGAGGTAGCCGACGTGCTCGCCTACCTCCTCCAGTTCTGCGAGGTCCTGGACATCGACCCGCTGACCGCCCTGGCGGAGAAGATCGACCGCAACGAACGGCGCTTCCCGCTGCCGGGGACGGGGGCGGGGGACGAACCCGGCTGACCGCCGTACGACCGGACGTCACGCACCCGTCAACAGCCGGACACCCCGCTTCCGTTATCACTCTCCGCAGTCGAATTGCCGATCGAATCCGAATTGTTGTCCCCAGATTTCGGGCTTCCTCTAGCTTTTCGTCCCAACGACCTTCACTCTGGGTAGTGGACAAGAGAGTCAGTGAACAAGCGAGCGAGTGAAGGGACGGGGGCGGCGGATGGACGCGGTACGGCTCATCCTCACCGGCAGGCGGGCCCTGGCCGGCGGGACGGACACGCCCGGACTGCTGGCGGAGGTGTGGCAGGCGCAGGCACTCGCGCAGGCGATCGGCAGCAGGCTCGCGGTCTCCGGACCACCGGAACTGCGCGGCGAAGCGCTCGGTCTGACCGAGCTGGCGGGCCGGGGCTGCGGCGTCCTCGATCCGCCCGAACTGGACCCCGGCGATCTGCGCGCGGCCCAGCTCACCCGGCTGGACGACGCCCGCGAGACCCTGCTCTGCCTCGGCGGCCTGCTCGGCGAGGTCGGCATGGCGCTGGTCGGCGTGGCCAGCACCGCGGCGGACGAGACGACGTACTGGCAGTGCATGGAGGCGATCGACGCGGCCGACGAGTCCCGCGACCGCGTCCGCGAGATGCTGCGCAAGCTGGCGGCGCGCGAGGAGGTGTTATCGGGGAACGACAACCAGGGCAGCCCCTTCGGCGGCGCACCGTGCGCGTAGCCCGCGCCGGTTCCCGCGGTGGCCGCGGGGAGTCCGGGTCATGCCGGAGCCGGGTGTTCCTGGCGCGGACGAGTGGCGTGGGCCGGGCGTGCCGCGGCGAAGGCCGTTGCCAGCTGGTCGAGCAGGGCCGCCGCCCAGGGGTGCGGGTCACGGCGCGCCGTGACCGCGTAGATGCCCCGGGTCGGGGGATCAACGAGGCCGACCGTGGTGACATCGGCTCGCAGGGCGCGCGCCAGCACCCCGGGGATCAGCGCGATGGCGTGTCCGGTCGCGACCAGCGCCAGCTTGCCGGGCAGATCCGCCGCGGTGAGGTCGATGCGGGCGCCGACGGCGGCGCGGGCGGCGTGCTGGCGCAGGAGCGCCGCGGAGCCGTCGTTGTCCTCGACCCAGGTCTGATCGGCCAACGCCTCGATGTGCACAGCCCGTTGACCGGCCTGCGGATGGCCGGCCGGCAGTGCGACGACCATCTCGTCCAGTCCGAGGAACCGGCGCTCGACCCGCGGGTCGTGGGGCAGCCCGGGCGGGGCGTCGGTGACGACGGCGACATCGAGATCGCCGGCCGGCACGCGGTCGTGCAGCTGTGCGCTCAGACCGGGGAGCAGGCTCCACCGGAGGGAACCGGCCTGCCGCAACAGGCCCTGGAGGGCCTCGGGGACGATCCCCGCGGCGAGAGAAGGCGTCGCGCCGACGGCCAGGGGTCGCTCGCACACCCCGTCACGGACGTCCCGCACGGCGCGCACCGCGCGGTCGGCCTCGTCGAGCGTGGCCAGCGCATGGCGCCGGAACACCTCACCGGCCGGCGTGGGACGCACGCCGCGCGCGTGCCGCTCCAGTAGAGGAACGCCCAACTGCCGCTCCAGATTGGTCACTTGCCGAGAAACGGCCGACTGGGTGTGATTCAGCTCGGCGGCCGCCGCCGACAGCGACCCGAGCCGGCACACGGTCACGAAGGCCCGCCACACTGTCAGATCCATGTCCGCAGTATGCCCGGCAGCCATGCGCATCCCGCAGAGCTGGCATGCCGAATCTGCGCTTGTCGCATCCCTCGCCGTGTACCACCGTGGCACGCATGACCACATCGCACACGATCGCCGTCCTCGGCCTCGGGCGCATGGGCGGCGCGATGGCGTCCCGACTGGCCGCCCAGGGCCGGGACATCGTCGGCTGGACCCGCTCGGGGCGCACCTCGGCGGCCGTCTCCTCGACCGGCGACCCGAACGAGGCCGTGGCGGCGGCCGGCCTCGTACTCCTGTCACTGTTCGACGCCCAGGCCTGCCGACAGGTCCTGGACGGCGTCCGCGGTTCGCTGCGCGACGACACGGTGATCATCAACACCGCCACCGTCGCCCCCGCGGAGGCGGCGGAGCTGGCCCGCCGGTTCGGCCCGTCCTACGTCCACGCGCCGTTGATCGGCTCCGTACCGGCTGCCGCCGCCGGTGACCTGCGGATTCTCGCCGCCGCCGACCAGGACGCGCTCAACAGGGCCCGGCCGGTCCTCGACACACTGGGCACCGTCCGGCAGGTGGCGGACGCCGCCACCGCCGCCGCGCTCAAGCTGATCGCCAACCACAGCCTCGCGGGGGCGGTTCTCGCACTGCGCGACTCGCTGCGGCAGGCCGACGCCCTCGGGCTGCCCCGCGCCCAGGTACTGGACGTCCTGGAACTCGGACAGCTCGGCGGGCTCGTGGCCCGCAAACGGCCCTTCCTCCTCGGCGAGCCGGCCGCGCCCACCGCCGAGTTCACCATCGGCGCACTGGCCAAGGACATGGCCCTGCTGGCCGCCGCCTCGGACACCCCCGTGCGCAGCGCGGCCGGACCGGACGACGCCCTCGCCGGCCCCGAGGCCGACATCGCCGTCGCCGCCACCGCCCCCGCGGCGGAGGAGGCGGTGCTCGAACCGCTCCGCGCCTACGTCCGCGGACACGCCACCGGCGACCCCACCCACTTCCGCGACGCGTTCCTGCCCACCGCCCACATCGAAGGCATCCGGGACGGCGCCTTCGTCTCGTGGCGCCTGGACGAGTACTGCGCGCTCTTCCTGGGCGAGCCGGCCCCCGACGAACCCGCCCGCTCCCGCCGCGTCGACACCCTCGACGTCCACGGCACCGTGGCGACCGCGACCATGACGCTCGCGCACGGCGCGGACACGTTCACCGACGTCTTCCTGCTCTTGCGCGCCGACGGCGGCTGGCGTATCGCCAACAAGGCCTATCACCGGCACGGCTGAGCGGGCGGGCGGCAGGGCGGCTCTCCCCGCGAAGGCGCCCCACCGGGCCGGTGGTCTTGCCGGCCCGGTGGGGGCACGGTCGTCAGGCGACCTGCGGCATGACCTCGGCGGCGATCAGCTCCAGGTGGTCCAGGTCGTCCAGGTCCAGCATCTGGAAGTAGACGCGGGTCGAGCCGACCGCGGCGTAGCGGCCCAGCTTCTCCACGACCTCGGCGGGGGAGCCCGCGAGACCGTTGGCCTTCAGCTCGTCCACCTCGCGGCCGATGGCGTCCGCGCGCCGCTTGACCTCGGCGTCGTTCCTGCCGACGCAGGCGACCAGCGCGTTGGAGTAGACGAGGTCGTCGCCCTTCCGCCCGTGCTCCTCGGCCGCGGCCCGGACCCGGCCGAACTGGCGCTCACTGTCCTCGACGGAGGCGAACGGGATGTTGAACTCGTCGGCGTACCGCGCCGCCAGCGTCGGCGTCCGCTTGGCGCCGTGCCCGCCGATGAGGACCGGCACCTTGGCCTGCGCGGGCTTCGGCAGCGCCGGGGAGTCCTGCAAGCGGTAGAACGTGCCGTCGTAGTCGAACCGCTCGCCGACCGGCGTCCGCCACAGCCCCGTGACGATGGCCAGTTGCTCCTCCAGGCGCCCGAACTTCTCCTTCGGGAAGGGGATGCCGTACGCCTTGTGCTCCTCCTCGTACCAGCCCGAGCCGAGACCCAGCTCCACCCGCCCGCCGGACATCTGGTCGACCTGCGCCACCTGGATGGCCAGGACGCCGGGCAGCCGGAAGGTGCCCGCCGTCATCAGCGTGCCGAGCCGGATGCGGCTGGTCTCCCGGGCGATGCCGGCCAGGGTGATCCAGGCGTCGGTGGGACCGGGCAGACCGTCCACGTCGCCCATGTGGAGGTAGTGGTCCGAGCGGAAGAAAGCGTCGTAGCCCAGCTCCTCCGCGGTCTTGGCGACGCGCAGCAGCGTGTCGTAGGTCGCGCCCTGCTGGGGTTCTGTGAAGACTCGAAGATCCATGTATCCATCATGCATGCCGCCGTGCGGGCGCCCGCGCGGGGCAGTGGGCAGCGGGACGGAAAACCGGTGGTCACAGGGGTGCCCGGACGGGGAGACTCGGACGCGTGTTCCTGACGATCTCCACCAGCGGCGACGCCGCCCACCCGGCCACCGACCTCGGGTACCTGCTGCACAAGCACCCCGGCAAGGCGCAGAGGTTCTCCACGTCCTACGGCACCGCGCACGTCTTCTACCCCGAGGCGGACGACGCGCGCTGCACGGCCGCCCTGTTGCTGGAGACCGATCCGGTGGCGCTGGTGCGGCGCGGCAAGGGCAAGGGCCGCGGCGGCGCACCCGACGCTGCGCTCGCGCAGTACGTGAACGACCGCCCCTACGCCGCCTCCTCCCTCCTCGCCGTCGCCCTGAGCGGTGTCTTCTCCAGCGCCATGCGGGGGGTGTGCGCCGCTCGCCCCGAGCGGGCCGCCGCCCCGCTGCCGCTGCGCATCGAGGTCCCGGCCGTGCCCGCCCGCGGCGGCGCCCCTCTCGTGCGAAGGCTCTTCGAGCCGCTCGGCTGGACGGTGGGCGCCGAACCGGTCCCGCTGGACACGGAGTTCCCGCAGTGGGGCGACTCGCGCTACGTCCGCCTGGTCCTGGAGTCGGACGCGCTGACCCTCGCCGAGGCGCTGCGCCATCTGTACGTGCTGCTGCCGGTCCTCGACGACGCCAAGCACTACTGGGTCTCCGCCGACGAGGTGGACAAGCTGCTGCGGGCCGGCGAGGGCTGGCTGCCCGGCCACCCGGAGCAGCAGCTGATCACCAGCCGCTATCTCTCCCGCCGCTGGTCGCTGACCCGGCAGGCGCGCGAGGCGCTGGAGCTGGTGCGGCTCGCCGAGGCCGACGACAGCGAGGTCGAGGAGATCGACAACGCGGTCGGCCAGGAGACCGAGGCGGAGGAGAAGCCGACCCCGCTCGCGGTCCAGCGCCGCGAGGCGATCGTCACCGCGCTGCGCGCCCGCGGCGCCGCCCGGGTGCTCGACCTCGGCTGCGGGCAGGGCCAGTTGGTGCAGGAGCTGCTGAAGGACGTCCGGTTCACCGAGATCGTCGGCGTCGACGTGTCCGTACGGGCGCTCGCCATCGCCTCCCGGCGGCTGAAGCTCGACCGCATGGGCGAGCGGCAGGCGTCCCGCGTCCGGCTGGTGCAGGGCTCGCTCGCCTACACCGACAAGCGGCTCAAAGGCTATGACGCGGCCGTGCTCAGCGAGGTGATCGAACACCTCGACCTGCCCCGGCTGCCCGCCCTGGAGTACGCCGTGTTCGGGCACGCCCGCCCGCGCACCGTCGTCGTCACCACCCCGAACGTCGAGTACAACGTCCGCTGGGAGACCCTGCCCGCCGGACACGTCCGGCACGGCGACCACCGCTTCGAGTGGACCCGTGCCGAGTTCCGCTCCTGGGCCGCCGAAGTCGCCGAACGGCACGGGTACGAGGTCGAGTTCCGGCCCGTCGGCCCCGACGACCCCGAGGTGGGACCGCCCACCCAGCTGGCCCTGTTCACCCTCACGACCGAGAAGGAGGCGAAGGCGGCATGACCGAGACACGGACCGGACGGGTCCTCCCCGTCACCGACCTCTCCCTCGTGGTCCTCGTCGGCGCCTCCGGCTCCGGCAAGTCCACCTTCGCCCGCAGGCACTTCAAGCCCACAGAGGTGATCTCCTCCGACTTCTGCCGCGGCCTGGTCGCCGACGACGAGAACGACCAGAGCGCCAGCCGCGACGCCTTCGACGTCCTGCACTACATAGCCGGCAAGCGGCTGGCCGCGGGCCGCCGCACCGTCGTGGACGCCACCAGCGTGCAGCAGGACAGCAGGCGCCAGCTGATCGAACTGGCGCGCAAGCACGACGTGCTGCCCATCGCCATCGTGCTCGACCTGCCCGAGGAGGTGTGTGCCGAGCGCAACGCGGCCCGCACCGACCGCGCCGACATGCCGCGCCGGGTCATCCAGCGGCACATCCGCGAACTGCGGCGCTCACTACGGCACTTGGAACGCGAGGGCTTCCGCAAGGTGCACGTCCTGCGCGGCGTCGAGGAGGCCGAGACCGCCACCGTCGTCACCGAGCGGCGTTTCAACGACCTGACCCACCTCACCGGCCCCTTCGACATCATCGGCGACGTGCACGGCTGCTCGGCCGAACTGGAGTCGCTGCTGTCCAAGCTGGGGTACGACGACGGCGTGCACCCCGAGGGCCGCACCGCCGTGTTCGTCGGCGACCTGGTCGACCGCGGCCCGGACAGCCCCGGTGTGCTGCGCCGGGTGATGGACATGGTGGAGGCGGGCCACGCGCTGTGCGTGCCGGGCAACCACGAGAACAAGTACGGCCGTCACCTCAAGGGCGGCAGCGTCCAGCACACCCACGGCCTCGCCGAGACCATCGCCCAGATGGACGGCGAGAGCGAGGAGTTCCGGGCGCGGGTGCGCACGTTCATCGACGGTCTCGTCAGCCACTACGTCCTCGACGGCGGCAAGCTGGTCGTCTGCCACGCCGGCCTGCCCGAGAAGTACCACGGCCGCACCTCCGGACGCGTCCGCTCGCACGCCCTGTACGGCGACACCACCGGGGAGACCGACGAGTTCGGCCTGCCCGTGCGCTACCCGTGGGCCGAGGACTACCGGGGCCGGGCGGCGGTCGTCTACGGCCACACGCCGGTGCCGGAGGCCACCTGGCTCAACAACACCATCTGCCTGGACACCGGCGCCGTCTTCGGCGGCCGGCTGACCGCGCTGCGCTGGCCGGAGCGCGAGCTGGTCGACGTGCCGGCCGAGCGCGTCTGGTACGAGCCGGCCCGCCCGCTGCGCACCGAGGCGCCCGGCGGGCGCGACGGCCGGCCGCTGGACCTGGCCGACGTCTACGGGCGCCGGGCGGTGGAGACCCGGCACGCCGGACGGGTGGCGGTGCGCGAGGAGAACGCGGCGGCGGCCCTGGAGGTCATGAGCCGCTTCGCGCTCGACCCGCGCCTGGTGCCGTATCTGCCGCCGACCATGGCGCCGACGGCCACCTCCGAGGTGGACGGCTATCTGGAGCATCCGCGAGAGGCGTTCGCGAGTTACGCGGCCGACGGGGTGGCGCGCGTGGTGTGCGAGGAGAAGCACATGGGCTCGCGGGCCGTGGTCCTGGTGTGCCGGGACGCGGCGGCGGCCACGCGGCGGTTCGGCGTGGAGGGCCCCACGGGCGCGCTGTACACCCGTACCGGGCGGCCCTTCTTCGACGACGAGGAGATGACCGAGTCGGTCCTGGACCGGCTGCGCGCGGCGGTCACCGAGGCCGGTCTGTGGTCCGAACTGGACACGGACTGGCTGCTGCTGGACGCCGAGCTGATGCCCTGGTCGCTGAAGGCCCAGGGCCTGCTGCGCAGCCAGTACGCGGCGGTCGGCGCCGCGTCCGGCGCGGTGTTCCCGGGCGCGCTGGCCGCGCTGGAGGCGGCCGCGGCACGGGGCACCGACGTGGGCGCCCTGCTCGACCGGCAGCGTGGGCGCGCCGCGGACGCGGCCGCGTTCACGGCCGCGTACCGGCGCTACTGCTGGACCACCGAGGGCCTGGACGGCGTCCGCCTGGCGCCCTTCCAGATCCTCGCCGCCGAGGGCCGCAGCCTCGCCGCGCTCCCGCACGACGAGCAACTGGCGCTGCTGGACCGCCTGGTGGAACACGACGCCGCCGGCCTGCTGGGGACCACCCGCCGGCTGTACGTGGACACGGGCGACCCCGAGTCGGTGCGGGCCGGTGTCGACTGGTGGCTGGAGATGACCGGCCGGGGCGGTGAGGGCATGGTCGTCAAGCCGCTCGGCGCCCTGGTCCGCCGCCCGGACGGCCGTCTGGTCCAGCCCGGCGTCAAGTGCCGGGGCCGCGAGTACCTGCGCATCATCTACGGCCCCGAGTACACCCGCCCCGACAACCTCGCCCTGCTGCGCCGCCGGTTCCTCAACCACAAGCGCTCCCTCGCCCTGCGCGAGTACGCCCTCGGCCTGGAGGCCCTCGACCGCCTGTCCGCGGGCGAGCCGCTGTGGCGGGTGCACGAAGCGGTGTTCGCGGTGCTGGCGCTGGAGTCGGAGCCGGTGGACCCCCGGCTGTAGGCCGCCTGCGGCGGGCGGCACCCGTCTTTGCCGCCGCGGTGCCTCAGGGCCGCGGGAAGCGGGCCCTCATCCCGGTGATGCAGACGTCCCGGGACGTGGGCCCGCCGAAGCGCAGGCGGTCGTAGCCGGTGAACTGCGGCTCCAGCGCGTCCAGTTCGTCGATCATCCGGTGCAGACGGCGCGTCCAGTCCGGGGTGCCGGCGTCGGGCGCGTCCGGTGCCGAGCCGATCGCCGTCGTCAGCTGCTCCTTGCGCAGAATGGTCTGCGGGGTGACCGAACGCAGGCAGACGTACTGGCCGTCGAGGTAGGCCCGCCACTCGGCGCGGGCGGTGACCGGGTCCGACCAGTGGGACGTGAACCAGGACGCGAGCGCGTCCACGCCGCCCGCCCGCTCCGCGAGGGCGAACAGGTCGGCCGGGACCATCTCGGCGCCGTCGGAGCGCAGATAGCCCGGCAGGGGCAGCCGGCCGTCCAGCATCAGGCGGCGGACCTCGTCGCCGTCGCGGCCGTGGTCCGCGCACAGCCGCTCCAGGGTGACGAACTGCTCGCTGACGTAGGCGTCGTCGGCCTCGGTCATCGGGTGGTCGCCGTTGATCTCGCGGAAGCGCTCGGCGAGTCGTCGGCTCAGGGAGGTCTGCGGCATGGGCGGTCCTTCGGGAACGTCGGCGGGACGGGCGGCCCGCCCCGGAGTGCGGACGCTATCCAGCGGACGCTTCGGTGCCCGCCGAACCGTGTCACCGCACCGGTTGCCGTCAGTGTGACGAGAACCGGTGGGGGTGGAAGTCGCAACGAGAGCGCCGCAAAATGGTCGAGGGGCGGGTGAATCCGGTCCCCGGTGGTCAGGATGGGGGCATGGGATTCCATGTCGACTCCGAGGCCGGGCGGCTGCGCCGCGTCATCCTGCACCGGCCGGATCTTGAGCTCAAAAGGCTCACCCCCAGCAACAAGGACGCCCTCCTCTTCGACGACGTGCTCTGGGTGCGCCGGGCGCGCGCCGAGCACGACGGGTTCGCCGATGTGCTGCGCGACCGCGGCGTCGCCGTCCACCTCTTCGGTGACCTGCTGGTCGAGACCATGGAGGTCCCCGAGGCCCGCGCCCTGGTCCTGGACCGCGTCTTCGACGAGCGCGAGTACGGCCCCCTCGCCACCGCCCATCTGCGCGCCGCCTTCGAGAACCTGCCCGCGCGGGAACTGGCCGAGGCGCTGGTCGGCGGCATGACCAAGCGGGAGTTCCTCGAGGCGCACGCGGAGCCGACCTCCGTGCGCTTCCATGTGATGGAACTGGACGACTTCCTGCTCGGCCCGCTCCCCAACCACCTCTTCACCCGCGACACCTCCGCCTGGATCTACGACGGGGTCGCCATCAACGCCATGCGCCTGCCCGCCAGGCAGCGCGAGACCGTGCACTTCGAGGCGATCTACCGGCACCACCCGCTCTTCGACGGCGAGCGGTTCCACGTCTGGTCCCAGGGGCAGGCCGACCACCCCTCCACCATCGAGGGCGGCGACGTGCTGGTGATCGGCAACGGCGCGGTCCTCGTCGGAATGAGCGAGCGCACCACCCCGCAGGCCGTGGAGATGCTCGCGCACAAGCTGTTCGCGGCCGGCTCCGCGCGCACCATCGTGGCGCTCGACATGCCCAAGCGGCGCGCCTTCATGCACCTGGACACGGTGATGACGATGGTCGACGGCGACACCTTCACCCAGTACGCGGGGCTCGGCATGCTGCGCTCGTACACCATCGAACCGGGCGTGGGCGAGAAGGAGCTGAAGGTCACCGACCACCCGCCGGAGCACATGCACCGGGCCATCGCCGCCGCTCTCGGACTCGGCGAGATCCGGGTGCTCACCGCCACCCAGGACGTGCACGCGGCCGAGCGCGAGCAGTGGGACGACGGCTGCAACGTGCTCGCCGTCGAGCCCGGGGTCGTCGTCGCCTACGAGCGGAACTCCACCACCAACACCCATCTGCGCAAGCAGGGCATCGAGGTCATCGAGATCCCCGGCAGCGAGCTGGGGCGGGGCCGGGGCGGCCCCCGGTGCATGAGCTGCCCGGTGGAGCGGGACGCGGTGTGAGCGCGGGGGCGGTGCCCGGCCGGCCGGGTGCCGGTGTGAGGATGTCCACCTCACGTCCCGGAGCTGCATAAATTTGCCGAAGGTCGTATAGAATTCCATCGTCCTTATCGTCGTACCCCTGGAGCGCCCCCATGGCGACAGTCCCGACCGCCCTCGCCGGCCGCCACTTCCTCAAGGAGCTGGACTTCACCGAGGCGGAGTTCCGCGGTCTGGTCGAGCTGGCCGCGGAGCTGAAGGCCGCCAAGCGGGCCGGGACCGAGACCCCGTACCTGCGGGGCCGCAACATCGCGCTGATCTTCGAGAAGACCTCGACGCGCACCCGCTGCGCGTTCGAGGTCGCCGCCGCCGACCAGGGCGCCCACACCACGTACCTCGACCCGATCGGCTCGCAGATCGGGCACAAGGAGTCCGTCAAGGACACCGCCCGCGTCCTCGGCCGGATGTACGACGGCATCGAGTACCGGGGCGACAGCCAGGCCAAGGTCGAGGAGCTGGCCGCCGAGGCGGGCGTGCCCGTCTACAACGGCCTCACCGACGACTGGCACCCCACCCAGATGCTCGCCGACGTGCTCACCATGACCGAGCACAGCGCCAAGCCGCTCACGGAGACCGCCTTCGCCTACCTCGGCGACGCCCGCTTCAACATGGGCAACTCCTACCTGGTCACCGGCGCCCTGCTCGGCATGGACGTCCGGATCGTCGCCCCCGAGCAGTACTGGCCGGACGCCGCGATCGTGGCCCGCGCCCGCGAACTGGCCGAGCGCAGCGGCGCCGTGATCACCCTGACCGAGGACGTGGCCGAGGGGGTGCGCGGGACCGACTTCGTCGCCACCGACGTGTGGGTCTCCATGGGCGAGCCCAAGGAGGTCTGGGCCGAGCGGATCAAGGCCCTCGCGCCGTACGCGGTGACCATGGACGTGCTGCGCGCCACCGGCAACCCGGACGTCAAGTTCCTGCACTGCCTGCCCGCCTTCCACGACCTCGGCACCAAGGTCGGCCGGGAGATCCACGAGACCTACGGCCTGACCTCCCTGGAGGTCACCGACGAGGTCTTCGAGTCGGCGCACTCCATCGTCTTCGACGAGGCCGAGAACCGGCTGCACACCATCAAGGCCGTGCTGGTCGCCACACTCGGCCGGTAGTCCTGGTCCGCGTCCGCGACCAGCGCTTATCCTGATCGGCGGGGCCGGAGCCACCCATTCCGGTCCCGCCGCCGCGACCGTCATCCCGTCGCCCGCACCACCAGAAACGAGCACCACCCGCAATGCCCGCTCCCCGCATCAAGTCCCCCCACCTGCTCGTCGCCGAATCCGGCGCGGACCGCGAGGGGCACGGCCTGAAGCGCACGATGGGGCTCTTCCAGCTCATCTGCTTCGGCGTCGGCGCCATCGTCGGCACCGGCATCTTCGTCGGGCTCTCCGACTCCGTGGCCCAGGCCGGCCCCGCCGTCGTCGTCTCCTTCGTCCTCGCCGCCGTCACCTGCGTCTTCACCGCCTTCTCCTTCGCGGAGCTGGGCGGCGCGATCCCGGTCTCCGGCTCCTCGTACTCCTTCGCCTACGCCGGCCTCGGCGAGTCCACCGCGTTCCTCGTCGGCTGGTGCCTGCTGCTGGAGTACGGCATCTCCATCTCGGCCGTCGCCGTCGGCTGGAGCCAGTACGTCAACGAGCTGCTGCACAGCCTCACCGGCTGGCAGCTGCCCGCCCTGCTGTCCGCCGGCCCCGGCGACGGCGGGATCGTCAACCTGCCCGCGGTGCTGGTGATCGCCATGGCCTCGGTGCTGCTGGTGCGCGGGGTGCGCGAGAGCGCCCGGGCGACCGCCGCCATGGCCGCCGTCAAGCTGGCGATCCTGCTCGCCTTCTGCGCCATCGGCTACAGCGCCTTCAAGCACGGCAACCTCACCCCGTTCTCCCCGGCCGGCCTCGGCGGCATCGGCGCGGGCACCACCGCCGCGTTCTTCTCGTACATCGGCTTCGACGCGATCACCACCGCCGGCGAGGAGGCCAAGAACCCCCGCCGTGACATCCCCGTGGCGATCATGGTCTGCATGGGCATCGTGACGCTGCTGTACTGCGCGGTCGCGGTCGCCGCGATCGGCGCCATCGGCGGCAAGCAGGTCGCCGGCCGCCCCGCCGCCCTGTCCTACGTCGTCAACGAGGTCACCGGCTCGACCATCGGCGGCGGTGTGATCGCCTTCGGGGCGGTCGTCGCCATCGCCTCCGTGGTGCTCGCCGTGATGTACGGCCAGACCCGCATCCTGATGTCGATGTCCCGGGACGGCCTGATCCCGCGGGTCTTCGAGAAGGTCTCCCCGAAGACCTCCACGCCGGTCGCGGGCACCCTGATCGTCGCGGTCGTCTTCGCGCTCCCGGCGGCCTTCGCCTCCCTGGACTCCGTGATGAACCTGTGCACCATCGGCACGCTGGCGATCATGGCCGTCGTGAACATCGCGGTGATGGCCCTGCGCCGCCGGGAGCCGGGCCTGAGCCGCAGCTTCCGGGTGCCGCTCTACCCGGTGGGCCCGCTGCTCGGCATCGCCTTCTGCCTCTACCTGATGTACGAGACCGGCTGGCACACCTGGGTGCAGTTCGCGGTCTTCCTCGCCGTGGGCCTCGCCGTCTACGCCGCCTACGGGCGCCGGCACTCCACGCTGGCCGGCGACGCCGCGGGCGTCACCGCGGACGCCGCTGAGCGGGAACCACAGGCAGTGTGAACCACACCGCCTTGCCCTTCGGGGTGGGGCGGTGTCCGCACGCGGCGCTCAGCGCGCGGATCAGCAGCAGCCCGCGCCCGCCCTCCTGCCACACGTCGGGCTCCTCCAGCACCGGCCGGGTCAGCTGACCGGGCGGCGCGGGGTCCGGGTCGTGCACCTCGACCTGGCAGCCGGTCGGCGCCACCTCCACCACCAGTTCGATCGGCCCGCGGCCCGCGGTGTGCTCCACCGCGTTGGCCACCAGCTCGGCCGTGAGCAGCTCCGCCGTGTCGCAGTCGGGCGCCTGCTCCACCTCGGAAAGGGCCGTGCGCACCAGCGCGCGGGCCACCGGCACCGCCGCGGCGGTGTGCGGCAGCGCCAGGCGCCAGGAGGCCGATTCGGTGGGGCGTTCGTGCAAGGCGAGTCCGTTCATGGAGCAGGCTGTCCTGCTTTCGACTGTAGGAATGGTACGGGCCCGGCCACCCGAGACGGTCGGCGGGCTTCGCCCGGGACCCTCGCCCCGGTACCGGACGCCCTACCCGGCCCGGCCCCCCGCCTCGCCCGCCCGGGCGCACTGTTACGGGCCCGCAGCGAAGCGGTGACACTCGGCGCGAGGCACCTCCCGCGCACCGGTCTGTCGCGCGCCCGTGACGACGGTCACAAACAAGTGATAACTTCGAGGCACAGCGCAACGTACGGCACCGCCACCCAAGGAGGCCGCACGTCATGAGTCCCTTCACCGGCTCCGCCGCCCGCACAGCCGACTGGGAGCACCTGCGCCTCCGGCTCGCCGACGGGGTCGCCACGGTCACCCTCGCCCGCCCCGACAAGCTCAACGCCCTCACCTTCGGCGCCTACGCCGACCTGCGCGATCTGCTGGCCGAGCTGTCCCGGGAGCGCTCGGTGCGCGCCCTGGTGCTGGCCGGGGAGGGGCGCGGCTTCTGCTCCGGCGGCGACGTGGACGAGATCATCGGCGCCACCCTCGCCCTGGACACCGCCCAGCTGCTCGACTTCAACCGGATGACCGGCCAGGTGGTGCGCGCCCTGCGCGAATGCCCGTTCCCGGTGATCGCCGCCGTGCACGGGGTCGCGGCGGGCGCCGGGGCCGTGCTCGCCCTCGCGGCCGACTTCCGGGTCGCGGACCCGAGCGCCCGCTTCGCCTTCCTCTTCACCCGGGTCGGCCTGTCCGGCGGCGACATGGGCGCGGCCTATCTGCTGCCCCGGGTCGTCGGCCTCGGCCACGCCACCCGGCTGCTGATGCTGGGCGAGCCGGTGCGCGCCCCCGAGGCCGAGCGCATCGGCCTGATCAGCGAACTCACCGAGGAGGGCCACGCCGACGAGGCCGCCCAGGCCCTGGCCCGCCGGCTGGCCACCGGCCCCGCACTGGCCCACGCCCAGACGAAGGCCCTGCTGACGGCGGAGCTGGACATGCCGCTGGCGGCCGCCGTGGAGCTGGACGCGGCGACCCAGGCGCTGCTGATGAACGGCGAGGACTACCGAGAGTTCCACGCGTCGTTCACCCAGAAGCGCCCGCCGAAGTGGCAGGGGCGGTGACCGGCCGTGCCGACGTCAGCCGCGTCCGCCGCCTCCCGCGTCGCCGTCGTCGGCGGGGGACCCGGCGGCCTCTACGCCGCCGCCCTGCTCAAGCGCCTGGACCCCACCCGTGAGGTGACCGTCTGGGAGCGCAACGCCCCCGACGAGACCTTCGGCTTCGGGGTCGTGCTGTCCGACGAGACCCTGGGCGGCATCGAACACGCCGACCCGGTGGTCTACGAGGCCCTGCAACGGCACTTCGTCCGCTGGGACGACATCGACATCGTCCACCGGGGCGTGCGCCACACCTCCGGGGGACACGGCTTCGCGGCCCTCGGCAGACACCGCCTCCTGAAGATCCTGCACGACCGCTGCCGGGAGCTCGGCGTACACATCGAGTTCCGCACCCCGGCCCCGCCCCCCGGCCGGCTCGCCGCCGACCACGACCTGGTCGTCGCCGCCGACGGGGTGCACAGCGCCACCCGCGAGACCTACGCCGACGTCTTCCGCCCCACGATCACCGGCCACCGCTGCCGCTACATCTGGCTCGCCGCCGACTTCGCCTTCGACGCCTTCCGCTTCGAGATCGCCGAGACCGAGCACGGCGTGATGCAACTGCACGGCTACCCGTTCGCACCCGACGCCTCGACGGTCATCGTCGAGATGCGCGAGGAGGTCTGGCGGGCGGCGGGATTCGACGAGACGGACCCGCGCGAATCGACCGACCGCTGCGCCAAGGTCTTCGCCGAGGCGCTGCGCGGCCGGCCGCTGCGCTCCAACAACTCGGCGTGGACGACCTTCCGCACGGTGGTCAACGACCGCTGGTCGCACGGCAACGTCGTGCTGCTCGGCGACGCGGCCCACACCGCCCACTTCTCCATCGGCTCGGGCACCAAGCTGGCCGTGGAGGACGCGCTGGCGCTGGCGGCGTGCCTGTCCGAACAGCCCGACGTGCCCGCCGCGTTGACGGCGTACGAGGCCGAGCGCAAACCGGTCGTCGCCTCCACCCAGCGGGCCGCGAAGGCGAGCCTGGAGTGGTTCGAGAACCTGCGCCTCTACCGGGACCAGCCGCCCCGCCAGTTCGCGTTCAACCTGCTCACCCGCAGCCGCCGGGTCACCCATGACAACCTCCGGCTGCGCGACGCCCACTTCACCGAGTCCGTGGAGCGCGAGTTCGGCTGCCCGCCCGGTACACCCCCGATGTTCACGCCGTTCCGGCTGCGCGGGCTGACCCTGCGCAACCGGGTGGTGGTGTCCGCGATGGACATGTACTCCGCCACCGACGGCGTGCCCGGCGACTTCCACCTCGTCCACCTGGGCGCCCGCGCGCTCGGTGGGGCGGCGCTGGTCATGACCGAGATGGTGTGCGTGAGCGAGCGGGGCCGCATCACCCCCGGCTGCGCCGGCCTCTACACCGGCCGGCAGACGGAGGCGTGGCGCCGGATCACCGACTTCGTGCACCGGCAGGCGCCGGGCACCGCGATCGGCGTCCAGCTCGGTCACTCGGGCCGCAAGGGCTCCACCAGAGTGATGTGGGAGGGCATGGACGACCCGCTGCCCACGGGCAACTGGCCGCTGGTCGCGCCCTCCCCGCTGCCGTACAAACCGGTCAGCCAGGTCCCGCGCGAAGTCACCCGTGCTCAACTCACGGACATCCGCGAGCAGTTCGCGGCGTCGGCGTGGCGTGCCGCACGGGCCGGCTTCGACCTCCTCGAACTGCACTGCGCCCACGGCTATCTGCTCTCCGGTTTCCTGTCCCCGCTCACCAACCACCGCACGGACGCCTACGGCGGCTCGCTGCAGAAACGGCTGCGCTTCCCGCTGGAGGTCTTCGACGCCGTCCGCGCGGTGTGGCCGGCCGATCGCCCGATGACGGTCCGTATCTCCGCCACCGACTGGGCGGAAGGGGGCACGACGGCCGAGGACGCGGTCGAGATCGCCCGCGCCTTCGCCGGCCACGGCGCGGACGCGATCGACGTCTCCACGGGCCAGGTCGTCTCCGACGAACGGCCCGACTTCGGCCGCTCCTACCAGACCCCGTTCGCCGACCGGATCCGCCACGAGGTGGGCGTCCCGGTGATCGCCGTCGGCGCCATCTCCTCCTGGGACGACGTCAACTCCCTGATCCTGGCGGGTCGCGCCGACCTGTGCGCCCTGGCCCGCCCCCACCTCTACGACCCCCACTGGACCCTCCACGCGGCCGCCGAACAGTCCTACACCGGCCCCGCCGCCCCCTGGCCGCCCCCCTACCGGGCCGGCAGCCGCCGCCCCCGGACGGGCCGCACCGACACCCCGAAACCCCGGCTGTCGCTGGGCGGTTGACCCCCGAGGCCGCCGCGCGGGCGCCGTCAGATCGTGTTCGTCCAGGCGTCCGGACGGGGCGACAGCACCGCGCGGACGACCGGGCCGGACGAGGACACGACGTCGGCCACGAAGCGCCGCCGGCCGACGCCGAGCCGGCGCAGCGCCGGGCCGTGGTCGGTGGCGACGACCAGGGACGCGGCGAGGAGGAGGAGCTGCCACGCGGCCATCACCGGGCGGCGCGCCGGGCGGGGCAGCTCCGCGAGAAGGGAGTGCAGCCGCTCGCAGTGGAAGGGGACGTGGCGCTGCTCGTCGCAGAGGATCCGCCCCGCCACGTCCGAGGTGAGCGCGTCGTCGGTGCCGTCACGCAGGGCCCGGTAGTAGCGGAGCGCCACCACCTCCGCGATCATCAGCACCAGCAGTTCCAGGCGCAGGCCCATGAGGCGCCGCAGCCGCACGAAGACCGCGTCGCTCCAGTGGCCCGCCAGCGTCGGCACGCCACCCGCCGCCAGCAGCCGGGCGAGCAGCCGGGCGTGGTTGCGCTCCTCGGCGACGAACAGCCGGACCGCCCGCGCGTAGTCGCCGTCACCGGCCTGGTCCGCCTTGCCGACCAGATTGGCGCCGTCACCGTCCTCGCCGACCTGGAAGCGCTGGATGCCGGCCCACACCGCCGGATCGAGCCTCGCGCCCCGCGCCCAGTCCGGGTCCCCCTCGGCCCGCCTGCGCTCGCGCTCGTCCTCGAACCGTCTCGTCCACTCGGCGAAGTCGCCCGTCCGCACGCGCTCTCCCCTCCCCGGGCCACGGCCGCCGTGCCCCGGACCGGAACGACGCGGTTCGACGGCGAACCGTTCCCCGCGCCGGGGACGCCGCCGACCGGCCGAGGGGCCGGGTAACGTGCGCCGGGGTGAGCGGACTTCCTCACGGGGCGGGCAGGGCGAACCGCGCGCCCGGGTCCCGGAGGCGGTCGTGCAGGGCCTGGAAGACCTCGGCCGAACGCAGACCCGGCCAGGCCGGGGGCAGGAGGTGGGCGGGCAGGCCGGGGTCGGTGTAGGGGAGGTGGCGCCAGGAGTCGAGGGCGAGCAGGTAGTCGCGGTAGGCGTCCTCGGGCGGGGTGTCCGGGCGGTCCTGCCAGGCGCGCAGCACCGGCGCGTGGGCGTCCAGGAAGCGCTCGTGCTCCCGGGCGATGGCGGGCAGGTCCCACCAGCGCGCCACCGCCTCGGCCGTGGGCGCGAACCCCAGGTGCTCACCGCGGAAGAAGTCGACGTAGGGGTCCAAGTGGAGGCGGCGCAGGGTGTGTTCGGTCTCCTCGTGCAGGCGCGCGGGGGCGATCCACACGCCCGGCGCCGCCGTGCCGAAGCCGAGCGCGGACAGGCGGGAGCGCAGGACGTGCCGCTTCTGCCGTTCCGTCTCGGGCACCGAGAACACCGCGAGCACCCAGCCCGCGTCCTCGGGTGGTGCGGCGGCGTAGATGCGGCGGTCGCCGTCTTCCAGCAACTGCCGTGCCTCGGCTGAGAGTTCGTAACCAGCCGCACCGGAGGCGGTGCGGGCGGGCAGCAGCAGGCCGCGCCGCTTGAGCCGGGACACCGAGGAGCGGACCGAGGGCGCGTCCACGCCGACCGCGGCCAGCAGCCGGATCAGCTCGGCGACGGGTACCGGGCCGGGCATGAACCGGCCGTACGCGCCGTAGAGCGTGACGATGAGGGACCTGGGAGCGCGCTGGTCGGACACGTTGATCATTTTAGGTCGTCGGTATCACTGCTGGTCACCGGGGTTGCGCAGGCGGAACCGCTGCAACTTGCCGGTGGCCGTGCGCGGCAGGGCGTCCAGGAAGACGAACTCGCGGGGGCATTTGTACGGCGCCAGCTCGGCGGTGAGGAACGCCCGCAGCGGCTCCGGGTCGCGGCGGGCGCCGTCGCGCAGCACCGTGTAGGCGACCACCACCTGGCCGCGGGCCTCGTCGGGACGGCCGACCACCGCGGTCTCCAGCACGTCCGGGTGGCGCAGCAGGGCGTCCTCCACCTCCGGGCCCGCGATGTTGTACCCGGCCGAGATGATCATGTCGTCGGCGCGTGCCACGTAGCGGAAATAGCCGTCGGGCTCCCGGACGTACGTGTCGCCGGTGATGTTCCAGCCGTCGCGTACGTAGTCGCGCTGGCGCGGGTCGGCGAGGTAGCGGCAGCCGACCGGGCCGCGCACCGCCAGCAGCCCGGGTTCGCCGTCGGGCAGCGGGGTGCCGTCCGGGCCCTGCACCCGGGCCTGCCAGCCCGGCACCGGAACCCCCGTGGTGCCCGGTCTGATCGCCTCGTCCGCGGCGGAGAGGAAGATGTGCAGCAGCTCGGTCGCGCCGATCCCGTTGATGACGCGCACCCCCGTGCGCGCGTGCCAGGCCCGCCAGGTGGCCGCGGGCAGGTTCTCGCCGGCCGACACACAGCGCCGCAGCGACGAGACGTCGTGCCCGTCCAGCTCGTCCAGCATGGCGCGGTAGGCGGTCGGGGCGGTGAACAGGACCGAGACGCGGTGCTCGGCTATCGCCGGGAGGAGGCGGCGGGGCCCGGACTGTTCCATCAGGAGCGCGCTCGCGCCGGCCCGCAGCGGGAAGACGACCAGACCGCCGAGGCCGAAGGTGAAGCCGAGCGGGGGGCTGCCGGCGAACACGTCGCCCGCATGGGGGCGCAGGACGTGCCGGGAGAAGGTGTCGGCGATGGCGAGCACGTCCCGGTGGAAGTGCATGCACCCCTTCGGGCGGCCGGTGGTGCCCGAGGTGAAGGCGATCAGGGCGACGTCGTCGGAGGCGGTGTCGACGGCCGGGTAGGGCGTGCCGGGCGCGGGGCGGCGCAGGAGGTCGTCGGGGGTGCCGGCGCCGTACGTGGTGACGCGCAGCCCGGGGATGCCCGCCTTCGTCAGGTCGGCCACCGAGCGGGCGTCGCACAGGGCGTGGCCCACGCGGGCGATCTCGCAGATGGTCGCCAGTTCGTGCGGGCGCTGCTGGGCCAGCACGGTGACCGCGACGGCGCCCGCCTTGAGCACCGCCAGCCAGCAGGCCGCGAGCCAGGGCGTGGTGGGGCCGCGCAGCAGGACCCGGTTGCCCGGGACCACGCCCAGCTCGCCGGTGAGGACGTGCGCGATCCGGTCGACGCGGGCGCGCAGTTCGTCGTACGTCCAGGGCGGCCCGTCCGGGGTGCGGAAGGCCGGGCGGGACCCGTCCGTGCCGTCCAGCAGCTCGGCCGCGCAGTTCAGCCGGGCGGGATAGCGCAGCTCCGGGAGGTCGAAGCGCAGCTCGGGCCACTCGTGCGGGGGCGGCAGATGGTCGCGCGCGAAGGTGTCCACGTGGGCCGAGAGATGCATGGCGGTTCGCCCCCTTGCCGTGACGGACGTCCGGACGGGCATTCCTGGCGGGCTCGCCGTTTGAGCGTATCGTGTTGGTGACGGCAGTCAACTGTGCGCGATAACGTCGTGGGGTGGGGACGGTCGCCTGGTCCGTCCCGGAGGGAGGACCGGCGGTGTCCGCATTCTCACTCGATCCGCGGCAGCTCGCCTGGTGCGCCGAACTGCGCGCCCTGGCCGCCGAACGGCTGCGCCCGCTCGCCGACAAGGGGGCCCCGGGGAGCGTCAACCGGCCGCTCCTCGCCGAGCTGGGCGAACTGGCACTGCTGGGGCGGCTGTTCACCTCCGGTGCGCTCGATCTGTGCCTGATGCGGGAGTCCCTGGCGCAGGGCTGCACCGAGGCCGAGACCGCGCTCGCCCTCCAGGGCCTCGGCGCCCATCCGGTGCACGCGTACGGCAGTGCCGCCCAGCGCGAGCGGTGGCTGCCGGGCGTCGCCGACGGCAGTACGGTCGCGGCGTTCGCGCTGAGCGAGCCGGGGGCCGGTTCGGACGCGGCCGCCCTCGCCCTCGCGGCCGAGCCGGGCGGCGCGGGCGAGTGGCGGCTCACGGGGGAGAAGTGCTGGATCTCCAACGCGCCCGAGGCCGACTTCTACACCGTCTTCGCCCGCACCGGCCCCCAGGCCGGCGCCCGGGGGGTGACGGCGTTCCTCGTCCCGGCGGACCGGCCCGGCCTCACCGGCCAGGCGCTGGAGATGATCTCGCCGCACCCCATCGGCGCGCTCCGTTTCGACGACGTGCCGGTCGGCCCCGACGATGTGCTCGGCGAGGTGGGCCGGGGGTTCGCCGTCGCCATGGGCACCCTCAACCTCTTCCGCCCCAGCGTCGGGGCGTTCGCGGTCGGGATGGCGCAGGCGGCGCTGGACGCGACCGTCGAGCACACGCGGCGACGCGAGGCCTTCCAGGGCAGGTTGATGGACCTCCAGGCGGTGTCCCACCAGGTGGCGGAGATGGCGCTGCGCACCGAGGCGGCCCGGCTGATGGTGTACGCGGCGGCCACCGCCTACGACGAGGGCGCCGCCGATGTGCCCCGGCGGTCCGCGATGGCCAAGCTGCTCGCCACCGAGACGGCGCAGTACGTCGTCGACACCGCGGTCCAGTTGCACGGCGCCCGCGCGCTGCGCAGCGGCCATCTGCTCGAACACCTCTACCGCGAGGTGCGGGCGCCGCGCATCTACGAGGGGGCGAGCGAGGTGCAACGGAGCATCATCGCCAAGGAGTTGTACGCCGCGAGCGGTCGGGAGGCACGGTGACGGACGAGCGGGCCGGTTCGGTGGAGCGCGTCAACCCGGCGGAGCTGTCCCCGCCGACGGGGTTCTCGCACGCCGTCGTCGCGACCGGGGCCCGGGTGGTGTTCCTCGCGGGTCAGACCGCGCTCGATGCCGACGGGAAGATCACCGGTGGCACGACGGCCGAGCAGTTCGAGCGGGCCCTCGGCAATCTGCTCACTGCCTTGCGCGCGGCCGGTGGCACCCCCGCCGACCTCGCGCGGGTCACCGTCTACACCACGGACGTCGCCGCGTACCGCGCACAGGCGCGGGAACTGGGGCGCGTCTGGCGGGCGGTGGCGGGCCGGGACTATCCGGCGATGGCCGTGGTGGGGGTCGTACGGCTGTGGGACGAGCAGGCGCTGGTGGAGCTGGACGGGTTCGCGGTCCTTCCGTAGCCGGGGGCCGTGGCCGGGGCCGTGACGCGCCACCGTTGGGGTGACGGTCACGCTCCGCGGCGTGGGCGCCCGGTACCAGTGGAGTCCTCCAAAACGGTACAAACCTGGAGGTATCCATGCGTGTACGCTCCGCCCTCGCCGCGGTTCTGGGCGCCGCCGCCCTGCTGGTCACCGCGGTCGGCCCGGCCGGCGCCGCCCCCGGCGAGTTCGTCACCGTCGACTCCACGGGCCGGCTCGCCGCGGACGGGACCCTCACGCTGACCGGCACCTACCGCTGCACCGGCGCCACCGGCCCGGTCTTCACCACGTCCTCGGTCAGCCAGCGCGACCCCCGGGTCAGCCACGGCATCGGCGGCGGCCTCGCCCGCTGCGACGGCCTCACCCACACCTGGGCCAACTCCGGCAGGGTCACGAGCGAGAACCTCGTGCCCGGCCGGGCCCACGTCAGGGCCACGCTGATGGAACTGCGCGCCCACGGCCTGATCCCCCTGCCGGTCTTCCACGCGACCGCCGAACGGGACGTCACCCTGCTCCAGGGGTGACGGCGCCCTGACCGGACGCGCGCGGCGGGGCCGGCCGCACGGGGCGCGCGGTGTCCGCGACGGCCGGCGCCGCCGGGGTGCGTGCCCCGGGGCGTGGCGGCCGGCGCGGACACGGGCCGGGGCGGGCGGCCCCGGCGTACCGCTGCCGTCGAGCGGCTACGCGCGCTGCCAGCTGTGCGGTGCGTGGAAGGGGTGCGGGCGCCAGGAGGTGGTGCCGGGGGAGGTCGATTCCGTGCCCGGGGCCGGGTGGGCGGCGCGGGTGAGGAGGAGGACGGTGAGGGCGGCCAGTTCCTCGTCCGTGGCCTGGCCCCGTTCGACGCGGATCGGGGGAGTGGGGGATGCGGGCATCGGGACCTCCGTCACTGAGGGGGGTTGCCGTGTTTGCGGGCGGGGCGCTCCGCGTGTTTCGTGCGGAGCATCGCCAGCGACCGCACCAGGACCTCGCGGGTCTCGGCGGGGTCGATGACGTCGTCGACCAGGCCGCGCTCGGCGGCGTAGTACGGGTGCATCAGCTCGGACTTGTACTCCTTGACCAGGCGGGCGCGCATGGCCTCGGGGTCCTCCGCCTCGGCGATCTGGCGGCGGAAGATGACGTTGGCCGCGCCCTCCGCGCCCATGACCGCGATCTCGTTCGTGGGCCAGGCGTAGGTGAGGTCGGCGCCGATCGACTGGGAGTCCATGACGATGTACGCGCCGCCGTACGCCTTGCGCAGGATCAGGGAGATGCGCGGCACGGTGGCGTTGCAGTAGGCGTAGAGCAGCTTCGCGCCGTGCCGGATGATTCCGCCGTGCTCCTGGTCGACGCCGGGCAGGAACCCGGGCACGTCCAGCAGGGTGACCAGTGGGATGCTGAAGGCGTCGCACATCTGCACGAACCGCGCGGCCTTCTCCGACGCCTCGATGTCCAGGACCCCGGCCAGGGCCTGCGGCTGGTTGGCGATGATGCCGACCACCTGGCCGTCGAGGCGGGCCAGCGCGCAGATGATGTTGCGGGCCCAGCGCTGGTGCACCTCCAGGTACTCGCCGTCGTCGACGATCTCCTCGATCACCTTGGCCATGTCGTACGGCTGGTTGCCGTCCACCGGCACCAGGTCGGCCAGCGACGCGCAGCGCCGGTCCGCCGGGTCGGTGCACTCCACCCGCGGCGGGGTCTCGCGGTTGTTCCCCGGGAGGAGGGAGAGGAGGTAGCGCACCTCCTCCAGGCAGGTCTCCTCGTCGTCGTACGCGAAGTGGCAGACGCCGCTGGTCTCCGCGTGGACGTCCGCGCCGCCCAGGCCGTTCTGGGTGATCTCCTCGCCCGTCACGGCCTTGACCACGTCCGGACCGGTGATGAACATCTGGGACGTCTCACGGACCATGAAGACGAAGTCCGTCAGGGCGGGGCTGTACGCCGCGCCGCCCGCGCACGGGCCGAGCATCACGCTGATCTGCGGGATCACCCCGGAGGCGGCCGTGTTGCGGCGGAAGATGCCGCCGTAGCCCGCCAGCGCGGTCACGCCCTCCTGGATGCGGGCGCCGGCGCCGTCGTTGAGGGAGACCAGCGGCGCGCCGGCCGCGATGGCCATGTCCATGATCTTGTGGATCTTGGTGGCGTGGGCCTCGCCCAGCGCGCCGCCGAAGATCCTGAAGTCGTGCGCGTAGACGAAGACCGTACGGCCCTCGACCGTGCCCCAGCCGGTGATGACACCATCGGTGTACGGCTTCTTCGCCTCCAGGCCGAAACCGGTCGCCCGGTGCCGGCGCAGCTGCTCGACCTCCTGGAAGGAACCCGGGTCCAGGAG
Organism: Streptomyces misionensis; assembly: GCF_900104815.1. Lineage (NCBI taxonomy): Bacteria > Bacillati > Actinomycetota > Actinomycetes > Kitasatosporales > Streptomycetaceae > Streptomyces > Streptomyces misionensis. The sequence continues at coordinate 6,069,226 of NZ_FNTD01000004.1, forward strand.
CAGCTCGATCCGCTCCCGTGCCGTCAGCTTGCCCTTGGCGTGCTGGGCAGCGGTCGCCTTCTCACTGGGGCCGGCGAGCACGCGTGCGCGTATGTCGGCCAGTTCCGCGACATGGGAGTTCATCTCTGCCTGCCTCTGCGTGCGGTGACATGACTTCGGACGCTGCCCGCGCGGGCCGCCGGTCGATCCGAGCGTGACAACCCGGGCTGACCGGACGCTGACGGACCGCTTGCGGTCCCCCGGCCCACGTGGTCACACCGGCTGAAGCGCCGGGATGCGCGGGTCGCCGGTGAGGACCGGGTCGTGGGAGAGGATGGCCATCTCGATCCTGCGCAGCGCGGGGGAGGGCTGGATGCCCAGCTCCTCGTCCAGCCGGCCGCGCATCCGGCGGAAGACGTCCAAGGCGTCGGCCTGCCGCCCCGAGCAGTACAGGGCGATCATCAGCTGCTCGCAGAACCGTTCCCGCAGTGGGTGGTTGGTGTGGGCCTCGGCCAGTTCCGCGAGCACGGAGGCGTGCCGCCCGAGCCGCAGTTCGGCGTCGAAGAGCAGCTCCATCGCCCGCATCCGGTGTTCCTCGTAGCGGGCCCCGGCCAGCTGGCACAGGGTGCCGCCGGGGGAGCCGCCGAAGACCGGCCCCCGCCACAGCGCCAGGGCCTCGCCCAGCATCCGGGCGGTGCGCCCGGGATCGTGCGCCGCCGCCGACTCCGCCTGCCGCACGGTGCGCACGAACTCGGCCGCGTCCAGCTCGCCCTCTCCGACGCTCAGCCGGTAGCCCGCCGGATGGATGGTCACCCGGGAGGCCGGCCGGTCCGGCTCCAGCGCCCGCAGCCTGCGCCGCAGCCGGCTGATGTGCGCCTGGAGGGCGTTGGCCTGGCGGTCCGGCAACGCCTCGCCCCACATCTCCTCGGCCAGGCTCTCCCCGGACACCGGCCGGCCCTCGCTGACCAGCAGGGTCTGCACCAGCGTGCGCTGGAGATCACCGCAGACGTCCGCCTCACCGGCGTCGGTGCGTATCTCCAGTGCTCCGAGTATGGAGAACCTCAGCATTCTTTCCCCCTAGGTGACAATTCCTCGCCGACGGTGATTCCGGATTGGTGCTGCCGTGAAAGAAAGAGCGACCGAACGTGCCGTGCCCCGGCGGACCTCGACTCCTCGTGCGGCCCGCCGGGGCATCTGCTCCGCCGGGACGGGGGGCGGCCGGCGGTTCCTGGGTGCTGCCGGTGCTCGTTCGGAAAAGCACCGGCCGGGAATTGCCGAACTCACGGGCCGGAGCCTCGAAATCCCGTCCGGTCGGCACGGGATGGCGTCCGGCCGAGGTTCCGGCCGTGGCGGAGAGGGCAGGATTTGAACCTGCGTGGGCCGGTCAGGCCCGACCAGAGCTGTGCACTCGGTCCCCGATAAGCCACTCCGGGCACCTCTCCCCGTGTCCGGCCCCGGATTCCGGCGCCGTTCACGTCAACCACATTGGCAGTGACGGCTGACCTAAAGCTGACACGCTTCTGACACAGGTAAATGAATGCCCAACTGCTCTTTTCCAGGGCAACGTTACGGTGCTGTACTCCCTTCGACGGAAAACGCTCCCGAAAGGGGTACGGGAATGACCGCGACCACCACCGAGACCGGCACCGACAGCCGGATTCTCGACGCGATACGAACCCACACCACGAGCGAGAACCCGAGTTCCTTCCTGGCGCTCAACAGCGGAAACAGCGTCTTCACCGTGCCGGGCGCGGACGGTGTCGTCGTCTACCGCCGCACCGGCCGCTGGGCGGTCCAGTTCGGCGGTCCGTTCGCCGCCGAGCGGGACTACGACACCCTGCTGGACGCCTTCCGGAGTTACGTCCGGGACGAGGGCCTGAGCCTGGTCGGCGTGCAGCTCCAGCGCACCGACGCCGAGCGGTACGCCGAACGCGGCTGCGTGGTCAACCAGGTCGGCGCCTCCTGGGCGGTCAGCCTGGAGGAGTTCACCCTGCGCGGCACCAAGTTCATGCAGCTGCGCAACAAGATCTCCCGCGCGCTGCGCAACGGCCTGCAGATCCAGGAGGTCGACGCGGCCGACGTCGCCGACGCCATCGCCGTCATCGACAAGGCGTGGCTCGGCTCCAAGGGCGGCGCCCAGCAACTGGAGTTCCTGGTCGGCCAGATCGGCGGGCCGGCCCAGGCGCACCGCCGGCTGTTCGCCGGCACCATCGACGGCGAGCCGGTGGCCTACATCTCCTACTCGCCGGTCTACGGCAGCCGGGCCGGCTGGATGCACGACCTCAGCCGGCGCATCCCGGAGGGCTCCCCGGGCCTGATGGAGGCCATCAACGCGCACGCCATCGAGGTCTTCCGGGCCGAGGGCGTCGAGTGGCTGCACTTCGGCTTCACCCCGTTCACCGGGCTCGACGCCGCCCACGAACTCGACGGCCACAGCCCGGCCTTCCAGTGGCTGATGCACGCGCTGTGGGCCGAGGGCGCCGCGCTGTACCCCGCGCAGACCCAGCTGTCGTACAAGCAGAAGTGGGCCCCCGACCTGCTCATCCCCGAGTACGTCGCCTTCGACGGCCCCCAGGCCTCGCTGCCCGGCTTCGCGCACATCTTCCGCGCCTGCAAGGCCTTCTGAACCCACCCTCACAGACAGGAGACGAAGCGATGAGCCAGTCCACCGAGGAACTCTCGCACGCCGTGGTCGGACAGCTGATGGCCGTCATCGGCGCGCCCGACGACGAGCAGGTCGCCGAGGCCGCCGACGCGTCCGTGCGCGCCCTCGACGAGCGGCTGCGCGCCGAGGCGGCCGCCTGAGTGGCCGCCGGGGTGCCGGCGACCGGGCCGAGGTGGCCCGATCAGACCGGTATCAGTGCCACATCAGTGCCGCACGGAACGCTGGACGCACGTTCGCCCGGCGGTCCGGGCCCGGGAGCACCGCACTGTGCTCCCGTCGCCCGGGTCCGCCGGGCGGGCCACAGCCCGCGGCGGTGACCCCACGCGGGAGCTGAAGTCCGACTCGCGGCGCCCGCAGGTCCGCAGGTCCGCAGGTCCGCGGGGCAGCGGCGCCGCCGCCCGTATCGGGCACTTTCTCCCAAGGAGAGCAACGCATGCAGCGTCCGCACGTACAAGAAGCCGTGGCCGCGGCCGCACCGGGCGGCGAACGCACCGGCGCCTCGGCCACGTTCGCCGAACTGCTGAAACGGGTCAAGGCCGAGGGCCTCCTCGACCTCGATCCGCGCTACTACGTGGGCAAGCTCGCCCTCAACACCGCCCTGCTGCTGGTCGGCTTCGTCGCCTTCTTCGAGCTGGGCAACTCCTGGTGGCAGCTGCTCACCGCCCTGTGGATGGGGCTGTGCGGCGGCCAGTCGGCGTTCATGTGGCACGACGCCGGCCACAAGGCCATGTTCCGCAGCAAGAAGGCTGCCTCCGCGGTCGGTTACATCCACGCCAACCTGGTCAACGGGGTCAGCTACGGCTGGTGGGTCAACCACCACAACCGGCACCACAGCAACCCCAACCACCTGGACATGGACCCGGACATCGGCCGGCGCACCGTCATCTTCGACATCAAGCAGTACCCGACCCGCAAGGGCACCCAGAAGCTCGTCGTGCGCTACCAGAGCGTGCTGTTCTTCGTGCTCCTGGTGCTCGAGGGCTTCAAGATGCTGAAGACCGCGGTCAAGTCCATCGCCGGCGGCAAGACCAAGCGGCCCGTGCTGGAGACCTTCCTCATCCTGCTGCGCACCGCCGTCTACCTCACCTGCGTCTTCACCGTCCTGTCCCCGGCGCTCGCGGTCGCCTTCATCATCGTCCAGCACGCCACCCTCGGCGTGTACTTCGGCATGATCTTCGCCCCGAACCACAAGGGCATGCAGATCCGCGACGGCGAGGAGGAGACCCTGGACTGGCTGGAGCGCCAGGTCCTCACCTCCCGCAACATCCGCCCCAGCCTGCTGATCGACTTCCTCTACGGCGGGCTCAACTACCAGGTGGAGCACCATCTGTTCCCGGCCATGCCGCAGAAGAGCCTGCCCCGCGCCCGCGAACTGACCATGCAGTACTGCGCGGAACGCGGAGTGCCGTACCACGAGGTCGGGTTCTGGGCCTCGTACCGCGAGGTCGCCTCCTACCTCCACGAGGTCAGCGTCCCGGTGCGGCGCGGTGACGTCGAGGAGCAGATCCGGCGCCAGGCCATGGAAGCGGCCTGACCGTCCTTCCCCCGCTGTCCGCCTCTCACCCACCCCCACACCCGGCCCCCGGGCCGCACGCCCGGGCCCGCCGTTGGCCCGGGCGGTTCCCTCCCCAGAAGCACAGCGACAGCTTGCGACAACAGCTTCATAGGAGCCCGCCCCATGTCCCAGACCACCGCCGCGGCCGGCGGTCTCACCGCTCCCGCCCCGATCGGCGCCCGCCTGGACCGCATGCCGATCACTCCCCTGCACCGCAGACTCACCGCGGTCATCGGCGTCGGCCTGTTCTTCGACACCTTCGAGAACAACCTGTCCGGCACCATCGGCAAGGTGCTCCAGACCGACTTCGGCTTCGGCACGACCTCGCTCAAGCTCGTCCTGGCCTCCGCGTTCGTGGGCCAGTTCATCGGTTCCCTGACGCTCGGCCGGATCGCGGACCGATTCGGCCGGCGTCGGGCCTTCCTGGTCAACCTCGCCATCTACTCGGCCTGTTCGCTGCTCGGCGCCTTCTCCCCGAACGCCGCCTGGCTGATCGTCACCCGGTTCCTCGCCGGTCTCGGCATCGGCGCCGAGCAGGCCCTGTCCGACTGCTACCTGGCCGACGTGCTGCCCGCGAACAAGCGCGGCCGGTTCATCGCCTGGGCGTACACCCTCGCCTTCTGCGGGGTGCCCGCGGTCGGCTTCGCCGCGCTGTGGCTGGTGCCGCTGTCCCCGCTCGGGGTGGCCGGCTGGCGCTGGCTGTTCGTGCTCGGCGCGCTCGGCTCGGCCGCCGTCTGGGTGCTGCGCCGCCAGCTGATCGAGTCCCCGCGCTGGCTCGCCGCCGCCGGCCGCACCGAGGAGGCCGACCGCCTGGTGGCCCGCCTGGAGGCCGAGGCGGCCGGGCGCGGGCTGCCCCTGGCGCCGCCCGCCCCGCAGGCCGAGACCCCCGTCGCGCACACCCGGCTGCGCGACGTCTTCAAACCCGGGCTGCTGCGCCGCACCCTCGTGCTGTGGGTGTTCTGCATCCTGTCCGTGGTCGGCTACTACGGCTTCGGCACCCTCGCCCCGCAGATCGTCGCCGCCAAGGGCTACGGCGTCGTCGCGGGCCTCGGCTTCACCGCGCTGTCCTTCCTCGGCTACCCGGTCGGCTCCGCCCTCGCCCTGCCGGTCGTGGACCGCATGGAGCGCCGCACCCTGGTGGCCGTGTCCGCCGCCGCGATGGTGGCCGCGGGCCTCGGCTTCGCCTACGCGGGCTCCGCGGAACTCATCGTGCTCAGCGGGTTCGCGTACACGCTGTTCAGCAACGTGTTCTCCAGCGTCTCCCATGTCTACCTCGCCGAGCAGTACCCGACGGAGATCCGGGCCACGGCCGCGGGCGCGGCCTACTCGCTGTCCAAACTCAGCGCCGGAGCGCTGCCGTTCGTGCTGCTGCCGGTCCTCGACACCCACGGACCGGGTGCCCTGTTCGCCGTCATCGCCGCGGCCATGGCCGTCCTCGCCGTCACCGTGCTGGCCCTCGGCGAGCGCACCACCGGTGTGTCCCTGAAGTGAACAACCCTTAAGCAGACAGGAGTTGAGCATGGCCTACGTCATAGGACTGCCCTGCGTCGACATCAAGGACCGCTCCTGCGTCGACGAATGCCCCGTGGACTGCATCTACGAGGGCCGCCGCGCCCTGTACATCCACCCGGAGGAATGCGTGGACTGCGGCGCCTGCGAACCGGTCTGCCCGGTCGACGCCATCTACTTCCAGGACGACCTGCCCGAGGAGTGGGGCGACGACCACGCCGCCTCCAACGCCGACTTCTTCGCCGCCCTCGGCTCGCCCGGCGGCGGCAGCGCCATCGGTCCCCAGGACCACGACTCCCCGCTGGTCAGCGGCCTGCCGAAGGGAGTGTCGGCATGAGCGGCATCCTCGCCGGCAAGCGGATCCTGGTCACCGGCGTCGTCACGGACTCCTCCATCGCCTTCCACGCGGCCCGGATCGCGCAGGAGGAGGGCGCCGAGGTGATCCTCACCGGCTTCGGGCGGCTCTCCCTGATCGAGCGGTTCGCGCAGAAGCTGCCCAAGCCCGCCCCCGTGCTCGAACTGGACGTCACCGACCAGGACCACCTGGACACCCTCGCCGAGCGGGTCGGCGTCCACGCCGACGCCCTCGACGGCGTGGTGCACTCCATCGCCTACGGCCCCCAGGGCGCCTTCTCCTTCCTCGACGGCACCTGGGACGACGTGTCGACGGCCGTGCACGTCTCGGCGTACTCCCTCAAGTCCCTGACCACGGCCTGCCTGCCGCTGCTGAAGAAGCGCGGCGGTTCGGTCGTCGGCCTCACCTTCGACGCGGCCGTGGCCTGGCCGCACTACGACTGGATGGGCGTCGCCAAGGCCGCCCTGGAGTCCACCAGCCGCTATCTCGCCCGCGACCTCGGCGGGTTCGGCATCCGCTGCAACCTGGTCGCGGCCGGGCCGCTGCGCTCCATGGCCGCCAAGTCCATCCCCGGCTTCGGCGAGCTGGCCGACGTCTGGACCACCGACCGGGCCCCGGCCGGCTGGGACCTCACCGACCCCGACCCGGCCGCCCGCGGGGTCGTCGCCCTGCTGTCGGACTTCTTCCCGCGCACCACGGGCGAGATCGTCCACGTGGACGGCGGGGTGCACATGACCGGCGCCTGAGCGCGCACACGGGAAGGGGGCGGAAGCCGGACCGGCTTCCGCCCCCTTCCCGCATGTCTCACTCGGTCGCGCCACCCGGCAGGATCCGCCGGAACCCGGTGTACGGCACCAGCGCCTGCGGCAGCAGCACCGAACCGTCGTCCTGCACGCCCTGCTCCAGCAGCGCGGCCACGGTCCGCCCGATCGGCAGCGCCGAACCGTTGAGCGTCGCGGCCGGCGTCTTGCGGCCGTCGGCCCGCTTGACCCGGATGTCCGCGCGGCGCGCCTGGAAGGTGCCGCAGTCGGAGACCGAGGAGATCTCCCGGAAGGCGTCGCCGCCCGGCAGCCACACCTCGATGTCGTACGTCATCCGCGCCGAGAAGCCCATGTCGCCCGCGGGCAACAGCACCGTACGGAAGGACAGTTCGAGCCTGCGCAGGCACTCCTCCGCATGCCCGACCATCAACTCCAGTTGCTCCTGGGCCTGTTCCGGGGCGCAGACGCGCACCAGCTCCACCTTCTCGAACTGGTGCAGCCGCAGCACGCCCCGGGTGTCGCGGCCGTACGCCCCCGCCTCCGCGCGGAAGCAGGGGGTGCGGGCGGTGAACGCGTACGGCAGGGCCCGCGCGTCCAGCAGCTCGCCGGCCACCAGATTGGTCAGGGGCACCTCGGCGGTCGGGATCAGGAACAGCTCCCGCTCGCCCACCTGGGTGCGGAACAGGTCCTCCTCGAACTTGGGCAGCTGGCCGGTGCCGGTCATGGTGTCCCGGCCGACCAGGAACGGCACCGACTGCTCGGTGTAGCCGTGCTCCCGGGTGTGCAGATCGAGGAAGAAGTCGGCGAGGGCGCGCTCCAGGCGGGCCCCGGCGCCGTGCGCCACGCTGAACCGGGCACCGGACAGCTTCGCCGCGGCGGGCGCGTCCAGGATGCCGAGGGCCTCGCCGATCTCCGCGTGGTGCCGGGCCCCGGCGGCCGGACGCGGCGCGGGGCCGCCCCGCCGCACCTCCACGGCCTCCTTCTCCGAGTCGCCGTCCGGGACGCCGTCCAGCGGCAGGTTGGGTATCCCGAGCAGCAGCTCGGTCAGCTCGCCCGCGGCCGTCCGGGCGACGGCCTCCGCCCGCTGCACCTCGGCCCGCAGCGCCCGGGCCGCCTCCTTCTCGGCCTCGCTGGGCGGGCCCGAACGGCGGGCCTTCGCCGTCCGGTTCAGCTCCGTGCGCAGCCGGGTCACCTCCGCGTTGGCGGCCGAACGGGCACCGACCGCGCCGGAGACGGCCGCCAGGTCGAGGTCGTAACGGCGGCGGGCCAGGCGCCGGACGGCGTCCTGGCCGGCGTCGATCAGCTCATTGGGATCGTGCATGGCGGTCTCCTGACGGGGCGGGGGAGGGGGCGGTGAGCGGTCCGGCGGCGGTGTGCCGGGTGCCGAGCAGCCGGTAGCGCAGCGGGTGCGCGGTGCGCAGCCGCAGCGCGTACACCAGGCCGCCGAGCGCCACCAGCGGCAGCAGCCAGGGCAGTGCGGCGATCACCTCGGAGGGGGAGCCGGTGAGCATGTCGAAGTTGCCGACCACCAGCCAGACGGAGGCGGCGAGCCCGGCGAAGCCCAGCAGCGGGGCGAGGGTCTCCCGCCACCAGTGCCCCCGGCCGGCGCGCAGCCGCAGCCCGAGCACCGACAGCGCGGCCAGCGCCTGCAACGAGACGATGCCCAGGGTGCCGAGACCCAGCATGCTGGTGGTCAGGTCGGCGTACGGGTCCAGGCCCGCGAGCGCGAACCCGGCCAGCACCAGCGCGGTCACCACGCTCTGCGCGACGCTCGCCCGGTGCGGGGAGCGGTGCCGGGTGTGCTCGGCGGCCAGCGGGTGCGGCAGCAGCCCGTCCGCCGCGAGCACCTGGGCGTAGCGGTTGGCGGCGCTGTGCAGCGCCAGCGTCGCCGCGAACAGGCTGGTGCACAGCAGGACCTGGAGCATGGTGCTGCCCGCGGTGCCCAGGAAGTCGTCGCCGAGCCCGAAGAACAGGTCGCCCATCTGCTTGCCCGCGACCTCCCGCACCCGGTCCTGGCCGATCGCGCCCACCGCCAGCCAGCTGGTCAGCGCGTAGAAACCGGCGATCAGCGCGGCGGCCGCGTACGTGGCCCGGGGCACGCTGCGCTTCGGGTCGCGGGCCTCCTTGCCGTACAGCGCCGCCGACTCGAACCCGATGAAGGACACGAACGCGAACATCAGCGAGACGCCGACGCCCGGGCCCATGGCCGTGTGCGGGGAGAACGAGGCGGCGGGCAGCGCGTGCACCCCGTGCCGGACGAGGATCGCCACGTCCAGCGCCGCCAGCACCCCGATCTCGCCCAGCATCAGCAGGGCCAGCACCCGGGCGCTGAGCGCGATCTCGCGGTAGCCGAGCACCGCGGTCAGCAGCAGCCCGACCGCCGCGCACCACTCCCACGGCACGGTCAGGCCGTGGGCGGCCAGCACCAGCCGGGTGAAGTAGCCGAGCGCGCCGGCCAGTCCGATGGTCGCGCAGTTGTAGGACAGCAGGGCCAGATACCCGGCCGCGACCGCGGGCGGCCGCCCGAGCCCGTCGGCCACGGACGCGTAGAAACCGCCGGACCCTCCGGTGCGGCGCGCGCTGACCGCGTACCCGGCCGAGAAGCACAGCAGCGTCACCCCGGCGAACAGGAACGCGGCCGGCACCCCGGCCCCGTCGCCGAAGGCGAACGCGAGCGGGACCGTGCCGACCATGGCGGACAACGGCGCCGCCGCGGCGACGATCAGAAAGAGGATGTGCGCGGTACCGAGCCGCCCCGGGACGGGCGGCGAGCCACTGGTGGACATGGGGACTCCAGGACATGGGGAGAAAAAGGGGACGTACGGACAACAGCCGCCCGCGGAGCAGCTCAGCGGACGGCTGTTGGTGCGCCCCTGGCGGGGGCGCGGCGCGTTACGCCGGTGCGATGGCCAACGCGGTGTTCTGGCCGCCGAAACCCAGCGAATTGCTCAGCGCAAGGTCGACCGGCATCTCGATGAGGGACTGGGCCAACTTGATCTCCATCCGGGGGTCCGGCATCACCAGGTTGGCCGTGGGCGGGATGACTTCGTGCTCCACGCTGAGCACGGCGAACGCGGCCTCCACCGCTCCCGCCGCGCCGAGCAGGTGCCCGGTGACCCCCTTCGTGGACGTCACCACCGGATCCCCGCGCAGGGTCCGCTGGATCATCCGGGCCTCGGACAGATCGTTGAGCGGGGTCGACGTGCCGTGCGCGTTCACGTGCTGCACGTCGTCCGGATCGGCCCCCGCGTCGGCGAGCGCCGCGCGGACCGCCGCCTCGATGCCGGCGCCGTCGGGATGCGGCGACGTCATGTGGTGGGCGTCGGCCGTCGCGCCGTACCCGATGATCCGCCCGTGGACGTGCGCACCACGGGCACGCGCGTCCGCGACACGCTCCATCACCAGGATTCCGGCGCCCTCGCCGGCCACGAACCCGTCCCGGTCGACATCGAACGGGCGGGACGCGCGGGCCGGTTCGTCGTGCCGCTTCGACAGCGCGCCCATCTGGGCGAACCCGGCCATGACCAGGGGGGTGATCATGGCCTCGCTGCCACCCGCGAGCACGATGTCGCAGCGGCCGAGGGCCAGCAGGTCCCGGGCGGTGCCGATGGCCGTCGCGCCGGACGCGCACGCGGTGGCCACCACCAGATTGGGTCCGGTCGCCCCGAACTCGATGGCCGTCTGACCGGCCAGCATGTTCGGCAGCTGCATCGGCAGCAGCAGCGGCGACACACGGTCGGCGCCCTGCTCGCGCAGCACATGGTGCTGTTCCTCGACCGTGCCCGGACCGCCGTCGGCGCAACCGAGGACCACGCCCACCCGCGCGCCGTCCCAGGTCTGCGGGTCCAGGCCCGCGTCGGCCACCGCCTCGTGCGCGGCGACCAGCGCGAACTGCACGAACCTGTCGAGGCGGTGGGCCCGCCGCGCGCTGAGCAGGGTCTCGGGGTCGAAGCCGGGCACCCGGCAGGAGATCTGTACGGGGTTGTCGGCCAGCACCGGATCGAGGGCCGCGGCCGGCCTGCCGTCGCAGACCGCCGCCCAGCTCGGCCCGACCCCGATCCCGCCGGGGGTGACCAGACCGAGCCCGGTGACGGCGATGTCCATCCCGGCCATCAGACCTTCGCGCTCCGCTCCTCCATGAGCCGGACCATGTCGGCCACGGTCTCGGCCTCCAGGAGGTCGTCGTCGCTGACGTCCAGGTCCAGCTCGGACTTCAGCAGCAGCGACAGCTCCACCACGGCCAGCGAATCCAGCTCGATGTCCTCCCGGGTGGCGTCGGGGGTGATGGCCTCGGGCGACACCTTGAGCTTGTTGGACAGGATTTCCTTGAGCTGCTCCAGCATGTCGGTTCCTTTCGAAGGGCTTTACTGACGGTCGGTCAGATGGTTTGCAGCTCGGGCCAGACGACGGTGGCCGCGCCCCAGGAGAGCCCGCCGCCGAAGGCGGTGAGCAGCACCCGGTGTCCGGCGGCGAGCCGGCCCTCGGCGGTGGCCTCGGCGAGCAGCAGCGGGATCGACGCGGCCCCGGTGTTGCCGACCCGCTCGATGTTGCTGAGGCGCCGCTCCGCCGGAATGCCCAGCCGGTCCGAGACGGCCTCCAGGATCCGGGCGTTGGCCTGGTGGGCCACGAACCGGTCGACGTCGTCCAGACGCCAGCCGGCCCGCTCGGCGGCCTCGGTGGACGTGCTGGTCATGTGCTCCACCGCGTGCCGGTAGGTGTCCCGGCCGAGCATCTGGAAGTAGTGGTCCTCCGGGGCGGCCGGGCGGCCCGACGAGCGCTGCCGAGAGCCGCCCGCCGGTACCTCGATCAGATGGCTCAGCTCGCCGTCGCTGCCGAGCACCAGCGGTCCGATCGCGCCGGGCTCGTCCGGCGAACCGGCCCGCAGCACCACCGCGCCCGCACCGTCGGCGAAGATCACCGCGGTGGTGCGGTCCTCCGGGTTGATGATCGTGGTGAAGGCGTCGGCGGCGATCAGCAGCACGCTGTCGGCGACCCGGGCCGCGATCAGCCCGGCGGCGGACGCGAGGCCGTACAGGAACCCGGAGCAGACGGCCGCCACGTCGAAGGCGGGCACCTGTCCGAGCCCCAGCCGCGCGGCCACCTGCGGAGCGGTCGCCGGGCACGGCTGGTCCGGGGTGGTGGTGGCCAGCACCACCGCGCCCACCTGCTCGTCGCCCGCCGACTTCAGCGCCCTCAGGCCCGCCTCCACCGCCAGGTCGCCGGTGGAGGTGCCGGGGGTGATCACGTACCGTCCGGCGATGCCGGTACGGCTGCGGATCCAGGCGTCGGAGGTGTCCAGGCGCTGCGACAGGTCGTCGTTGGTGACGAGGTTGGGCGGGACGTACGATCCGATCCCGGTGACGACGGCGGCCCGCCCGGTGCTCATGCGCCGGCCTCCGAGGAGAGGACCTCGACGGGCAGGCCCATGTACTCCATGCGGACCTCGGCCATCTCGTCGGTCCACCGCTCGGCCATGTCGTAGCGCTGCTCGGCGGTGGTGTCGAGGAGCCGGACACCGGGCCACACCTCGTAGTCGCCGATCAGGTCGGCGTGCGCGAACATGCCTTCCTGGAACAGCTCCTCGCGGTGGATGACGAACTCCCGGTCCGGGATCTCGTCCCACAGCTTCACGCCCGAGCGCAGGATCTCCAGCAGCCGCGGGGTGTACTCCGGGTGCCGGATCACGTGGTCGCGCAGGATGGTGCTGGCGACGGTGAGGTGGCGGATCTCGTCGATGGCGGTGCCCCGGGAGATCTCGCCGGTCGCCGGGGACAGCGGGGTCCACTTGCGCTCGCTGAGTTCGGCGGCGGGGGCGAGGACGCCCTCGATGATGATGGCGAACACGCCGACGCCGCCGGGGAAGTCGGCCTTGTCGCGGACGATGTCCAGGGTGAAGTCCACCACCGGGTCCAGGACCCGCTTGCGGTAGTCCCGGGCCATCTCCTCGATGTCCTTCAGCAGGGTGGTCTGCGGGATGCCCAGGTCCACCAGGTGCTGGCGGAAGACGCGGGCGTGCCGCGCCTCGTCGATCAGCTGGGTGGCGTAGAACTCCATCTCGGGGATGCCGGGTGCGATGGTCACGTAGTGGCCGAGCAGCCGGGTGGCCAGTTCCTCGGAGAGGGCCCGGAAGCCGAACTCCAGGATCAGCGCGTCGCGCAGCGGGCCGGGGGCCTTCAGGAAGTCGGGGGTGACGGCGTTCACGTGGTGGCCGGTGGCACCCCGGTCGCGCAGGGTGCCCTGGGCGACGGAGGTGAACCAGTACGCGAGGTCGCACTCCTCGGGACCGAGGGTGAGTTCCTTCGCGCCGTCCAGCAGACCGGGTGCCTTGTCCCAGTCCGCCTCGGGGGCAACGGGTGCGGTCATGATGCGGCGGTCTCCTTCGCCGGACGCAGGGAACCGGCGTACAGCCCGCCGGTGTAGCTGAACAGCGGCAGGCCCTCGTCCGCGGTGGCCCGGACGACATGGCCGAGCAGCAGCTCGCTGTCGCCCGCGGCGTGCGCGGAGTGGAACCGGCAGACGTAGTGGGCGAGCGCGCCCGCGATCAGCGGGGCCTGGGCGTACCGGTCGGTGGTCCAGGCGAGGCCGGCGAAGGCCGCGCTGCCGTCGGGCCGCGAGCTGTCCGCGAACCGCCGTGCCACGTCGGCCTGTTCACCGCCGAGCACATTGATCGCGAACCGGCCCTCGCGGGCGGCGAGCCGGGCGAAGGACGAGCCCGCCCGCAGCACCACCCCGACCAGCAGGGGCGAGCGCGACACCAGGGTGACGGTGCTCGCGGTGGTGCCGTGCATCCGTTCCTCGGGGCCCGTGGTCAGCACGGACACCGGGGAGGCCAGGTGGTACAGGGCCCGCCGGCGTTCGGCCGGGTCCTGACGCACCGCCCGGCGCACCGGGGTCGCGGCGGTGGTCATCGCACGGCCTCCGTCTCGCGTACGACGGGACGCGCGGGGACGTGGCCGACCGGCGCCGGGTCCATCTCGTGCCCGACCGGCTTGGGGTGGGGCAGGCCCAGGTCGTCCAGGAGGTTCAGGTAACCCACCTGGCGCACCGGCTCGAAGGGCAGCGCGAAGGACTTCATGAAGTTGCCGAACAGGCCGCGGTCGCCGAAGAGGTGGAACGGCAGCACCAGCAGCGCCCACTCCGGCTTGACCAGCCAGCACCACAGCGCGGCGACGACGCCCTGCGTGATGAGGCTGTGCATGACGTTGTACAGGACGTAGTACGCCTTGTGGATCGGCCGTCCGCCGCTCTTGCGGAAGGCGATGGCGCCGGGAATGTAGCCGATCAGGTCGATGTAGAGGAACAGTCCGAGCGCCGGCAGCCAGCGGATGTCGCCGAAGTGGTAGACGATCATGCCCGTGGTGACGGCGAGGCCCACCAGGTACTCGGCGCGGTGCAGCGAGTAGGTGCGTGGGGTCTCGAAGGGGTTCGCCTGGTCCATGGTCAGCTCCTTCGGCCGGTGTTACGCGCCGACCGTGGCCGGCGTGTTCAGTTCGATGCCGCCCTGGACGCGCACCGACGGGTACAGGCCGGTCAGCGCCCAGGCGACCGTCTCCTTGATGACCCGCTCGGCGATCGGGTCGAGGATGCCCTCCAGGCTCGGGATGCCGAAGTCGAAGTCGGCGTCGAAGCGGACGGTGACGTCCGCGCCGTCCTGCCGGACCGACCAGACACCGGTGAAGGAGTCGAAGTCGCCGTCGGACTGCTCGAAGCGGATCTCGCCCGCCTCGGGCAGCACGGTGTCGTCCTCGGTCCAGCGCAGCAGTCCGCTGCGGAAGTGCAGCTCCCAGCTGGAGGAGGCCTTGGGGTCGGGGTAGGAGGCGTGCACGGTGGTGGCGTTCACGTGCGGCGCCAGGTCCGGGTACTTCTCCCAGCGCCGTACGGCGTGCAGGACCTCCTCGGCCTGCTCCGCGGGTATGTGGGCTTCGAGTTCGACGTGCCGCACGATCAGTTACCGCCTTCCGGCATTGTGGCCGCGCCCTTGATCAGGTCACGGGTGGCCAGGTCGAAGGAGTTGACGAGGAAGTCGACGTCGGTGTCGCTCAGCACGGCGGGCGGGGTGAACCGCACCACCGAGCTGCCGTTCATGGAGTGGTTGGCGACCACGCCGTGGTTGAACAGCTCGATCAGCAGCTCGCCGGCGAGGCCCGCCTCGACCAGCTCCACGCCGATGAGCAGCCCCTGCCCGCGGACGTCCACCACCAGCTCGGGGATGTTGCGGTGGGCCACCTCGGCGATCCGCGGCAGCAGCCGGGCGCCGAGGTCCATGGCCCGGGTGACCAGGCGCTCCTCCTTGACGGCCCGCACCGCGCCCTGCACCGCGGCCATCAGCACCGGCTGCCCGGAGAAGGTGGCGGTGTGGACGTAGGGGTCCTTGTCGAAGGGGCGGAACGCCTTGCGGGTGGCGACGGCCGCGGACACCGGCATCACACCGCCGCCGAGCGCCTTGCCGGCCAGCAGCACGTCCGGCACGACGCCCTCGACGTCGGCGCCCCACCACTCGCCGAGCCGCCCGAACCCGGACTGCACCTCGTCCAGGATGAGGAAGCCCTCGTACTCGCGGACCAGTTCCTCGACCCGCTTGAGGTAGCCCTTGGGCGGAATGATGACCCCGCCCTCGCCCTGGACCGGCTCCAGGATCACGCAGACCTCGCCGGGGTGGGCCTTCAGCTCGGCCTCCAGCGCGTCGGCGTCGCCGAACGGCAGGTGCTGGAAGTCGGGCACGAGCGGGCGGAACGGCGCCTGGTAGACGTCCTTGGCGGTGGCCGACAGGGCGCCCAGCGTCTTGCCGTGGTAGCCGCCGCGCATCGAGATGGTGCGCTTGAAGCCGCCCGCGCGGGCCAGCTTCAGGCCGGTCTCCACCGCCTCGGCGCCGGACAGTGCGAAGTGCACCCGGTCGAGACCGGCCGGCAGCACGGAGACCAGCGCCTCGGCGGCGCGGGCCACGGTCGGCTCCAGCAGGATGCGGGTCGCGGTGGGGTGGGTGCGCAGCTGGCGCTCCACCTCCTCCATGACGATCGGGTGGCGCGCGCCCATGATGAACACGCCGTAGCCGCCCGCGTTCAGGAACCGCTCGCCGTCACTGGTGGTGAGCCAGGCGCCCTCGGACGCCACCTCCATGTGACTGCCGAACAGCTCGGCGAGGGTGGCCCGCCCCTTGCTGAGGTGGGCCCGGTACAGGTTGAGGATCTCCGCCTCGTCGTCGACGGCGTTCGCCGCCGGGGAGTCCTGGATGACGGTCACGTGTCTCTCCAAAGATCGGTGTTCAAGGCCGGGACCGGACGCTGCTCAGGCGAGGACCAGCGGACCCCCGTCGAAGTACGTCAGCAGCGGCTCGGACGCGGCGATCCGGGACGGCGGGTGGAAGGCCAGCGCACGCGTCGCCGCGGCGGCCTGCGCGGGTGCGGAGTTCGTGATGAACTCCAGCCCGCCCAGCAGCTCCAGCGCCCGGCCCACGATGTCCGGCAGCGCGTTCTGCACGGCGTACCGGGCGACCAGCACCCGCGCCACCGACTCCTCGTCGCCCGGCTCGGGACCGGTGCCGCGGGCCACGCCCTCCAGGAGGGCGAGGGCCGCCTCCATGTCCACGGCGAGCGCGGCCCGCTCCGCCGCCCCGCCGCGCTTGCGCTCCAGCACCTGCTCCACCAGCGCGGCCGCGGCGCCCGCGTACCCGGCGGAGATCAGCATCTCGAACCAGACGAACCCGGCGGACTGGAGGTCGTCCAGGCGGGTGGGGTCGTCCGCGCCGGCCCGCACCACCATCTCGGAGGGCACGAACACGTCCTCCAGGCGGACCTCCTCGCTCTCGGCGCCGGCCAGCAGGTCGTTGCCCCAGAACTCGTGCACGCTCAGGCCCGGCGCGTTCGCCGGGACCAGCGCCAGCGCCAGCTCGGGCTCGCCGCCGTCCTCGCCGTGGATCGCGGTGGACGCGGTCAGCAGGCTCATCGAGCGGGACAGGCTGCACGGCTTCTTGGAACCGGACAGCAGGAACCCGCCCTCGACCGGGCGCGCGGTGACGGCCGGCTTGAGGATGTTCTGCGCGGTACGGCCCTCGGACCAGCCGGAGGCCAGCACCTGCTGGTCGGGCACGATCTGGTGCAGCAGCTTGGTCTGCGCGGGCGTGAGCCGGCCCGACTTGACCGCGAGCGAGTACAGCATGGCGGCGGTGAAGTGGTGCATGGAGACGGCCGCGACCAGCGAGGGCGACAGGGCGCCGAGGGCCAGCTGCACGCGCAGCGCCTCCAGCGGGGCCGCGCCGTGGCCGCCGTAGGCCTCGGGTATCAGCAGACCCACCCCGCCGTGGATGCGGAACAGGTCGATCACCGGACTGCCGGCCTTCTCGCGCTCGTCGTAGGGGATTTGCTCCAGTTCCTTGAGCAGTCCGGGGTGGAACCGCTCGCACACGGTCCGGGCGACATCGAGGGAACGCACGGGGAAACCTCCGAGGCTGGGTGGGATCAGGCGCCGAAGACCGCGTCGTACGGGCTCACGTCGCGGGCGATGCTCACGCCCTGGACGTGGGAGGTCTTGAGCATCGGGTAGTTGGCCTCGCCGAACGCGCCGCCGGTGCGGCCGGTGCCGCCGTGGCTCGGCAGGTAGGGCAGGAAACCGATGTGCGAGTCGTTGACCTTCAGCAGACCGCCGTTGACCGTGCGGCGCACGAAGGTCTCGACCACGTGGTCGGAGCGCGACCACAGGGAGTTGCGCAGCCCGTAGTCGTTGCTGTTGACGAACTGGAGGAACGATTCGAGCAGGGCGTCGTCGTTGTCCCGTTCGGCGACCACGATCGGGATCAGCGGGAAGAAGGTCTCCTCGCGGACCACGTCGTACGTCCGCGCCCGGTCCAGGCCGTCCACCCGCACCACCGTCGGCTGGAGGAACACCCCGGTCTCCGAGACCGTGCCGTCCACCTCCGTGCGGTTGCCGCCGGTGACCAGCTCGGCACCGTTGTCCAGCGCCTGGCGCAGCAGCCGGAAGAAGCGCTCGCTGCGCCGCACCGGCGACAGCAGCACGTCCTCCTCCTCGGGCAGGCCCGGCTTGATGCCCTTGACCTGCTCCTTCACCTCGGCGATCAGCCGCTCGGCGACATCGGGGTGCACCAGCACGTAGTTGGGCACCATGCAGATCTGCCCGGAGCCGTAGAACGCCTCCGTGATGGCCTCGGCCGCCCACTTCACGTCGGCGTCCTTCCAGACAACGATGCCGTCGTTGCCGGCCAGTTCGAGGATCGGCTTCTTGCCGTGGGCCACGCAGCTCTGCTCGAAGCGCAGGCCCTCCTGGCTGCCGCCGATGTAGAAGATGTCGTTGATCAGCGGGTCCGCGATCCAGCGGTCCATGGTCTGCTTCGGGTTGGAGCAGACCGCGTTGAGGACGCCCGCCGGGGCGTCGATCTCCTCCAGCAGCGGGGCGACGATGTCCCGCAGCAGCCACATGGTGGACAGCGCGATGCTGCGCGGGGCGCGCACGACCACCGAGTTGCCGGCCATCAGCGCCAGCACGCACAGCGCGGCGCTCGGCAGCGGGGCGTTCTGCGGCGGGTTGAAGGCGACCACACCGTCCGGCTGGCGGTGCAGGATCAGCCGGCGGCCGTTGTACTCCTTCTCCACCCGCATCTGCTTGGCGTACCAGCGCAGGGAGCCCGGCGCGTAGATCTGGAGCAGGCAGCTCAGCTCCCAGCGGGCGAGCTTGACCGGGTGGGACTCGGCGACGAGCATCCGCAGGAACTCGTCCTCGTGCTTGATCAGTTCCTCGCGGAACCGGGTGCCGAGCCGCATCCGCCGCTCCATCGGCACCGCCGCCCAGTCGGGGGCGGCCGCGGCGGCGGCCTGGGTGGCCAGGTCGATGGCGGCGTCGTCCGCGATCGCACAACGTCCGACGACGTAGGGGTGCTGGGCCGCCTCGGACTCCGGGTCCTGTTCGAGGGAGCGCTTCAGGCTCACGCTGGTGAACACGTCTTCCAGCAGCGAACGCCCGCTGACGGTGTACACCCAGCCGTCCCCGGCGACGTCCTTGCCCGCGATGTAGAGGTCGTAACTCTTCAATCCGGAAGGTGCCTCAGCACTCTCCTCCTGCGCGGCTTCGCGAAGCATCTTCAGCCTTTCGGATATGGCGTGTGGATTTCTTGAAGCAATGCGAGCGTGACAGCGGAATCTGACCCGGCGCTGACACCCGACTGATCCAGCCAACCGGCCCCGCGGGCGCTGTCAGTGGGGCGTCAGCTGGCGCTGATTGCATGAGGCGCATGTCACCCGTCGACAGCATCAACCAGCGGTTGCGCGAGCTGCCGCGCAGTGAACTGAGCGAGGAAATCGAGACAATCGTCCTGGAGAAATTCAGGGTCGTTCTCCTCATGGACGAGTCCGAGGACCTCCCCCTCGACGTCAGCTACTTCGATCTCGGGCTCACCTCGCTGCGCCTGACCGAGATCCGCCAGAGCCTGGAACAGCTCCTGGATCTGTCGATCAACGTCAGCGTGCTCTTCAACGAGCCGACCATCGCCCATCTCGTGGACCACCTGACCCAGGCCATCCAGGAAGCTTGAGGAGTCGCTCCATGCCGCGTACGGAATCAGAGCAGGCGCCCGAGCCGGTCGCGATCGTCGGAATCGGTCTGCGGTTCCCCGGCGGCAGCGGCTCGCCCGACGAGTTCGACGCGTTCTTGCGCGAGGGCCGCAGCGGGATCGGACCGATCCCGACCGACCGCTGGGACGTCGAGGCCTTCACCCCCGAGGGACCCGACGACAAGGGCAAGATCCGCGCCTCGGCCGGCGGATTC
Source organism: Streptomyces misionensis (assembly GCF_900104815.1). Taxonomy (NCBI): domain Bacteria; kingdom Bacillati; phylum Actinomycetota; class Actinomycetes; order Kitasatosporales; family Streptomycetaceae; genus Streptomyces; species Streptomyces misionensis. The sequence goes on from NZ_FNTD01000004.1 coordinate 6,088,821, forward strand.
CTCGACCGCATCGACCTGTTCGACGCGGGCTTCTTCAACATCTCGCCCAAGGAAGCCCGTTACATGGACCCGCAGCAGCGGCTCCTCCTGGAGACCGCCTGGCAGGCCCTGGAGCACGCGGGCATCGACCCCGCGCCGCTGCGCCGCGGCAACGGCGGGGTGTACATCGGCGCCAGCTCCATCGACTACGCGCTGGAGCTGGACTCGCTGCCCTACGAGGAGCTGGACGGCCACCTGGCCTCCGGCATCACCATGTTCCCGCTGTCCGGCCGGCTCTCCTACTTCCTGGGCTGGCGCGGCCCGAGCATGAGCGTCGACACCGCCTGCTCCTCCTCGCTGGTCGCCCTGCACCTGGCCGTGCAGGCGCTGCGCGGCGGCGAGACCGACATCGCGCTGTGCGGCGGCGTCAACGCGCTGCACCACCCGCGCATCCCGGTGATGTTCTCCAACGCCCAGATGCTGTCCCCGGACGGCCAGTGCAAGACCTTCGACGAGGCCGCCGACGGGTACGCCCGCGCCGAGGGCTGCGGCATCGTCGTCCTCAAGCGGCTCTCCGACGCCGAGCGCGACGGCGACCGCGTCCTCGCCCTGGTGCGCGGCACCGCCGTCGGCCAGGACGGCGACAGCGCCGGCCTCACCGTGCCCAACGGGCCCGCCCAGGAGAAGGTCATCCGCAGCGCGCTGGCCGCCGCCCACCTCGCGCCCGAGGACATCCAGTACGTCGAGGCGCACGGCACCGGCACCCCGCTCGGCGACCCCATCGAGTTCGGCGCCATCGGCGACGTCTTCGTGGACTCGCACACCAAGGACCGCCCGGTGGTGGTCGGTTCGGTGAAGACCAACCTCGGCCACATGGAGCCCGCCTCCGGCATCGTCGGCGTCATCAAGACGGTGCTCCAGCTGCGTTCGGGCACCATCTACCCGCACATCAACCTCAACACCCCCTCCGGGCGCATCCCCTGGGACCTGTACCCGCTGCGGGTGCCCACCGAGTGCGAGCCCTGGGAGGCCGAGGTCCGGCGCGGCGTCGTCAACAGCTTCGGGTTCGCCGGGACCATCGGCGCGGTGGTGCTGGAGCAGGCCCCCGAGCGCGCGCCGCGGGACACCCCCGAAGAGGGCGCCGCACCGGTGTTCACCCTCTCCGCGAAGAACGCCGGCGCGCTGCGCGAACTCGCGGCGCAGTACCGCGCGTTGCTGGACGAGCGGCCCGAGGTGCCGGTCGCCGCGCTCTGCCACAGCGCCAACACCACCCGCGCCCACCACCCCTACCGGATCGCCGCCCCCGTCGCCGACCGCGCCGCGCTCGCCAAACTGCTCGACAAGGCCGCCGAGCAGGAGCACGAGGGCCCGACCGGCATCCGCAAGACCGCCTTCATGTTCACCGGCCAGGGCTCCCAGTACGCCGGCATGGGCGCCGCCCTCTACGCGGCCTTCCCCGTCTTCCGCGCCCAGGTCGACGCCTGCGACGAGCTGTTCGCCGAGCACCTCGGCCGCTCCGTGCGCGAGCTGCTGCTCGGCACCGCCGCCGACCCCGAGGCCATCGACCGCACCGAGTACACCCAGCCCGCCCTGTTCACCCTGGAGTACGCCCTCGCCCAGCAGTGGATGGCGTGGGGCGCCCGGCCCAACGTGCTCATCGGGCACAGCATCGGCGAGGTGGCCGCCGCCGCGGTGGCCGGGCTGTTCAGCCTCCCCGACGCGGTCCGGCTGGTCGCCGCCCGCGCCCGGCTGATGCAGGCCGTCACCGCCGAGGGCGGCATGGCCGCCGTCAGCGCGCCGCTGGAGGACGTCGCCCCGCTCCTGGAGGGCCACGACGACCTGGCCGTGGCCGGCGTCAACGCCCCCGACCAGACGGTCGTCTCCGGCGCCGGCGCGGCCCTGGACGAGGTCACCGCCGTCCTCGCCGAGCGGGGCGTGCGCGTCGAACGCCTCAAGGTCTCCCACGCCTTCCACTCCCCGCTGATGGCCGAGGTCTACGACGACTTCCGCGCCGCCCTCGACGGCATCACCTTCCACGAACCCAAGATCAGCCTGATCTCCAACGTCACCGGGCGGCTGGCCCGCTTCCGCGAGATCGGCAACGCCGACTACTGGGTGCGGCACATCGGCGAGCCCGTGCGCTTCCTCGACGGCATCCGGGCCGTCGCCAAGCGCGGCCGGCACGCCCTGATCGAGGTCGGCCCGCAGGCCGGGCTCACCGCGCTCGCCCGCCGCTCGGTCACCGTCGAGGACCACCTGTGGCTGGCCAGCCTGCGCCGCCGCGACACCACCACCGGCACCACCCTGACCGCCCTCGCCGAGTACTACGCGGCCGGGCTCACCGTCGCCTGGGACGGCTACCACGCCGGGCACCCGGCGCCCGCCCGCGTGGACCTGCCCACCTACGCCTTCCAGCGCAAGCGCTACTGGCTGCCCTCCGTCACCCCGCGCCGCACCGCCGCGGGCGGCACCGCCCGCCACCCGCTGCTCGGCACCGAGGAGCGGTTCGCCAGCGGGGTGCGGGAGTTCACCGCCGAGTTCACCGCCGAGGAGCTGGGCGCGCTCGCCGACCTCGCCGCCGACGACCGCACCGTGCTGCCCGCCGGCGCCTACGTCGACCTGCTGCTCGCCGTGCAGGACGCGGTGCAGGGCCACGCCCGCAACGCGGTGCGCGACCTGCGGCTGCTGGCCCCGCTGGAGCTGCCCGCCGAGACGGTCACCGCCCTCACCACCCGCTGGCGGCCCCGCCCCGGCGGCGGCGCCGAGGTGGAGGTCTACACGGTGGTCGGCGGCGAGGAGAACCTGCACGCCACCGCCACGGTCGCCGCCGATCCCGAACCCCTCGTGCCGGTCTCCGAGCTGGCCGAGCTGGACGCGACCCTCGCCCCGACCGCCCAGCACATCGACGACGAGGACATCTACACCGACCTCGCCTCCGTCGGCCGGCCCCAGGGCCCCCGCATGCGGCTGCTGCTGCGCGCCGCCCGGCACGGCGACGGACTGGTCACCGGCGAGCTGTCCGGCCGCGACGCCACCGCCGTCGAGCACGTCCCGGCCGAACTGCTGGAGGCCGCCGGCCACGCGCTGGTCGTCCTCGACCCCGAGGGCCCGGTGTTCGTGCCCCGCGAGATCGCCTCCGTACGGCACTTCCGCAAGCCGCGCGGCGAGCAGCTGCGGGTGCTCGCCCGGGTCCGCGGCGACCAGGACCGGCGGCTGGCCGACGTGCTGCTGCTGGAGAACGGCGACCCGGTCGCCGAACTCCTCGGGGTGCGCATGGCCCGCCCCGAGGGCCGCGAGGGGCGCCGCCAGTTCCTGCACCGCCCCGAATGGGTGCGCCGCGCCCTGCCCGCCCGCGGCGGCGCCGCCGCCCGGCACGTGGTCCTCCTCGACCCCTCGGCCGCGCGCGCCGCCGAACTGGCCGCCGAACCCGGGCTCAAGGTCACCTGGCTGCCCGACCTCACCGACCTCAAGGCGGCCCTGGAGGACCCCACCGTCACCGACGTCTGCCGGGTGTGGCACGGCCGCCCCGAGCCGATGTCCGCGGACCGGCTGCGCGCCGAGTGCGAGGACAACTACCGCGAACTCCTCGCGCTGGTCGGCGCGCTGGAGTCCGCGAACCGGCCGCCCCGGCTGTGGCTGGTCACCGAGGGCGCCCAGTGGCTGCCCGGCGACCCGGCCGGCGACGGCGGCCACCTCGGCGCCGCCACCCTGTGGGGCTTCGGCCGGGTGCTGCTCACCGAGTACCCGCAGTACCGGGCCACCCTGGTGGACCTCGCCCCGGGCAGCGGCCTCGCCCCGCTGGCCGAGGAATGGCGGGCCGAACCGGCCGGCGAGTACCAGGTCGCCCACCGGCCCGGCCGCCGCTACGTGCGCCGGCTGCTCGCCGGTGACGCCAGCCTCACCTGGACCGGGGGCTTCGAACTGCGCGCCCCCGACTCCGGTGACCTGTCCGACCTGGTGCTCGCCCCGGTCGCCGAGACGGCCCCGGGCGCCGACGAGGTCCAGGTCCGGGTGAGCGCCGTCGGCCTGACCGCCGAGGACGCCCGCACCGCCCTGGACACCGGGCGCGCCGAACGCGCCGAGGAGACCGGGGAGGAGGAACCGCCGCCGCTGCTCGGCCAGTTGGCCCGCGGTACCGTGCTCGCCGCCGCCGACGGCACCGGCTTCGCGCCCGGCGACGAGGTCCTGGTCCGGCACGACGGCACCTTCCGCGCCACGCTCACCGTGCCCGCGGTCGCCGTGGTCCCCGCCCCCGGTGACGACGACACCGCGGTCCGCTTCCGGCTGGACGAGACCGGCGAGGCCCTGCGCACCGCCCTGTCCGACCCGACCGGACCGGCCTGGGTGACCCTGCCCGACGACCTCCGGGAGCGGCCCGAACCGGCCGACGAGGGCCCCGGCGCACTGCGCGCCGACCGCACCTACCTGGTCACCGGCGGTCTCGGCGGCCTCGGTCTGGTCACCGCCCGCAAGCTGGCCGCGCTCGGCGCCCGCCACCTCACCCTGGTCAGCCGCAGCGGCAAGGCCACCGAGGAGGCCGCCTCGCTGCTCGGCGACCTCGCGGCCGACGCCGAGATCGACGTCGTACGCGCCGACGTCTCCCGGCCGGAGGACGTGCGGCGCCTCGTCCGGCACCTGGCGGCGGGGCCGTACCCGCTCGGCGGGATCGTGCACGCCGCCGGTTCCTACGACAAGAAGCTGATCTCCGAGCTGACCTGGGAGTCGATCGACGCCCAGCTCGCGGCGAAGGCGTACGGCGGCTGGCTGCTGCACGAGGCCGCCGAGACCTCCTTCCCGGAGCTGGAGTTCTTCGTCACCTACTCCTCCATCGCCTCCGTCCTCGGCGGCGCCACCCAGGGCCACTACGCCGCGGCCAGCGCCGGGCTCGACGCGCTCGCCGAGTGGCGGGGCCGGCGCGGGGTGCCGGGCCTCTCGGTCAACTGGGGCGCCTGGGCCCGGGTCGGCATGTCCGCCCGGCTGGAGGACCACCTCAGCCAGGAGATCGAACGCAGCGGCGTCCGCTTCTTCTCCCCGACCCGCGCCCTGGACACCCTCGCCCGGCTCTGGGACCGGCCCCGCACCCAGCGGATCGTCGGCGAGTTCGACTGGGACCGCTACGTCTCCGGCAGCGTCACCGGCGACCTGTTCTTCGACCGGCTCGCCCGCCACGGCGCGGGCGACGACGGCACCGGACTGGACCTCGCCGCCCTCACCGCGCTGCCCGAGGCCGAACGGCTCGCCAAGGTCACGGCCGTGGTGAGCGAGAAGGTCGGCGCCGTCCTGCACCTGGAGGACGGCGACGAACTGGACGTGAACAGCGAGTTCGTCTCGCTGGGCCTGGACTCCCTGATGGCCCAGCAGGTCAAGGCCGCGCTGGAGCAGGCGTTCCGGCTGCCCCTGCCGGCCTCCCTCACCCACGACCACCCCACGGTGCGCGCGCTCGCGCACTTCGTCGACGGGCAGCTCGCCCCCACGCCGGCGGCATGACAGTCAGACAGGGACGGCACACCATGACCGACATACCGAGGGAGCGCTGGACGCTCCACCACTCCGCCCGCGCCCACGCCGGCACCCGCCCCGAGCACCCGGCGATCGTCTGCGAGGGCCGCATCACCACCTACGACAAGCTGCACCGCGACAGCAACCGCGCCGCGCACGCCCTGCACACCAGCGGGGTCCGGCGCGGTGACCGGGTCGCCTACCTGGGCCGCGAGTCGGCGAACTACTACCTCGTGATGATCGCCTGCGCCAAGGCGGGCGCCGTACTGGTGCCGGTCAACTGGCGGCTCACCCCGGGCGAGGTCGACCACATCCTGCGCGACTCCGGCGCGACGCTGATCTTCGTGGACGACGAGTTCTGGGACACCGTCGCCACCGTCCGCCACCAGCTGCGCGGACTGCGCCGGGTGATCCGCGTCGACGGCACCGACGCCGACGGCGAACCCGCGCGCGGCGCCGGGCTGCTGGCCTGGGCCGCCGACCAGCCCGAGACCGACCTCTCGCCCTGCACCGGCCCCGACGACGCCGTCATCCAGATCTACACCAGCGGCACCACGGGCCTGCCCAAGGGCGCGATCCTCGCCCACCGCAGCTTCTTCACCCTGCCGCACGCCAGCCGCGAGCGGGGCGTGGACTGGATCGACTGGCTGCCCGAGGACGTCGCCCTGATCTCCCTGCCGGGCTTCGGCGTCGCCGGCATCGGCTGGTTCCTGCACACCTTCAACGCCGGCGGCACCAGCGTGATCATGCCGCAGTTCGACCCGCAGGAGGCCGTCCGCCTCATCCGCGAGCACGGCGTCACCACCACCTTCGCCGCACCCGCGATGCTCCAGGCGATGGCGGCCGAACGGGAGGCCGGACCCGAGGCGTTCACCTCCCTGCGCAAGATCGCCTACGGCGCGGCGCCCATGTCCGAGACACTGCTCAAGCAGTGCCTGGAGACCTACCGCTGCGAGTTCGCGCAGATCTACGCCAGCACCGAGACCGGCAGCGTCGCGGTGTGCCTGCCGCCCGAGGCGCACCACCCCGGCAGCACCAAGCTCACCTCGGTGGGGCTGCCCTGCCCCGGCAACGAGATCAAGGTGGTCGGCCCCGACGGCGAGAGCCTGCCGCCCGGCGCCATCGGCCAGGTGTGCGTGCGCGCCCCGTCCCGGATGCTCGGCTACTGGAACCTGCCCGAGGCCACCGCCCGCACCCTGGTGGGGGAGTGGCTGCACATGGGCGACGCCGGCTACCTCGACGAGGACGGCTATCTGCACCTGTGCGACCGCATCAACGACACGATCATCGTCGCCGGGCAGAACATCTACCCGGCCGAGGTCGAGAAGGCCCTCGCCGCGCACCCCGCGGTCGCCGACGCGGCCGTGGTCGGGCTGCCCGACGAGCGCTGGGGCGAGAGCGTGCACGCCGTGGTGGTGCTGCGGCCCGGCGCCAAGGCCACCCCCCGCGAACTCCTGCTGTCGCTGCGCGGCCGCATCGCCGACTACAAGATCCCCGGCACCTACCACTTCGCCGACTCCCTGCCGCGCAACCCCTCCGGCAAGATCCTGCGCCGCGCGGTCCGCGAGGGGCTGGCGGCGCCGACGAGGGACCCGCTGGGGAGTGCCGTATGACCACGTTCCTCACGCCCCCGTGGAGAGTGACCCGCCCATGAGCACCGAGCCCCTGCGGATCGGCATCCTGCTGCCCACCCGTGAGCAAGCCATCAACGGCACCTACGCCGCCGCCCCGCTGCTGGACTTCGCCCGGCAGGCGGAGACCCTCGGCTTCGACTCCCTGTGGGCCGGCGACTCCCTCACCGCCCGCCCCCGCCTGGACCCCCTGGTCGTGCTGTCGGCCGCCGCTGCGGCGACCCGGCGGATCACCGTCGGCACCGCGGCCCTCACCCCCGCCCTGCGCCACCCGCTCATCGGCGCCAACATGATCGCGAGCCTCAGCCACGTCGCGGCCGGCCGGCTGGTGCTGGGCCTCGGTTCGGGCTTCCCGATGGCCGAGACCGAGGAGGAGTTCAACTCCGTCGGCGCCTCCTTCCAGGGCCGCGTCGGCCGCCTGGACGAGATCACCGCGCTGTGGCGCACCGCCTGGCGCTCCGGCGAGGACGGCGAACCCACCGAGTTCGACGGGAAGTTCTGGCAGGCCGAGCACCTGGACCGGCTGCCCTCGCCGGCCGTCCCCGGCGGTCCGCCGCTGTGGCTGGCCGGCAGCGACACCCCCAAGGTGCTCGCCCGCGCGGCCACCCGCTACGACGGCTGGCTGCCCTTCCTGCCCGATGTCGACGCCTACGACCGCGCCCGCCGCCGCCTCGGCGAACTCGCCGCCGAGGCGGGCCGGACGGTGACCCCCGCGCTGTACGCCACGGTCACCGTCAACCGCGACGAGGCCGCGGCCGAGGCCGAGCTGGAGCACTACATCAGCCACTACTACGGCCGCTCTCTGGAGCAGATGCGCACCATCCAGGCCTACGCCTGGGGCAGCGCCGAGAAGTGCGCCGAGTGGCTCGCCGGCTACGTCCGCGCCGGCGCCCGGCACCTGGTGATCCGCATCGGATCGCTGGACCCGGAGCCCCAGTTGAAGGAGATCGCCGAGGTGCTGCTGCCCGCGGTACGCGCCCTCGGCCCCGCCACCACCGTTGGGAGTACGCAGTCGTGACCACCGCCATCGGCACCATCGGCAGCCAGATGTCCAGCGCGGGCAACTGGTTCCACCCCGTGGAGCCCTCGCCCGACGCCTCGATCCGGCTGTTCCTGCTGCCCCACGCGGGCAGCGGCGCCATCATCTACCGCGACTGGGAGCGCCTGCTGCCGCCGGACATCGCCCCGCAGGCCGTCACCCTGCCCGGCCGGCACAACCGCCGCGAGGAGCCGACCTACGAGAACTTCTGGCCGCTCCTCGACGCCCTGCACGAGGCCGTCCTCAACGACCTGGACGACCGTCCCTTCGCCTTCTTCGGCCACTGCCTCGGCGCGCAGCTGGCGTTCCGCCTGGCCATCCGGATGGAGGAGGAGGGCGGCCCGGCCCCGGTGATGGTCGGCATGTCCGGCTGGTCGCCCATCGGCTTCTTCAAGCCGACCGAGGAGCAGAGCCGGATGCCGGAGGACGAACTCGTCGAGTGGATCAAGAAGTTGGGTTCCTTCCCGGCCGAGGTCTACGACAACCCCGAGATGCTCGCCCTGGTCGTGCCCGCGCTCCGCGCCGACCTGCGGGTCGCCGGGGACTACGACGACGACGGCGCCGGCGTCAGCTGCCCGCTCGCCTCCTACGGCGGCCGCAGCGACCCGCTCCAGGAGGCCCCCGACGCCATGACCCACTGGGCCGGACGCACCCCGGCCTACCTGGGCCACAACGAGTACGAGGGAGGCCACTTCTACATCGACACGCACGCCCAGGCCGTCACCGCGCACTTCGCGCACCGGCTCCAGCGCACCGTGGCCACCCTGGCGCGCTGAGCGCGCCGAGCGGGAAGGCCGTCAGCGCCACGTCAGCGGGGCGCGGGACAGTGCACCGGGACCTTCGTCCCGGCTGCCGTCCCGTGCCCCGCTGCGCGTAGCGGGCCCTGTTCGGCCCGCATCCCACCAGCACGACACGACCTAGGAGGGTCGTCATGACCACCGAAGCGGAACTGACCGGCAGCGCGGCCCCGGCCGCACCGCCCCAGGACATCGAGGAGGCCGCCGGGGCACCCGCCTGGGGGGCCCTCCTGGTCGTGCTGGCCGGCCTGTTCATCACCAACCTCGACTTCTTCATCGTCAACGTGGCGATCCCCTCGCTCCAGCGGGACATGCACGCCACACCGGCGCAGATCCAGCTCGTCGCCGTGACCTTCACCATCGGCCTGGCCGCGCTGCTGATCACCGGCGGCAGACTCGGCGACCTGTACGGTCGCAGACGGGTGTACTCCGTGGGCGTGGCGCTGTTCACGCTGGCCTCGCTGGCCTGCGGCATCGCGCCCAACATGACCGAACTGATCGTCGCCCGCGCCGTCCAGGGCGCCGCCGCGGCCCTCGTCATCCCGCAGGTGCTCGGCATCCTCAACACCGCGTACACCGGCAAGGCCCGGGTCGCCGCGTTCAACGCCTACGGTCTGGCGCTGGGCGCGGCGGCGGTCTTCGGCCAGCTCATCGGCGGCCTGCTGATCAAGGCGGACCTGTTCGGCTGGGACTGGCGGACCATCTTCCTGATCAACGTGCCCATCGGCGCGCTGGTGCTGCTCGTCACCCCGAAGGTGGTGCCCGAGTCGAAGGCCGGCGACGGCCGGACCGGGCTGGACCTGCTGGGTGTGGTGCTGGTGACGGCCGGGCTCGTCGCGGTCGTGCTGCCGCTGGTGGAGGGCCGGGAGCAGGGCTGGCCGGCCTGGACCTGGGAGCTGCTCGTGGCCTCCGTGCCGCTGCTCGGCCTGTTCTGGATCACCCAGCGCCGGCTCGCGGCCCGTGACCGCTCCCCGCTGATGAGCCCCTCGCTCTTCCACGACCGCTCGTTCAGCGTCGGCGTGGTCTCCATCCTCGTGTACTTCTCGGTGATGGCCTCCTTCTTCCTGGTCCTCGCGCTCTACCTCCAGGAGGCGCGCGGCACCAGCGCCCTGAAGTCCGGGCTGCTGTTCATCCCGCTCGGCCTCGGCTTCTTCCTCTCCTCCGTGCAGGCGCCGAAGTTCGCCGGCCGGCTGGGCAAGCAGGTGCTCGCGCTGGGCGCGCTGACCGTGGCCGTCGGCGACGTCGCGCTCGCCTTCACCGCGGACCGGCTGGACACCACCGGCGCCGTCGCCTGGTGCATCCCCGCCATGGTGGTGTGCGGATACGGCATGGGCCTGGTGGTGGCGCCGCTGACCTCGCTCGTGCTGGAACGGGTGGCGCCGCAGTACGCGGCGGCCGCGTCCGGGGTGTTCTCCACCGCGCAGGAGGTCGGCAACGCCCTCGGTGTCGCCATCATCGGCGTCGTCTTCTTCGACGTGGCCGAAGACCGGCCGGGCGCGCACGGCATGGCGCAGGCGTTCAGCACCAGCCTGCTGGTCCAGGCCGGCATCTGCGTGGGCGCCGCGGCACTGCTGCAACTGCTGCCCAACCGGTCCAGGAGCACCGCCGCCTGACCGAACCGGCCATATCCGGCCACCGACTCCCCGACGGGCGTCCGCGATCCACGCGGGCGCCCGTCAGTGTCGTATCAGAAACCCGTCAACGCCGACCTCCACGATGGCTGCAACCGAAAGAACTCAGCCAACCGGAGGCAATAATGACTGGAATATCGCCCTCCTCTACGGAGCAGCTCGCGGAATGGCCCATGGCTCGTTCCTGCCCCTACTCGCCGCCCGACGCCTACGCCGAGCTGCGCCAGGGACCGCCCGTGAAGGTGCGCATCCGCACGGGCGAGGCATGGCTCGTCACCCGCTACGAGGACCTGCGCCAGGTGCTGATGGACGAGCGCTTCAGCTCGGACGACACCCTGCCCGGCTTCCCCGTCCGTATCCAGCTCCCGCCCGCCCCGCGCGTGATGTCCTTCACCCGCATGGACGGCGCGGAGCACAACCGGCTGCGCCGCATGATCATGCCGGAGTTCACCGCCCGCGCCACCCGAAGACTCAGACCCGAGGTCGAGTCGCTGGTGGACCGGCTGCTCGACGAACTGGCCGCCGGGCCCCGCCCCGCCGACCTGGTCACCCGGCTCTCGCTGCGGCTGCCCTCCCTGGTGATCGCCCGGATGCTCGGCGTCCCCGAGGCCGACGAGCTGGACTTCGCCGAGCTGAGCCAGGAGGTCCTCTCCCAGGACGCCTCGCCGGAGGAGATCTACGCCGCGTTCGTGCGGATGACGGAGTACCTCGACCGGCTCATCGCCGCCAAGCAGGCCGAGCCCGCCGACGACCTGCTGAGCAGGCTGGCCACCCGGTACATGGCGACCGGCGAGCTCAGCCGCGAGGACTGCGTGGCCATGGCCCGGCTGCTGCTGGTCGCCGGCCACGAGACCACCGCACACCAGCTCAGCCTCGGCGTGGCGAGCCTGCTGCGCCACCCCGGCCAACTGGCCGACCTACGGCGCGACCCGTCGCTGTACGGCCAGGCCGTCGAGGAACTGCTGCGCTACTGGTCCATCACCCAGGACAACCAGGTCCGGGTCGCGGTCGCCGAGGCCGAGGTGGGCGGCGCGCGCATCGCCCCCGGCGACGGCGTCATCCTCGCCTACCCGAGCGCCAACCACGACGAGACCGTCTTCGCGGACGGCGCCCGCTTCGACATCCACCGCGCGGACGTCTCCCGGCACATCGCCTTCGGCTACGGCCGCCACCTGTGCCCGGGCGCCCCGCTCGGCCGGATGGAGCTGGAGGTCTGCCTGCGCGCCCTGTTCGACCGCTTCCCCGGACTGCGCCTCGCGGACGTGCCGGAGCCGGTGGTGTTCCGCCAGAACACCATCAACTACGGCCTGACCGCGCTGCACGTGACCTGGTAGCGGCCCGCCCCATCCGGGTCCGCAGGAGGGCCGTGCCCCACCACGGCCCCGCCCGCACGCCGGCCGCGAAGGCGCGGGCGTCGGACGCACGCCGTGTACCCCATGGAATCCGGCGGCGCGCGCTCACGCAAGGGTGACGGTGCCGATCCCGCCAACCCCGCCGGCGGCCACGACTGGCCGGTCCGTTTCGCAACCGGGCGGCAAACCCTTCGTCCGCGGTCCGCGGGAACTCTCCGTCCCGCCACCTGGTGGCCTGAAATCCCCTCTGGGACAGTGCACTTGGTGACGAGAACGGCCACCGTCGTCAGGGCCGGATCAGCCCCGGGTCAGTTGCGCTTGGGAATGTCATTACCACTTCGCTCCTGAAAGATCCCACACCGATCAGCGCACGGGCCCCGCCGGGACCCGTGTCAGTGCTACGTCAGCGCGGTGTCAGGGCGGTGCGCGATGGTGGCGCCACGACGTCCGCGCACGGCTCGGAGGGACGAATTCCCCTTGCCGCCCGCGCGGATGGCCCCCCATCGTGTCGAGCACAGGAAGCGAGTCGGTGCCGAGGATCGCCTTTGCCCCCCGGACCTGGAGGACAAGCATGTCGCTCGCCGACCACACCGACATCCTCGACTGGCCCTTCGCCCGTACCGAGGACGGCAACCCGCCGCCCGTCCTGGCCGAGCTGCGCAAGGCACCGCCCTGCGTCGTCCGCATCCCGGCGGGCGCCGCGGAGTCCCGGCTGGCCTGGCTCGTGACCCGGTACGCCGACGTCCGCCAGGCGCTCGCCGATCCCCGGCTCAGCGCCGACGAGACCCTGCCCGGCGCCCCCGTGCGCATCCAGGTGCCGCCCGGCGGCAACCCCAGCTCGTTCCTGCGGCTCGACGACCCCGAGCACGCCCGGCTGCGCGGCATGATCCAGACCGAGTTCACCGCGCGCCGGGTCAAGCGGCTGCGCGAGCCCGTCCAGCGCCTGGTGGACGAACTGCTGGACGACCTTGCCGCCCGGCCCCAGCCCGCCGACCTGCACGCCGTCTTCTCCCGGGCGCTGCCCACCCTCGTCATCGCCCGGCTGCTGGGCGTGCCCGAGGAGGACTCGCCGTTCTTCATCGAGAAGACCCGCGTCACCATCTCCCAGGAGGACCCGGCCGTCTCCCAGGCCGCCTTCGCCGAGATGTCCGAGTACCTCGCCAAGCTGGCGCTGCGCAAGCTCACCGAACCCGGTGACGACCTGATGAGCCGGCTCGCCGTCCGCCACTACGACACCGGCGCCATCACCCTGGACGAACTCGTGGGCATCGCCCGGCTCGTGCTGGTCGCCGGCCACGAGACCACCACCAACCAGCTCGCCCTGAACGTGCTGGCCCTGCTGCGCGACGACGAGCTGCGGGCGAAGGTCGCCGCCGACGACGGGGCACTGATCCCCAACTTCATCGAGGAGTCGATGCGCTACTGGTCCATCTCCCAGGACGCCATGGTCCGCCTCGCGGTCGAGGACATGGACCTGGGCGGCGTGCGCATCGAGAAGGGCGACGCCGTGGTGATCTCGGTGCCCGCCGGCAACCACGACGAGACCGTCTTCGCCTGCCCGCACCGCATCGACCCCGAACGCGACACCAGCGGTCACCTCCAGTGGGGCTACGGCCCCCACTACTGCCAGGGCGCCCCGCTGGCCCGCCTCGAAATGGAGCTGGCGCTGCGCTCGCTGCTGCGCCGCTTCCCGGACCTGCGCCTCGCCGCCGACCCGCGCACGCTGTTCCGCCGGGGCACCGTTTTCCACGGGGTGACCCATCTCCCCGTGACCTGGTGACCTGACGGTCACCGCAGCAACCGACCGAAAGATCGAGAAACGGAGTCGTCATGACTCAGGAGTTAACCCCGGACATCGCGGCGGAGGGGCGCGAGCGGACGGCCTCCGACAGCGCCGCGGCCCCCTCGTCGGGCGCCCTGGTGGTGGTCCTCGTCGGCACGTTCATCACGGTGCTCGACTTCTTCATCGCCAACGTGGCCGTCCCGGCCATCAAGGCCGACCTGCACGCCACCGCCGCCCAGGCCCAGATGATCGTCGTCGGATACGGCGTCGCCTTCACCTCGGGCCTGATCACCGGCGGCCGGCTCGGCGACCTCTACGGCCGGCGGCGGCTGTTCGCGCTCGGCATGACGCTGTTCATGGTCGCCTCGGCCGCGTGCAGCTTCGCGCCGAACGTGACGGTGCTCGTCGTCGCCCGGATCCTCCAGGGCGGCTCCGCCGCGCTGATGGTGCCCCAGGTCCTCGGCATCATCGGCACCGTCTACACCGGGACGGCCCGCGACCGCGCCTTCAACGTCTACGGCCTGGTCATCGGACTCGCCGGGGTCTTCGGACAGTTCATCGGCGGCGCGCTGATCTCCGTCGACATCGCCGGACTCAGCTGGCGCACGATCTTCCTGATCAACGTCCCGCTGTGCCTGATCTCCCTCGCCCTGACCCGCCGCACGATCCCGGAGTCCAAGGGCCAGGGCGGCACCCGGCTCGACCTGGTCGGCGCCCTGCTGATCACCGTGTCCCTCGGGCTCGTGGTGTTCGCGCTGCTGGAGGGCCAGGAGCGGCACTGGCCGGTGTGGGTGTGGGAGTCGCTGGCCGCCGCGGCCGTCCTGCTCGCCGTGACGGTCTGGCACCTGCGCCGCCGCTCCGCCGCCGGCCGCGGCCCGCTCATCGAGCCGGGCATGTTCCGCTCCCGGCTGTTCTCGGTGGGCCTCGTCGCCACGGTCGTCTACTTCCTCGCCATGGGCTCCTTCTTCTTCACCCTCGCCCTCTACCTGCAACTCGGCCGTGGCCTCAGCCCGTTGGAGTCCGGTCTGATGTTCCTGGCGCTGGGCGCCGGATACTTCGGCGCCTCCATCGTCTCGGCGCGGTTCGCCGCCACGGTCAACGCCCGCCGGGTCGCCGCCGGTCCGCTGGTCCTCGCCATCGGCTACACCGCGATCGCGCTGACCGCCAAGGACCTGCGACTGGACGGCTCCGTGCTCTGGCTGCTGCCGATGCTGCTGGTCGCCGGGCTCGGCATGGGCCTGACCACCGGCCCGCTCACCAACCTGGTGCTGGGCGGCGCGGTCCCCGAGCACGCCGCGGCGGCCTCCGGTCTGCTGAACACCGCGCAGGAGGGCGGCGCCGCGGTCGGCGTGGCCATCGCCGGCACGGTCTTCTTCCCGGCCCTGGCCCACGCCGGCGGCAAGGCGGACGCCTACCCGCACGCCTTCACCGTCACCCTGATCCCGCTCGTCTGCCTGGGCGTCCTCGCCTCCCTGCTGGTGCTGGCGGCCCCCGGCCGCGCGGCCCGGCGCTGACCGGGCCGCCCCGGCACGAGCACCCGTACCGCCCCGCACGCCCCACCACTGGAAAGGAGGCACACAGGAATGCCGTACCTCACCACCCGGGACGGGACCCGGCTGCACTACAACGACTGGGGTGACGGACGCCCCGTCGTCCTGCTCGGCGCCGCCATGGCGGACGCGCGCATGTGGGAGTTCCAGGCCCCGTTCCTCGCCGGGAACGGACTGCGCTGCGTCACCTACGACCGGCGCGGCAGCGGCCGTTCGGACATGCCGTGGACCGGATACGACTACGACACCCTGGCCGGCGACCTCGCCGACCTGCTCGACCACCTCGACCTGAGGGACGCCGTGCTGGTCGGCTACGCGGTGGGCGGCGGGGAGTGCGTGCAGTACCTCTCCCGGTACGGCGACGCACGCGTCTCGGGCCTCGCCCTGGTCGCCTCGACCACGCCGTACCTGCTGCGCGCCCCGGACAACCCCGACGGGCTCGACCTCGCCCTCTTCGAGCAGGTCGAACAGGCCATCAAGACCGACCGGGCCGCCTGGCTCTCCGCGCTGACATGGCCGTTCTTCGCGGGCCCCGAACCGGACCCGGAGAACCCGCCGATCTCCCCGCAGCTGGCGAGCTGGCTGGTCGGCATGTGTCTGAACACCTCGCCGAGAGCCGGCATCGAGATCTACCGCACGCTGATGACCACCGACCAGCGCGCGCAGACGGCCGCGGTGCGGGTGCCCACCCTGGTGATCCACGGGACCGCCGACCTGGGCGCCCCCTATCCGCTGTGCGCCCCGCGCACCGTCGAACTGATCCCGGACAGCAGGCTCATCACCTACGAGGGCGCGGCGCACGGCCTGTTCGCCACCCACGCGGACCGCCTGAACGCCGATCTGCTGGCCTTCGTCAAGGAGTGAGATCCCGCCCGTCCCGCACCACCCGCGTCCGGCCCCCGAAAAGGGGGCCGGACGTGCGTGTTTCCCGGCCCCCGCTCGCCCCCGGCACCGCGTCAGCGGCACGTCAGCCCCGTGACAGGGCACCCCGGCACAGTGGACATCGCCGCGACGCCGGGGCACACCAGCCCGGTCCTCCGGTGCCGACCGACGAAGGAGTACGCCTCATGGCAGACACCGCAGCCCCGGGCCCCACCCGGGCACTCGTCCTGGGCAACCCCGCTTCCGGCAGCCACTCGCCCGAACTGGTCGAGGAAGTACGCCAGTTGTGCGCCTCCTGCCTGGAGCGGGCCGAGGTCCACCTGACCACGGGACCGGGCGACGCGACGGTCGCCGTACGCCGGGCCCTGGAACGCACCGACGACGCGCCCGACCTGATCGTGGCCATCGGCGGCGACGGCACGGTCCGCGAGGTCGTGCAGGGACTGGTCCCCGCCGACGGCGGCGCCACCCTCGCGGTGGTGCCCGGCGGCACCGGCAACTCCGGCTACAAGATGCTGTGGGGCGAACGGCCCTGGAGCGAGTCGCTGAAGGCCGTGCTGACCGACTCCGGCGTCGGCGGCAGCGCCCGGCTGCGCCGGCTCGACCTGGCCCGCCTCGCCGAGACCCGCAACTACGTGTACCTGGGCGCCTGTTCGGGCGTCATCGCGGACGCACTGCTCACCGCGAAGGGGCTGCCGCTGACCGGCCGCGAGCGCTACGCCCGCGCCTTCGCCGACACCGCCGACGGCTACGCGCCCTACCCCGGCCGGGTCACGGTCGACGGCCGGGTGGTGCACGAGGGCCCCACGGTCCTCGCCAACGTCGGCGGCGGACCCTACCGCGGCGGCCGGTTCCAGGTGCTGCCCGACTCGCTCCTCGACGACGGACTGCTCGACGTCTGTGTCATCGGCGGCGACGTGCCGGCCGCCGAGGTACCCGAACTGACCCTGAACGCCGCCCACATGACCCATCCGGCGACCGTGTACGCACGGGGCCGCCGGATCACCGTGGAACGCACCGACGGCCGCCGCCTCCCGCTGGAGCACGACGGTGAGTACCAACACGGCATCGGCGCCGCGGCCACCTTCGAGGTGCTCCCCGGAGCCCTCCCCGTGTGGGCGCCTGCCGCCCCCTGAACCACCTGTCCGAAGAACCGAAGAAGCACCACCAAAAAGGAGATCGCCCGCATGAGCGACCTGACCACCACCGTCACCCGCTACCTCGACATCTGGAACGAGGCGGACGCCGAGAAGCGCGCCGCGGCCATCGCCGAGCTGTTCACCGCCGACGCCCCGTACATCGACCCGCTGGCCGCGGTCGAGGGTCACGAGGGTTTCGCGGCCGTGGTGGCCGGCGCCCGTGACCAGTTCAAGGGCCTCTCCTTCGAGCTGCACGGCACCGTCGACGCCCACCACAACCAGGCCCGCTTCCAGTGGGGCCTGGTGACCGAGCCGGGCGCCGAGCCGGTCGCCATCGGCTTCGACGTCCTCGTCACCGACGAGGCCGGCAAGATCAAGGCCGTCTACGGCTTCCTGGACAAGGTCCCGGCCGCGTAACACCGCACCACCCCGCGGGAGCACCGGGCCCACCGGTGCTCCCGCCGTCGTGTTCCCCTCGACGCACGCACGGAAGGTACCCGCCATGACCGCCGTCCTCGCGGAGAGCGTCGCCCGGGCGCTGTGCGCCGACTGGGCCGAACAGGCCCAGGTCTCGTCCCGGACCGCCCACGGCTCCGCCGGCGCGGACACCCCGCTGCGCGAACTCTCTCACTGGGCCGCCACCTTGCGGCCGCAGGCCATCCCGTGCCGGGTGCTCAAGCTCGCCGCGAGCCAGGTGCTGTCGCAGATCGCCTCCATCCGCGCCGGACTCCAGCACCCGCTCGGCCGCAAGCTGGTGGCCGCCTTCGGGCACCCCATGCAGCGCGACCCCCGGCAGGCCGCCGGCGTCTTCGCCGCGCTCGGCTCCTGGCTCAACCTCGACGACACCGCGTACGCCGGACACCTGTCCAACTCCACCGTCGCCGTCCCGCTCGCCTTCGCCTACGCCCGCCGCCTGGACGGCCTGTCCCTGCTGACCTCGGTGGTCGTGGCCAACGAGTGCGCGGCCCGCATCACCGCCTCCGCGACCCTCGGCCCGCTGCGCGGCCAGAGCGCCGTGCACACCCACCTGGCCGGCGCGGTCGCCGGCCGGCTGCACTGCGACCGGGCCCCGGCGAGCCTGTACGAGAACGCCTTCGGGCTGGCCTTCGCCATGCCCAACTGGCCCCTGATGCGCGCCTTCCTGGCCAGCGACGCCCGGCTGTTCAACACCTTCACCCCGGTGCGCACGGCGATGGACGCCTGCGACGCGGCCTACGCGGGGCTGCGCGGGGCGCCCGACATCATGGAGCACAGCGACGGCTTCCTCGCCCGCTTCGCCACCGTGCCGCTGCCGCAGGCGGTCGCCAAGGGCCTCGGCCGCCGCTGGCACACCGACACCCTCTCCTTCAAGATGCACCCCGGCGGACCCGGCATCGACGCGGCCGTGGACTGCGCCGCCGAGATCCACCGCGAACTGGGCCCGCTGCGACCGCGGGACGTCGCCGAGGTCGTGGTGGAGGCG